>NZ_JBIUSS010000009.1:329025-345390 GCF_044741445.1 Kitasatospora sp. NPDC088160 | reverse complement strand
CTCCCGCGCGGCCCTCTCCGCGTCGGTCAAACCGCCACCCTGTGCATACCTCACAGCACACGACTACCGGGACCAACCCTCCAACGGCAGGCGAACGCTACTGCTTCACCCATCCGAGCGACATCACGAATTCAACTTCAGTAGTCGTCGTGCGCAGGGACACGGCCACCAGCGGCGACCGGCACCTGGCACAACTCTTCACACACCGTGCGCTCGCGGTCGTACATCCATCCACGCGGGACGCGCGGCAGCATCGGGACAGCGGCAATCCGGAAGACCTCGCTCGGATGACGACTAGTCACTCATAATGGCGACGACCGTCTCCGATACCGCCCGCTCTGGAGGCCAACTTGGCAATGTCGGCTGATGAACGGGCACGGCTCGGCATTCTCCAGGCCATCCACCCGGACCTGGCTTTCAAGCGTGGATCCGCCACGGTTGTCGTCGCCTCCGAGCGTCTGGTTCTCCTGGCTCTAGCCTTCAGGCAGACTGCCCCTGTTCTGACTCTGACCATGGACAACCGACTCTCAGAAGGTCGGAGGTTCTACGAGCTCCTACACCGTGACCGTCGCCAACTGGGGCGCCTTCAGGGGACGCTCGTCTGGGATGACAAGACCACCAGCGTCACCCTTGCCTGTCCTGGCACTCACAGGAGCCGAAGGGCCCGTAGGAGGTGGGTCGTCAATGCCGTCAGCACGATACGCGTCAACGCTCACGCAAAGGGACGGCCGCTAATTCTGCCTCCCAGGATCACCACGTTCCAGCCTCCCAAACCACATACTCATATTCAGCCCGCCTCTCGGAGCAAACCAGCGGCCAAGGCCACTGTCACCCCACACAAGGCCTTGCTGGAGGCCATCCGACAGCAAATACCCGGCGCGTCGATGAGCTCCGGGCACATCATCGTTGACCGTTGTACGGACGGTTCCCTGCGGCTATCCTACGATCGAGATCGCCTAGTCCTGGAGTGCTTCCTTCGCAGCACCACCCCGACCGCCGTTGCCTTGTATGAAAAAATGGCCGCCGACACCGACGCGCTGACTGAACTGATCGAAGCTAACGTGAACACGGGTTCCTCCGGGCGGTTCTTCCGCATCGAAGACCCGGAGCCGTTCGACCTCCCCGGTACGGACAACTTCGAGGAGTGCGCGCAGTGGATGGTTCAGACCGCGCAGGCCGTGCGCCAACACATTTACCGGCCTCTGATGGCCAGCGCTCAGGCAAAGAAGCAGGCCCTCGGCTCCCCCCGACGGGACCCGGCAACCCGACAAGAACGTACCGCCTATGTCACCCCGATCATTCCGAGGTATCGCGAGGCCACGGGGCCAGCCCAGGCCGTTCAGGTCAACTCCTCCATCATCGACCAGCGCGAGTACCGCTTGGATCCGGATCCGGCATCGGAGAAGATCAGCCAGGGGGCCCTCGATTCGCGAGTAGCGCCGGGCCGCAGCACATACCGGACCAAGGTCGAGGCTCTTGAGCAGCTCTTGACTGCCGCAGAAAGCAGTAAGGCCCGAGAGGTGACACATACAGAACCGATGCGACGCAGGAATGTCCGAGACATGGTGATCGATCGAGCGGGCCAGCGATGCGAGAGCCCTGAATGTGGAAACCCTGACTTCTATGCAGAGCGGCGCAAGGGTGGCCCAGTGCTGGAGGTGGATCACGTCCAGGACTTTAGATTCAATGGCCCCGACCACCCAGCGAACATGATCGCCCTATGCCCGAACTGCCATGCAGTGAAGACACACGGTGTGGACGGCGAGAGGCTTCGCGAATTGTTCGTGGCCGCGGTGCGCGAGAGACACGAGAGGGCAATGTTGGGCGGGTGACCCGTCAGCACCTGCAAGCCCTTCATTGCAAGTGGCGAGGGGATTTCTAGCATATTCACCCTCTGTGGCGAGCTGGCTTCGAAAAGTGGTCGAAGCATCTCCGCAGTCCCACCCACCTACTCACCGCACACGGCTCCGTATCGCCACACACCCGCCTCGAGCCCGACGGACGCGAGATCGGGAGGGGAAATGGCGGGGAACACCGCCCGTCAGGTCGAACTGTTGCGCGCAGAGGTCAGTGCAGCCCGCTGGCTGACCTGGAAGCAATCCGCAACAACACCGATAGCCTGCGGACCGAGCTCAGTGCAACGCCGGCAGCTGGCCTGACTGACGCCGCAGCGAGTTCTTCGAGGCGATCGCTCGGTAGCAGCAGGAAGCCAGCCGCGCGCACCAAGACCGCAGCAGCAGCGGCTCGCCCGCCGCCGGCCGACCTGCCGATCAGCAGGCCCGGCCTCCCCGAAAGGCGCTGAAAACCGGTGCGAAACGAGGGCGCATCCAGGGCACATGGGGCTGAAAAAGCCGCTGACCAGCGTCAACTACTGAAGGTAGTTTTCGCTGGTCAGCGGCGCTTTGGCGACAAAACCCCAGGTCGCGGGCTTGCGGGGGCCAATAGCAGCGCAAGATGCCGCCCGTTCAGGCCCCGCAGCAGCCCTCCGAGCCCCGGTACGCCGAGTGCGCCAAGTACCACGATCCCGTGCTCCAGCTGGGTATCTGCCGCCCCTGTGCGGGTCTCGGCAGGTGTCTGGCCTCGGTCAGGGTGGTGCCGCAGTTGCCGCCAGCGGTGCTGCCCGGGTGCGGGCGGTAATGCGCGCGCGGAAGGAGTCGGACGACCTCGGACGACTTGCGACGGTTTCGTAGCAATGCTGGCTCGCAGGGATGGCTGTCCGAAAGTCGTTCGAGCTTACGCGGAGCGCTTCGAGTGGAAGCGACCTCGACTATTTCGGGGGCGGGCCCGTCTCGACTGACTGAGGGGAGACGTTCATCCGCGCCCGCTCGGTAGCCATTTGTACGTAGGGCAGTTCATCGATGTGGTACCGCAGTCGCACCATCTGCCATGCGGCTTCGTACGGGAGATCGGCTCCGAACGTGACCATGAGTCGGTAGGTCCGCCAGCTGCTGATCGGGGCAAGTATCCAGCGAACAGTAGTCACCTTCACGTAAATCAGTTTGACGACTGGTTCACGTGCGGTCGGCGCTTTACGGACAATCATCTCTGCCCATGCCAATGGCGCGGGCCCGTCATGAGCCCGGGCAATATCCCTGGTCGGAGAGGGTTCAGCGAGTCGTGCTTGACGTATGAACCTGCCGAGTCTGCTGTGGCTCAAGATGATCCGGGCGTCACTTGTTAAGCGAAATAATCGAACGGATATCCCATTCCTCGAACGTCTGGATCGACCCCAGCAGATATTGCGAGGTCAGCAGTGCTGGCTCGATGCTCCCTCGGGCGGAGCATGCCGCTCCGGTCACTGTTTTGGGAGATGGCTTGATCGTACGAACCTGACCCCCTGCCGAAGCGTGGACTTCTGGACACCTCCGGCCCGGGTGATCGACTCTTCGATGTCGGAACAGGAGCAGGGGTGGCACTGTCTTCGATGTGGGTGTCGTGTGACACGCCGAAAGATCGCGATCCAAGTTCATGGGGGGATTTGTGACAACACCAGCAGAGATCGTCACGGCAGCGGCCGGTGCCTTCGTCGGCGCCATGAGCACGGACGTGTGGCAACTTGCCAAGGACCGGATCTCCCAGTTCGTGAGCCGGCACGGGACGCCGGACGATCACGCGGTGCTGGCTCGCTTGGACGGAATCCACCAGGATCTGCTCGAGACACCTGACGCCGAGCGCGAGAGTGCTGCTCGAGCCTTCACGAGGAGTGTGGCCCGCGACCTGCAGCCGTTGGTCTTCCGGAGCGCTGAGGCCGAGAGCGATCTGCGCAGGTTGGTTGAGGCGTTGGGCAGTGATCCGCGGTTCTCGGCATCCGGGGTAGTGATCAACAGCGGGCTCAAGTTCTCGGGTATCAAGACCGGCGGTGGCGATTTCAACTTCACCGGCCGCGACAGGATCACCGGAGGGCAGGCGTGAACGCTGACGACTCCTACGGGCCCGAACATGAACTGCTTTCCGGTCCATCCGTAGCGCCCGAAGCACACCCGCACAGTGTGGCACCGCGCCCGGAGGACGTCACGGAGTCTCGGGAGGATGAGGAACCGGAGACTCCCGCCATCACTATGTCGGACAACGAGATCGGCGGCGACGCCAACGTCGCCGGCCGCGATCTGTATGTCACCAAGTACATGCAGGGTCTCGCATACCTTCAGCCGCGCCCGATCTCCCGCACGGACCTTCTCCTGGCGGAGCTCTTCGAAGCGCCCGGTGGCTATGCAGATACCGTGCTACAACTCCGAGCCGATGTCGCATCGGGCGAGAGGGCCCGTAGCGTCCTGGCATTGGTGACAGAGCCAGGCGTAGGCGCCCGGACCACCGCGATGCGGCTGTTGGACGACTGCCTGCCCCAGCAGGCCCGGCTGTTCGAGCTCTTGGCCGACTGGGAGAAGCCGGACACCGCACTGATCCCGAGGGAGCGCCACACAGGCTACCTGCTCAACCTTGCGGGGGAGAGTGAGCTGCTGTCCGACCAGTTCCGCGAGCAGCTGGCCGAGTACGCACGGCAAGCATCTCGTACCAGTACAGTCCTGGTCGTCCTCGTGAGCCGGCAGGCTTGGGGACCGGTGGCTGAGGGAGACGACCGTGGGCCCGTCCTCGTGCGCGAGGCCAAGCAGCCGAGTGCCGCAGGTGTGGTGGAACGAAGGCTGTCGGCTGACCCGCAGACGGCCGAGCGCGCCAAGTGGCTCCATGTCGAAGAGAGTGTGTTCCACAACCTGCTCACGCCCGACACCTCACCGAGTGAGGGGGAGCGCCTGGCCGGAATCATGGCCAGGGCTACTGGTCATGACGATGCGAATGCTCGGGGTGAGTACGAGAACTGGGAAGAAGTCATCCACCGGTGGTTCGGTGGCGAACAGGAAGAAGCGCCTCGACCACGGGCCTTGCGCATCGCCGCCTCGTTCCTAGACGAGTGCCCCGCCCGGGTGATCCTGGATGCTTCCGACAGTCTGCTCGGCCAACCGGAGATCGGTTGGCCAGCTCCTCTGGGTGGTCCTCTGGCCGGGCCCGACGCCGAGCAACGATGCAAGGCTGCCGACATCGCGTTCCGGGAAGACGGGACAGCCTCCATCAGCCAGGACCGGCCGGGAATCGATCGTGCCCTGCTTCGCCACGTGTGGCACACGCGGCCTCAGCTCGTGCCGGTGTTGACCAAGTGGCTGGAGCAGATCAGCGCGGCAGGGGCGATTGCCGAGCCCTACCGGGAGCGCTTGGCCGCCTCGTTGACGGCCCTCGCGGAGTCCGAAGGGCCGAAGACGATCCTGGAACTCCTCGACAAGTGGATCGCGCAGGATAGCCGAAAGAGCCTGGCGCTCGATGTGCTCGACGATCTCGCGGTACATCCGCTCGTCGGAGCCGCTGTTCGGCAACGGCTCCGTGGCTGGGCCGAGGGGAAGCGGCGGGTCGACCGGCAACTGGCCGTCGCCGGGATCTGCAGCCGTCGCCTTGGCCGAGACTTTCCACATATCGCACTTACCCGGCTACGGTACGTTCTGGACAAGCCAGGTGACGAATCGGCAACGCAGGCCGCACTCGACGCGCTGGTGGACCTTCTCCACGACACAGGGCTCGCCGCGCAGGTCCTGAAGTCCCTTGTGGATTGGATCCCGTTCCCCGGCCATGGTGCTGCCCCTGGTGTTGGCAGTGCCTCGGCGTTCATCGACGTCCTGGCTGTGGGGCAACCTGGTGCCGGCCACGCGCCTGGAGCAGTTGGCGCTGGTGCCCCTCTCGTCCTGGGCCTTCTGCAGTTGGACGGTCCGGAAGGTGGAGCGGTACGGGTGCTTCTCAAGGATGGTGTGCGGGCAGCATGGCGGCACCCTGGCATCCGGGCTAAGGCCGCCGTAGCAGTGGACAGTTGGTGCCGCGCAGCCGAAGCGGAGGAGCTCCCGACCAGTGCCGTCCGTGATCTCATCTCAGTCGTCTTTGAGGAGGAGGTCGGCTGCCTCGGAAGCGATCTGAACCGTATCCTCGGTGGAAACAGCGAACTGCGGAACGAGCTTCGTTTCGAGTACGCACAGGCCATCCTCAGCGCCAAGTCCACGCAAGCCAGCACCGCTGGCATCGAAACGTGAGGTGGCGGCGGCGACCGGGACGATCACTGGCGGTTGAGAAGGCCGAGCAGTCAGACACGATGGGTGAGTTCCCTTACCGGTTTGACGCCCGTTTGGAGAGTTCGCGTCGGGCTCTGTGGTTCGCGGCGACGGTGGACTACTCGTTCACCGTCGTTGCGAACCTCGTGATGCCTCCGCTGCACCCGCACGCCGTGGCACGTTCACTTCTGCGTCGCCAGGCACAACGTGTGAGCCGAGAATTCCTGCCGGGGGACGTCGAAGCTGCACAGGACGCAATCAACACCGCCCTGTCCGACAAGCTCGAAGCCGACCCGCGGATCGCAGTGACGGCCTGGGCCCGACTGTCGCTGGAGCCGGACATCGCAGAGGAGGTCGAGCGCCAGAAGCTCGCCGAAAGGCAACGATCTACGGAGGAACACCTGGAATCCGTCAGGCTCAACATCCTGCGCGAGCGCCTGGTCGACGAGTCCCTCGGTCTGCCATGGTGGATCGACAGGTACGCGGACGTCATGTTCATGGCTGGCGACCCCAAGGTGAAGGCCGAAGCAGTGATCACGGCGTTCAGGAGCGTGCAGGCCGCCCTGCGCCACGAGCAGAGAGAGCTCATCACAGACGAGAAGGATGTCGTCTTGGCCCGGGTGGACGAGCTTCTGCGCGTCTTGGAGGACCCCACAACCGCTGTTCGCGCCGCAGGCGTACTTGAACAACTCGTCCACGCCATCCACGGCAACACGCGCCCCGCTGGTAGTTCCACTCAAGCACGCGAGGCCGACAACCGGCCACCGCACGCCGATTGATCACCGCTGTCCCGTACTGAACCCGGCTGGTCTCCCCGGCCATCGCGGGGGCACGTCTGGGGCACATGGAGGTCAAAAGTGACACTGACCAGTGCTAACTACTGCTGGCACCTCGGAGCTCACTACCGACCTGCTAGGTGGTGTTGAACAGGCCGACGATTGTACCCCAGCATGCATCAACAGTCTTATAGAAAAGAGTAACTGAGGTGACGCCAGTATCATGGTGCTCGTCGAAGGCCGAGGTGGCTCCCTCAACGATCGGCGGCGCGTTCTCTTCCGGGGCACTCGCGGGGGCAGACGGAACGAGGGGCGAGCCGTGGAGCGCAATCGGCGGGCAATCATCGTGGCGACTTGCCTGGCGGTCGCGGTACTCGCGGGTGCCCTGTCGTTCCTGAGCTGGGACAGCGCGAACCAGGCCGCCGGCGTGGTCTCCGCCGTGGTCGGGGTGGCGGCTCTCGGCGTCAGCGTGTACGCGGTCCTGCCCTCATCCCGGGGTGTCGCCGTCCAGGTGTCGGAGACGGGGAAGGCAATGGTCAGGGGGAGCGGGGACGCCAACACCGGCTTCGTCGCCCCTGCAGCGGGAGGCCTACCCGGATCGGTGACCGTCCGAAACACCGGTGACGCCGAAGCGGACAGCGGCAGTGCGAACACCGGATTCCGGCAGGCATAGCCAGCACGCCCGAGCCGTCCGGTTCCGGACGGCGGCCCGGAACCGGAGGAACGTCATGAGGGGGTGCCGTGCGCCGGCCCGATCACGGCAGGACCGCGGTTAGGGATTCCGGGGACGCGTCCGCCCGAGGAGGCGTGGCCCTGGCCAACAGCGGGGTCATCAACGGTGGTGTGAGCCTGTCCGCCCACCGCGCCCCCGAGTCGGGCTACCTGTTCCAGGTCGAGGCGATCTCCGCCGCCGAGTTCCGGGGACGCGAGCGGGAACTCGCCGAGGTGGCCGCCTTCTGCACCGGTGATTCGGCCGCGTGCGCACCGGAGCTTTCCTACTGGCGCTGGCTGGCTCCCGCCTGGTCGGGGAAGTCGGCACTGTTGGCCGCATTCGTGCTGGAGCCGCCAGCCGGGGTGGACATCGTCTCGTTCTTCATCACATCCCGCCTGGCCCGGCAGAACGACGCGGCGGCGTTCTGCGAGGTCGTCCAGCGGCAGCTGTACTCCTTGCTGAACGAGGAGGAGCCGCTGAGCACGCCCCACACACGTGACGAACAGCTGCTGCTCGCGCTGAACCGGGCGGCTCAGCAGTGCGCCTCCCGGGGACGGCGGCTCGTCCTGGTGGTGGACGGGCTGGACGAGGACCGAGGCGTGACCTCGGGGCCCGACTGCCACAGCATCGCCGCGCTGTTGCCGCGTGTCCCCCCGCACGGCATGCGGATCGTGGTGGCCGGCCGGCCACACCCTCCCGTGCCGGGTGACGTCCCGGCAGATCATCCGCTCAGGAACACAGGCATCGATCACCGGCTCGAAGAGTCGCCGCATGCCCGCGCCGCGAGGTGGCTCGCCGAACAGGACCTGACGCGACTGCTGAACGGTGGAGGGCTGGGCCGCGACCTGGTCGCGCTGACGTTGGCGGCCGGTGGCGGCCTGAGTGCTCACGACCTGGCCGAACTGGCTGGCAGCCGGCCCCGTTTGGTGGAGCGCGAGCTGTCGGCGGTGGGCGGACGAAGCTTCGGGCAGAGGTCCGCGAACTGGGCGGCCGCCACCGGGCCCGAGGTCTACCTGTTCGCGCACGAGGAGATCCGACAGAGCGCCGCCGACCTCGTCACCGGCCCCGAACTGACCGGGTGCCGAGCGCGTCTTCACCAGTGGGCGCAGCGGTACCGAGACGAAGGCTGGCCCTCGACGACGCCCGAGTACCTCCTGCGTGGTTACACCCAGCTCCTCCAGGAGCTGGGTGACAGCCGCAGGCTGGTGGAGCTGGTCGGCGACCGCGCACGACACGAGCGGCTCTGGCGCGCCACCGGGTCGGATCTGAACGGGCTGAGCGAACTCGCCTCAGCTATAGAGCAGTTGCTGGCGGACAGCCGCCGGGACGGAGGCCAGGACATGGCCTCCGTCCTGCGGCTCGCGGTCGCCCGCGATCAGCTGCACAGTCGGACGGCCAACCTCCCTTCTGGCCTCATCTCCCTGTGGGCTCGGCTTGGGAAC
This sequence comes from Kitasatospora sp. NPDC088160, assembly GCF_044741445.1. Classification (NCBI taxonomy): domain Bacteria; kingdom Bacillati; phylum Actinomycetota; class Actinomycetes; order Kitasatosporales; family Streptomycetaceae; genus Kitasatospora; species Kitasatospora sp. NPDC088160. Next base: position 336,377 of record NZ_JBIUSS010000009.1, on the reverse strand, counting down.
ACCGATCGGGCGGTCAACCTGGCCAGGTCGCGGCCGATGTCGTACGACAGGGTGGCGGCCCTGGCAGCCGTGGCCCAGGTCCTCGCCTGCGCCGGTCGCGCGACGGAGGCGTTTGAGCTGGTCGACGGTCTCGACTCCTCCGACCGGCCACGAGTGCTCCAGGCGATCGCCGGGGGCCTGGCGGAGACCGGACGGTATTCCGAGGCGTGGCAGGTCGCGCTGAGCATCGCGAGTGAGGAGGCGAGAGCCGGAGCCTTCGTGGCTGTCATCAAGGCGTTGGCCTCTGCGGGAGGCGGGAACGGGGCGGCCGGGGCAGCAGAAGCGGTTTCCTGGGCTGCCGAAGCCGTCACCGCGGTGGAGACCGTGGATAACACCGTCACCCGGACCAAACTCTGCTCCGCCCTGGCGGCCTCGTTCTCCCGGCTCGGCGACGTTCGGCAGGCGGTGGACCTGGTCGACCGGACGGTCTCCGCCGCGGGCCTGGCGGATGAGGTGTTCCGGCGGGCACAGCTCCTGGCCCATCTCGCCCGTGAGATTTCCTCGGAACCACGCTTGGTGTCGACTGCCCGCGAGATCGCGCTGGCATCCGCGACACTGGTGGAAGCGATCGACGATCCGGAAGACGTGGATTGGATCTTTCCTCAGATCGCGGCGGCTCTCGCGGCGACCGGCCGGCCGGATGCAGCGATGTCCCTGGTTGACCACTTCCTCACGGACGAATCCGACTGGGACGCGGGAGTGGCGAGCATCGGCCAGGCAACGGCTGAGGCCGGCGATCCCGACTTGGCCCTCCGGTTCGTGGACCGAATCACCGATGCCGCCACCCGGACAAAGGTGCTCAACGCGGTCGGGGAGGCACTGGGACGGTCCGGCGACACGGATCGATGCGTCCAAGTGGCGGATCAGGTCCTCGATCTGCTCGGCCAGATCTCCGACCCGTGGTGGCACGTATCCGCGCTGGTTGGGACGGCGGGGTTCCTACTCGGGGCCGGCCTCGTGGAGCGGGCTCGGGACACCGTGGCCACCGCCACCACCATCGCTCGAGACGGACTCATGCCCCGCGGGGAGGTGAGCACCCTGATCGCGCTGGCCCGGGCACTTCAAGCGGCGGGACACGAGGAGCACGCGTACCGGGCTGTCCGCCGGGCCGAAGTGCTTACCCAGGAGGCCGACGGCTTTGAACGCGTGCAGAACCTCACCAGGGTGGTCACGGGTCTGTACAGCACGGGCCGCCACCGGGAAGCAGACGACGCGTGCTCCCTCCTGCTGGAGGAGATCCGGCGGGACATCCACCGTTCGGATCGAGCGGAGGCCATGCAGCGTGTCGCCGAGGCGCTCGGCGGCGCCGGCCGGCTCCAGGAGGCCGGCGAACTGGCGGTGGAGATCCTGGCCCTGGCGAGCACGTCCGACAGCCGCTACCGCCAGGGCCGGGACAAGCTGTGCGCCGCCGAGGCCTTCCTCGCCGCATTGGAACCCGACCGGGCGCTAGGCCTCCTGGGAGCTCTACCGGCGGACGGCACTTCCGACTTCCTGGCCGCTGTCGTGGGACAGCTGGTGGACGTCGGTGATCTGGACCGGGCCTTGGACCTGGCCGAGACGATCGATGAGGCGGCGAGCTACGACGGGAGCCTCGGGTCCATCGCGGCAGGGAAGGCAGCGGCTGGTGAGTTCACGGAGGCCCTGGCCTTGCTCGAATGGATCTCGTTCGAAAGCCAGCGCGAGAGGGCCCTGCCTGCGGTCATCCGAGAAATGGCCATGGCGGGAGCCCGGGAGGAGGCGCGCGACCTGACCGACACCATCTCCGGCGCCGAGCACTGGTGCAAGGCCCTGGCTGGCATCGCCGAGTCGTTCGGCAACGACGCCCGTGGTCGCGTCCTGCTCATCGAGGCGCTGTCACGCGGACCGTGGAACCGGGTGGTTCCAGAGACCGCTCGGGTCGCGCACGAGTGCCTGCCCATGCTGGCCGAACTCGTCATCGGGGCGGACCGAGCGTTCTGATTCGGCGGGGCTGTGCTTCACTTCACGCCTGCTGGTCTCGGGGCCCACTGGTCGGTCTCGTTGTTGGCCTCGGCGATAGACTTCAGCAGCGCGCAGACGGCTTGCCGGTCCTGAGCCGGCTTGACGGCGGTGCCGAACGAAGGGCCTTCAACAGCTGGTCAAGGCGGCGCCCACTTTCCCGAGGGCGGCAGCGTCAACGACTTCCCCAGAGGCAAGGCCCAACCCGGCGAACCCCTCGACGAAGCCGCCGCCCACGAGCTCGAGAAGGAGACACACCTGCTCGTTGACCCGGACGACTTTGAACTCGTCCCCGTCATCCACGTCGAACTAGGCTGGGACCAGACCGGCCAGTTCGTCCTCTTCGTCTTCGCGACCGACAAGTGGACCGGCGAACTCACCAACACAGAGCCCAACAAGCGCCTCACCGCCCGCTGGGTTCTCTCCGACCACTTTCCCGAGCCGGCGTTTCACCCACGGCCGCACAGGCGCTCGCCAGCTACCACGATGTGGTCCCGCCTTCTCTCACTACGGCTGGGAGTCGGCTGCGGCATTACAAGACAGGGGTCTGTCGAGGACTTCTCGACGGGCCGACCCAGCCCTACATGCGCGCGGGCAACAGCACCGACTCCTGCCAATCGGACCTTGAGACCGACCGTTCGAGTGCTCCCTGCCCGTGGTAGAAGCCGCTGGAGTCCTCTACGCTGATCAACGTGGCAGTGGGGGAAGACGCCCACCTCAAAGGATTCTCAGGCGCCCGCCGGGCAAAGATGTGGCTTGAGGGCACGATGAGAATATCGGGCGCGTATGCGAACACCGACTCGCCGTCGTGCGCCCGACGGCTGACTCTGGCATGGCCTCATGGTGGGCAGACGTTCTCCTTCGACCTGGGAGGCGCCATGCGGGGCGCCCCTTACCACGGAGACATGTTCTGTGCTGAGGTGAAGAACTACCAGCAGCCCAGTGACCAGGGAACTCAGTTCGACGAGTTCGTAGCGAAGTGTTACGTCGCGTGCCAGAACGGCCATCTTCTGAGTGATCACCTCATGTGGATCACATGGGCTCCCTTCCGCGCCAACGCCTGGTCGCAGTTGGACTCGCCGAAGCATGTCGAGACGGCGGTTCTGCTCCATCACGAACGCGTGTTCGGAACAGCTGACCGAGCTTCCGCTGAGTCGGCGATCGACCCCGAGATCGTTGCGATGGTCGCGTCGCGGCTGTGGCTGATCGTGCTGTCAGAGAAGCAGGAGACGCTGGTCCCCCTCAAGGACTGGGAAGCCATCGTGGCTGCCGAACTGATCCGTAAGGGAGAGCAGTGGTGAATCAGGCATCGCAGGCGATCATGGCCGCGCTCGACGACACGGATCCAAGGCAGCCCTTCGGCCGGGTCAAAGAGATCATCGGGCACCAACTGCGCCGGATGGACCCCCGAGCCGAGGTCATCGCGACAGGCTTCTTCAACCACACCTTTGCCCCGGACATGGTGATCCGCTGGCCTCAGGCGACCCGCACCCCCGACCGGCACGTCTATCTCCGTACAACGGCCAACCCGGCGGAGCTCCAGGACGACATCGCCCGGCTGCAGACCAAGGACCGACCGATGATCGTGTCCCTGGGGCAACTCGAAGCATCCCGTGCGGCGGCAGACCTCCAACCGTCAGCCACCGAACACCAAACCCTGCTCCTCGACACTCCGGCCTTCGGCGAGTTGGTTCCCACCCAGGACACCCCCAGCGTCCCTCGACTCATCTCCAGCTCGGTGATCGAAGGCGGGCATGGCGCCCTGGACGGCCCCGCGATCACCCGGTTCAGGAGCGCTGTCGTCACCGGCGTGGAAGCTGCCCGTGAAGGAGATGTCGCACCGACGCGCGTGGCAGTGGAAGCGGTATCCGCCCGGATGGTGCCCCTGGTCGCAGACCGGATGACGGCCTTCATGGCGGCTCTCTGGCAGGGCGGAGGCTCCACCCTGGCCAGCTTCCCAGGCACGCTGCGACGCTCCGGCCGCCTGGACGAATCCACCCTCGCCTACCTTCTCAGTGCTGAGGAGATTCCTGACAGCGGCTTCTGGGGTCGCCTGCTTCCCTTGATCAGCCTGCCGCTCCTGCTTCGCACACCGGTCCGCGACCCGGAGAACCTTCAGCACCTCATGCGGCCGGCGGCTCAGCAGTGGCAGAGTCACGTTTGCGCGCTTACTCCGGGGACCACGTCCAACGCGCCGATCGGCCCTTGGCGCTGGGCAGTGGATCAAGGCAACCTCGTTCTGCAGATGTCGCGCTTTCGGGCGTACGTCGCCCAGACGCAGAAGGATCTCGACACGACCGAAAGGTATGACGAGCCCACTCTGGACGAAGTACGCGCTCGGGCCGACCGGTTCTCCATCCCACTTACGTCGATCCGAATGCTCGTCACCGATCGACGTATCGGCTACGACAGCCCCGGAGACAACGTCGTCCACGACTCCCAGCTCGCCGGCATCAGCGAGGCGCTGGGCCAGGCTGAGGCGGTCATCGAGGCGGATGCGCCAACACCCTCCGGTGCGGTCCTGCACTGCAGCTTCACCTACCGCTTGGCCAGTGCACGAGGTGCCCGCAGCCACGTTCCCCTCGATGAGCTCATCAGCACAACGGCGCGTCTCCTCTCCGACCTCACCGAACACGAAGCTGACCAGCTGGCACGCCTGCTCGGCTCTCCAGGGCAACCCATAGCCTCGCCCTGGAATCAGCCGCCCCTGTTCGAGTCGTGATGGCGAGTCGTACACGCGCTCCGGGAGACTGTGTGCAGCAGCCTCGGCAAGGACACCGGCGTCGAGACGTGAACCCTCGCCCCGCGAGCGCATCGCCGCCGTCATCAAGCGCCCGACCCGCCGACGACGGGGTCGACAGGCCACTGCTGCAGCAGCCCTACGTCGTCCTCGACGACCGCAGCGGTGGCCTACCCTCCGCTGGCTGACCTACCGATCACCAGTCCTGGCCTCCCCTCAAGACGCTGAACAACGGTGCGAAACGAGGGCACATCCAGGGCACATGAGGGTGAAAAGCGCCGCTGACCAGCGTCAACCACTGAAGGTAGTTTTCGCTGGTCAGCGGCGCTTTGACGACAAACCCGCAGGTCACAGGCTCGCGGGGGCCAATAGCTGCACGAGTGGCAGGACTTCGCCAACCGCCTGCACGAGGCCGGGCACCAGCTGTACTGCCTGGTCTGGCCGTAGGACTTCCCGGAATCCTTCGCCCCGCCCGTCGAACGGCGGCCGGGACGAAGGGATGTGACCTCGCGTCAGTTCGTCCGGGCGCGGCGCGCCCGCCGTACCGCCCGTTCGCTCTCCACCGGCTCCGCCAGCGGCCCGTCCACCAGGCGCGTCAGCGCCGACACGAACACGTCCCGCTCCGGGCCGGGCAGCGACTCCAGCACCTCCCGGTGCACCCGGTCGGCGATCGCGGTGCCCCGCTCGACGGCGCGCTCGCCCGCCTCGGTGACGGAGATGATCCTGGCCCGGCGGTCGGTCGCGGACGGGCGGCGCTCGGCCAGGCCCGCCTTCTCCAGCTCGTCCACGGTGACCACCATGGTGGTCTTGTCCAGGTCCGACAGCTCGGCCAGCTGGATCTGGGTGCGCTCGGTCTCCTGCGCGTGGAACAGCACGGAGTACGCGCGGGGGGTGATCCCGAGCTCGGTGAAGGCGGCCGCCATCCGGGTCGCCAGCACGTGGCTCGCGTGGTCCAGCAGGCCGGAGATGTCACGGATCTGGCGCACGGGCGGGGTCGTCGTCATACGTCCGAGATTAGCAACGGCCCGTCCGCTGCCGGATGATCCCGTTGGCAACCAACCCCGGGTCTACGGGATGCCCAACTCGAACAGCGCATACCCCGCGTACCAGCCCGCCGCCACCACCGGCATCGCGAGCAGGCCGACCAGCGAGGACGTCCGCACCCGGCGCAGTGCCACCGCCAGGCCGATGAACAGCGGGAAGGCCGGCAGCAGGTAGCGCGAGATGTTGCCGAAGATCTGGTTGCTGCTCAGCGCGGTGGCGATGGTGAGCACCGTGTAGACCACCAGCACCAGCGGCGGCCGGGTGCGCCACAGCAGCACCAGCAGTCCGGGCAGGGCGATCAGCAGGGCGATCGCGATCAGGTCCGGGATGGGGTTGGACTGCCAGAAGTTCCAGTGCCCGGTGATCACGTCCATGACGGTGCGGACCGTGGAGGCGCCGCCGTCGAAGTAACGGTTCCAGGCGCCCCGCTGGAGCTTGAAGTAGCCGCCCCAGTCGCCCATCCGGTAGCCGACCCAGACGACGTACCCGATCAGGCCCCACGGGGTGATCAGCATCGCGGTCAGCGGCCGGGCCACCCCGTCGGTGCGCCGGATTAGCGCCACCAGCGCGGCGATCGACACCGCGGCGATCAGCGCGGCGGCGGTCGGCCGGTTGAGGCCCGCCACCAGCGCCAGCACGCCGGCCGTCAGCCAGTGGCGGGTCATCACGCAGTAGCAGGCCCAGGCGGACAGCGCGACGAACAGCGAGTCCGAGTAGACCGCCCACTCCACCCCCGAACCCGGGAACAGGCCCCAGATCACCGCGGCGATCACGCCCGCCCGAAAACCGCCGAGCCGCTCCGCGATCGCGAAGATCCCCGCCGCCGCGACGAGCGAGGCGATCACCGAGACGGCGATCCCGGAGCCGTACGGGCCGAGCCCGGTGACCGCGCCGACCAGCCGCATCAGCCACGGGTAGAGCGGGAAGAAGGCGGCCGAGTTCTCGTAGTAGGAGGCCAGCGGCCAGCCGTGCATCGGGAGCAGCTGCGGGTCGTAGCCGTTCTCGGCGATCCGCTGGTACCAGACGCCGTCCCAGGTGCCCAGCACGTCCCACGGCTGGGCGCCGCCGCCGCGGCCCGGGTTCTTCTTGAGGTAGTCCCCGGTGTGCGACAGCAGCAGCATGAAGACCGTGAGGCCGATGGCCTTGACCACCGCGTACGCCCCGAGCGCGGGCGCGAAGCGCTCCACCAGGGCGCCGAACCGCCCGGGCCGCCGGCCCGCCCGCTCCTCGGAGCGCTCCGCGGGCCGCTCCGCCTCCGGCGCCGCGGGCGCGCCGGGCTCGGTGCTGGACGACTCGGTGCTCGATGCCGTGCTCATCTGCTCTGGGTACTCCCCGCCACGCTGGTGGTCCGCGCGGCTACGGCGCAGCGATTTCAGGTGAGCCTACGGCACGTCCCCACCTGCCCCGCGAACGCCCGCCCACCCCGAAAACCCCGTGGCGTCGCCCCCACCGGCCGGTGGGGGGGGCCGCAGGCGGGGGGGCGGTCGGGGGGCGGTGGGGAGGGGCGGTGGCGGAGGTGGTGGTGTCGCTCAGTGGGGGCGGGGCACGGGTG
>NZ_JBIUSS010000009.1:262678-329015 GCF_044741445.1 Kitasatospora sp. NPDC088160 | reverse complement strand
GGCGGGCGGGGGGGGGCGCCGCCCGCCCCCCCCCCCCCCCGCCCCGCGCCCCCCCCCCCCCCCCCCCCCCCCCGGGGCCCCCCCCCCCCGGGGGGGGGGGGCCCCCCGCCGCGGAGGTGCCCGGGATCAGCCGTGGAGGTAGACGATGCCGAGTTTGGTGAGCTGCCAGAGCTGGGTCGCGGCGCCGGTGTCGGTGGCGAGTTCGACGGCGGGGTTGCCCTTGGCGTCGAGGGTGGTGCCGGGGGCGATCACCTTGGTCGGGTCCTGGGAGTCGGCGATCTTGTAGCGGCCACCACCGGCCGGCTTGAGGACCCAGTGCTGGTTGCCGCCGCCGTTGCAACGCCACTGCTGGATGCGGGTGCCGGCGGTGGTGGAGGCGGCGTTGGCGTCCAGGCACATGTCCCGGTTGCCGCTGAAGTCGAGCTCGTAGCTGCCGCCGGCCTTGGCCTCCAGGACGAAGGACTGGTTGAGCCCGCCGGTGGCCGGATAGGTGATGGCGGCCCGGCCGTTGGTGGAGTCGCCGTAGGTGCCGCCGCCGGTGAGGTCGAGCGCGTTGCCGCTGGCCGCGTTGGTGAGCTGGTACCAGGAGCCGTCCTCGGGGACGTCCGCGAACGGCTGCCCGGGGGTGAGCGGCTGGATGGAGGTGGTGTTCTGCTGGTTGAGGGTGCAGTAGGCCTGCGCCAGTTCGGGCTTGGCGAAGAACTGGCCGAGGCAGACGCCCTCGCCTCGGTAGCCGGCCACCCTCAGGTGGTACGACTGGCGGACCATGTTCATGCACAGCCCGGGGATGCCGATCTGCGAGTCGCAGCCGTTGCGGGCCCACTCGGCGAGGTTGATGACGTCCCCGTTGCTGTACTCGTACGGGGAACTGGTCCACTCCGCGCAGACCTCGTGGCCGAAGGCGACCCGCCGCTGGTCGAGGTAGCGCACGCCGGGCACCTGCTCGGCGGCGCCGCGCAGCGCGTCGCTGAAGGTCGGCACCACCCAGTTGTGGCCCCAGGCCAGGTCCTCGGGGAAGGCCGGGCAGCCGTCGGCGACCTTGCCGAGGTAGTCGTTGCGCCGGATGTCCGGGGTGATCGGATTGAAGTACGACTGGTAGACCAGCTGGTACGAGGAGTCGGCGTAGCCCGCCTTCCGCATGGTCTGCCGGATGTTCTGGAGCGCGGCGACGACCTTGGGCTGGACCCGCTTGGCGCGCTGGACGATCTCGTCGCTGCCGATGGTGTCGCGGCAGCCCTGGTCCTTGGGGATCGGGAAGTACTGCGCGAGGCAGTGCATCATGATCCCGCTGAAGTCGAAGTCGTCGTTGGCGCCGATCGTGACGACGACCATCTTCACGTCGTACCTGCCCGCCGCGTCGGCGAGTTTGACGTCCTGTTTGGGCTCGCCGAAGTCGCCGCTGCCGGAGCCGGTGACCTTGGCGAGTTCGGGATCGCTGACCAGGTCGCCGGTCTGGGCACCGGAGCAGGCGAGGTCGATCGGGGTGACCCCGGGGATGTCGGTGACGAAGATCTCCGACTTGGGGTGCCGGTGGCAGTAGTTGGTGGGGCTGTCGGTCTCCGGGAAGTAGCCGTCGTTGGTGTCGGTGCCGGCGCCCTCCCCGGAGATGGCGCTGTCGCCCAGGGCGACGATGGCGGCCGGGCGGGTGGCGCCGGCCGCGGGGGCCGGGTCGGCGAGGGCGGCGGGGGCGCCGGCCAGGCCGAGGGCGGCGACGAGGGCGCCGGTGGCGAGCAGTGCGCCGTACGGGGAGCGGCGCGCCACCGTCCGGGGCCGCCGCGCCGCTGTCAGTCGGGACCTGATCACACGCGACTCCTTGCGGGGGGGGGTGGGGGGCCGCCCGGCCGGGCGCCGAGCGGCGCGGAGCAAGAAAGGTGAGCAGGTCTCATATTCTAGGTACTGACAAGTAACGCAACAAGGCTTGCGACACCGCCGGAACCTGACGCCCCGACACGCCCCCGGACATGCGGAGAGCCGCCGCCCCGCGCCCCAGGAGGGAAGCGCGGAACGGCGGCTCGTACCGGCCGAACCGGGAGCAGGATCAGCCCAGGTTGGCGCAGTGGTTGCCGAACGCCGGGTTCAGCAGGCCGATGATGTCGATGGTGTTGCCGCACAGGTTGACCGGCACGTGAACCGGAACCTGAACCTGGTTGCCCGAGATGACACCGGGGGAACCCGCGGCGACACCCTCGGCGCCGGAGCTGGCCATCGCGGTGCCGGCGCCGGCGGCCACGATGCCCACCACGGCCGCGCCGACGGCGGCGGTCTTCTTGATGCTCATACGAGCCTCCTGACTGTTCATACAGAGATGCACGGGGAGTGCGACATCAAGAACGACACCCACCCGGGCCGGTTGCGACAGTGGACGCACTGTCACCCATCCGGCCCAACGGGGACGGCGACCGGCATTCGGGTGATCAGCGGACCGGACCGTTTCCCCTCGCGCGGTGCCTCGTTCTCTCTGGCGGAACACGATCCACCCGGTCCCCTTCACACGAATCGAGTACCGCCCATGCGCAAGCTCGCCCACGGCGTCGTCGGCACCGCGGCCAGCGCCGCCCTGCTCGCCGCCGGCGCCGGCGTCGCATCCGCCCACCACCTGCACGGCGCGTCCGCCGAGGGTGTCGCGGCCGGCTCGGCCGGCGTGGTCTCGGGCAACTCAGTGGAGGTGCCCGTGCACATTCCGCTCAACGTGTGCGGCAACTCGATCGACGTGGTGGGCCTTCTGAACCCGGCGTTCGGCAATAACTGCCTCAGCGCCTGACCGGGAATTCCCCTGGTCGCACCTCCGCCCGAACCGCTCCCGGCCGTGCGGGAATTGTTCGCGAGGTGCTGGAAGAACGCGGCGGCCGCGTCGACGCCCGAGCCATGGGCGAAACACGCCGGTGTGCGCCGCCGGAGTGACAATCACGGCAATCCCCAGAAGCCAGCGGGTGAGTATTCGTGCTCGCCCGGCTCCCGACATTTCCCATCCGTCGGGCAGAAAACGGAGGAAAGACATGCGCAACTTCAAGAAGGCCGCCGTCCTGTCCCTGGCCGCCACCGGTCTGGTCCTCGGTGCCGCCGGCGGTGCGTTCGCCAGCTCCGGCGCCGAGGGCGTGGCCGCCGGCTCCCCCGGCGTGCTCTCCGGCAACCAGATCCAGATCCCGGTGCACGTCCCGATCAACCTGTGCGGCAACTCCATCAACGTCATCGGCCTGCTCAACCCGGCGTTCGGCAACACCTGCGTCAACGCCGGCTGAACCGGCCGTCGCCGCACCGTCGACAGCTGATTCACCGAGTGCCGCGCCCCGCGACGCCGGGGCGCGGCACGCTCCACCCGTGTGTGATCGAGGAGATCAACCCCCATGCAGAACGTGAAGAAGGCCGCCGTCCTGTCCGCCGCCGCTGCCGGCCTGGTGCTCGGCGCGGCCGGGTCCGCCGCCGCCAGCTCCGGCGCCGAGGGCGTGGCCGCCGGCTCCCCCGGTGTCGTCTCCGGCAACCAGGTCCAGATCCCGGTGCACATCCCGGTCAACCTGTGCGGCAACTCCATCAACATCGTCGGCCTGCTGAACCCGGCGTTCGGCAACAGCTGCGCCAACGTGGAGCTCCCCCCGCCGCCCGCGGACGACTGCTGATCCCCGATCGGCACCCGTTCCGGCCGTACTGCCCCCCGACCAGCCGGCCGGGGGGCAGTTCGGCATCCCCGGGCGGCCGGTGGCCGTCCGGCCCCCGATCCACCGAAGGGTGATCCGCATGGTTTCGAAGAAGAGCGGGGCCTGCCTGGTCGTCGCCGTCGGCGCCACGGTGCTGCTCGGCACCGGCTCGGCGCAGGCCGCCACCACGACCGGTTCGGCCCCCGCGTCGGGCCCGGCCAAGCTGGCGAAGACCGATGTCGGTCAGGCGCTGAACGGGACGACCTCCGGCCTCGGCTACGGGCTCGCGCCGGTCAAGGACCTGCGCCTGGACCCGTGGGCGAACTCCTCGGCCGACGTGCTCAACAACGGCGCGACCGTCAAGCCCGACCAGGGCCTGGCCCCGGTCGGCACCGGCGGGCTGACCGGCCCGCTGAGCGCGGGCGGCGGCATCCGGGACCTCCCGCTGGTCGGTGGGCTGACCGGCGTGCTGCCGGGCTGAGCCGCCCGGCGCAGGCGGGAGCCCGGCACCCCGGTCGCGTCCGGGGTGCCGGGCTCCACCGTGCCCGGAGCCGCTGGGCTCAGAGCTGGGTCAGGTCGGTCAGGCCGGTCTGCTGCACCACGCCGGTGGTGGTCGCGGTGGTGGTCGCGGCCAGGTCGCCCACCTTGTCGGTGACCGAGATCGGGTGGTCGTCGTCGCCGAGGCTGGCAGTGGCACCCGGAACGGCCTGCACCGTGCCGGTGACCAGTCGCGGGTCCACCTCGCCCACCTTGAGCCGGCCGTCGGCCAGCTGGCCGGTGCCGTCCTGGACGAGGGCGAGCGGCTTGCCGACGGCGAGGCCGGGGGTGTCGGCGTGCAGCGGCGCGGCCGGGGCCTCCAGCAGCACCTGGCCGAGGTCGGCGCCCTGGTCGACCAGCGGGAGCGGCAACTGGGCCTTGGCGCTCGGGCCGACCTTCCCGGTCTGCAGCTCGGGGACCAGCCGGTCCGGGATGAGCTCGGTGCTGGTGGTGCGGCCGGGCGCCGGCGGCAGGAGCAGCGAGGTCGGGATGCCGGCCGTGACGCGGCTGCCGAGCGGGGTGAGCGGAACGTCCGCCGGGACCTGCTGGGTGGCCAGCTTGTCCTCCAGGGCACCGACCTGGTCGGGGCTGACCGGGGCGGCACTGGCCGCTCCCTGGGAGGCGAGCATGCCCGCACCGACCGCCAACAGCATCGCGCCGGCCCGCTTGGAGAACTTCATGCTTTTCACCGTTCTGCCTGTCCGTACTGGAGATCCCTGAAGGGAGGGGCTGCGGGGCGCAGCCGGAAAGCAATCTGCCTCAACGAGTGACCGTGAGTACGGATTGCGGCGGTTAACCGGTTCGGCCTAATAATCCGACCGGAAACCACTCTTCGACGCGCCTCCCGGACTCTTTTCAAAAATCCCCGTAACCTTCCGTGCCGTCATTCTTTGATCTGGACGTCAGTGACTGCAGACCGGGTCTGAGCGTTCTACGCGTTGTACGCACGGAAACCAAGAGCATTTCAGAGAGGGATCTCCCCATGATCCAGAAGTCCTTCGCCGCCGCCGGCCTGGCCGTCGCCGCGCTGGCCGCCGCCGCCGCGCCCGCCTCGGCGATCGGTGACGCGGACGGCGCCGCAGCCTCCATCGAGGGCAACGGCGGCACCAACTTCACCGGCACGGTCGGGAACAACAGCCCGAACTTCCACTTCCTGGACAACGCGAACGTCTGCCTCCCCGAGATCCACAACATCGCGGTGGGCGTGCTCGGCGTGGCCGTCCCGGTCGAGGTCCCGATCGCCAACAGCGGTGGCAAGCAGTACTGCACCCAGGGCCAGGGCACCCAGAGCCACGGCGACGCGGGCGTGTCCCACCTGATCGGCTGACCGTTCCCCCAGCTGCACTCCCCTGAACCACCCTTCGAATCGCTCCCCGATTCACCCCTCGAGAGGAAAACCGGAAATGATCAAGAAGTCCCTCGCCGCCGCCGGCCTGGCCGCCGCCGCCATCGCGATGTCCGCCGGCTCGGCCTCCGCCATCGTCGACTCGGACGGCGCCGCCACCTCCGTCCAGGGCAACGGCGGCACCAACCAGACCGGCACCCACGGCAACGGCAGCCCGAACTTCCACACCCTGGACAACGCGAACATCTGCCTGCCGGAGGTCCACAACATCGCCGTCGCCGTGGTCGGCGTCGCGGTTCCGGTCGAGGTGCCGATCCTGAACAGCACCCCGAAGCAGATCTGCAACGTCGGCCAGAACACCCAGTCCTCGGGCGACGCGGGCGTTTCGCACCTGATCGGCTGATCAAGGGGCACGGCACGGACGGAGGGCCCGGGGAGGTACGTCTCCCCGGGCCCTCCGGGCGCTACGGGCGCTCGAGGCGCCACGGGCGAGGTGTCCGGCCGGCCGCCGCCGAACAGGCGCGGACCGGCCGGGTGAGCGGACGTTCGGACCGGCGCGTGGGGTGCCGACCCGAACGGCCGGATGTGATCACGTGTCAGAGGCAGCGCCCGCCGGGGCGCTCCGAAAGAGAGGGCATTTCCATGAAGAGCAAGCTGGCCAAGGCCGCACTGACCGCCACCGCCGCGCTGGCGCTCGCGGGTGCCGCCACCCCGGCGTTCGCGCACGTCGGCTTCGCGGGCGGCGGCGAGTTCGTCGCCTCGGGCGACCAGCCGTTCGTGGCCGGTGCCGGCTTCGGCGTCGGCCACACCAGCGACGTCATCGCCGGCGGCTTCGGCGGCGGCGCCGCCACCTCCACCGACGTGATCGGCGGCGGCGAGGGCTTCGCGCACATCAACGGCTGGAAGTAGAACCCGGAAGGCCGGGCCGCCCCCACGGGGAACGGCCCGGCCTTCTCGTTGCCCGCACCGCCCCGAGCGAGCCTGAGGCGAGCGGGCGAGTGACCGCCGACTACTTGAGCATCGCGGCGGCCTCGACCGCCCAGTAGGTGAGGATCTGCTCGGCGCCGGCGCGGCGGATCGAGGTGAGCGTCTCCATGATCATCCGCTCCCGGTCGATCCAGCCGTTCGCCGCGGCCGCCTCGACCATCGCGTACTCGCCGGACACCTGGTACGCGGCGACCGGCACCGGGGAGGCGTCGGCGACCTGGCGCAGGATGTCCAGGTAGGCCATGGCCGGCTTGACCATCACCAGGTCGGCGCCCTCGGCGAGGTCCTGCTCCAGCTCGCGCAGCGCCTCACGGGCGTTGGCCGGGTCCTGCTGGTAGCTCTTGCGGTCGCCCTTGAGCGAGGAGCCGACCGCCTCGCGGAACGGCCCGAAGAACGCCGAGGCGTACTTGGCGGTGTAGGCGAGGATGCCCACGTCCTGGTGCCCGGCCTCGTCCAACGCCCGCCGGATCACGCCGATCTGGCCGTCCATCATGCCGGACGGGCCGACCAGGTGGACGCCCGCGTCCGCCTGCACCCGGGCCATCTCGGCGTAGCGCTCCAGGGTGGCGTCGTTGTCCACGCTGCCGTCGGCGGCCAGCACGCCGCAGTGGCCGTGGTCGGTGTACTCGTCCAGGCAGAGGTCGGACATGACCACCAGGGCGTCGCCGACCTCGGCGACCACGTCGCGGATCGCCTGCTGGAGGATGCCGTCCGGGTTGGTGCCCTCGCTGCCGGTGGCGTCCTGCACGGCCGGCACGCCGAACAGCATCAGGCCGCCCAGGCCCGCCTCGGCCGCCTCCACCGCGGCCTTGCGCAGGGTGTCCCGGGTGTGCTGGACCACGCCCGGCATGGAGGTGACCGGGACGGGCTCGCTGACGCCCTCGCGGACGAACAGCGGCAGGATCAGCTCCGCCGGGTGCAGCCGGGTCTCGGCGACCAGGCGGCGCATCGCCGGGCTCTGGCGCAGCCGGCGCGGGCGTACGTACGGGAATTCAGCGGACACGGCTTCTCTCTCCGAACGGTTGTGCAGTGCCGGGGGCGACGGATCGCCGCCCCCGGTCCCGAGGGTGTCAGCGGGCCTTGCGGCGCGAACCCGGACGGCGCTCGCTGGGCCGGTAGACCGGCTCGCCGGCGGCCGTGGCGGTGTCGCGGCGCCTGGCCCCGAAGTCTGCCAGCGCCTGGGCCAGCGCGGCCGCCGACGGCGCCGGGGCCATCACGTCGACCCGCAGGCCGTGCTCCTCGGCGGTCTTGGCGGTGGCCGGGCCGATGCAGGCGATGACCGTGACGTTGTGCGGCTTGCCCGCGATGCCGACCAGGTTCCGCACGGTCGAGGACGAGGTGAAGAGCACCGCGTCGAAGCCGCCGCCCTTGATCGCCTCGCGGGTCTCGGCCGGCGGCGGCGAGGCGCGCACCGTCCGGTACGCCGTCACGTCGTCGACCTCCCAGCCCAGCTCGACCAGGCCGGCCACCAGGGTCTCGGTGGCGATGTCGGCACGCGGCAGCAGGACCCGGTCGATCGGATCGAACACCGGGTCGTACGGCGGCCAGTCCTCCAGCAGGCCGGCCGCGGACTGCTCGCCGGAGGGCACCAGGTCCGGCTTCACGCCGAAGTCCACCAGGGCCTGCGCGGTGGTCTCGCCGACCGCCGCGACCTTGATCCCGGCGAACGCGCGGGCGTCCAGGCCGTACTCCTCGAACTTCTCCCGGACCGCCCGGACCGCGTTCACCGAGGTGAAGGCGATCCACTCGTAGCGGCCGGTGACCAGGCCCTTGATGGCCCGCTCCATCTGCTGCGGGGTGCGCGGCGGCTCGACCGCGATGGTCGGCACCTCCTGCGGCACCGCGCCGTACGAGCGCAGCTGCTCGGACAGGCCGGTGGCCTGCTCCTTGGTGCGCGGCACGAGCACGTTCCAGCCGAACAGCGGCTTGGTCTCGAACCACGAGTGCGAGGACCGGTGGGCGACCTGCTCGCCCACCACGGCTATCACCGAGGTCGCCGGGTCCACCGGGGCGGAGACCGGCGAGGGCAGCACCCGGGCGGCCTTCAGGTCGGCGGCGATGCCGGACAGGGTGGAGGTGAAGGTCCGCTGGCGGGTGGTGGTGCCGGAGAGCGTGGCGCTCAGCGCCGACTCCGGCTTGCGGCCGTTGGCGACCAGGGCGCCCGCGGTGGCCGGCAGCTGGCCCAGGGTGGTCCGGACCACCAGGGTGGTCTCCGGCGCGCCCAGGTCCACCGGGCTGCCGGCCAGCAGCGCGGTGCCGTCCACGAAGCGCACGTCGGTGCCGGCCGCACCGCGCAGCGGGACGCCCGCGTACGCCGGGACGCCGACCGACTGGGCGACGCCCGGGATCACCTCGAAGGGGATGCCGTCGCCGGCGCAGCTGAGCATCTCCTCGGCGGCGCAGCCGTCCAGGCCCGGGTCGCCGTCGACGGTGCGGACCACGTGCTTGCCGGCCCGCACGGCCTCGGCGACCAGCCGGGCCAGGTCGAAGTCCGCGCCCTCGGCGGCCGGGGTGTGCACCTGCACACCGGCCGGGCAGTGGGTGCGCACGGCCACCGCGGTCAGCGGGTCGGCGACCAGGATGTCGGCCGAGGACAGCACCTCGACCGCGCGCAGGGTCAGCAGCCCCGGGTCCCCGGGGCCCGCGCCCAGGAAGGTGCACCGTCCGGTGGCGGACTGGCCGCCCGGGAACGGGGTTTCGGTGGCGGCGGTGGGGCTCATCGGGCTCGCTCCCCCATCAGGGTGGCCGCGCCCGCGTCGAGCAGCCGGGCGGCCAGCGCGCGGCCGAGGGCCGTCGCGTGCTGCTCGGCGGTCTCGTCGAGGACGATCGGACCGTTGGCGGACATCTTCAGCAGGGCGGCGCCGTCGGGGTCGCCGACCACGCCCTCCAGCCGCAGTTCGTTCGGTCGGACCCAGGTGGCCAGCGCGGCCACCGGAGCCGAGCAGCCGGCCTCCAGGGTGGCCAGCAGGGCCCGCTCGGCGACCACGGCGACCCTCGTGGGGGCGTGGTCCAGGGCGGCGAGCGCGGCGGTCAGGTCGGTGTCGGCGCTGGTGCACTCGATCGCGAGCGCGCCCTGGCCGGGGGCCGGAACCATCAGCTCCGGGTCGAGGTGCTGGGAGATCTCGGCGCTGCGGCCGAGCCGGTTGAGGCCGGCCGTGGCCAGCACCACCGCGTCCAGCTCGCCGCTGGTCACGTAGCCGATCCGGGTGTCCACGTTGCCGCGGATCGCGACGGTCTCCAGCGCGGCGCCGCGGGCGGTGGCCCAGGCGTTCAGCTGGGCCATCCGGCGCGGCGAGCCGGTGCCGATCCGGGCCGGGCGGCCGGCGCCGGCCAGCTTCTCCACCAGCTCGTCCAGGGTCAGGCCCTCGGCGGCGACCAGGGCGTCCCGGGCGTCCTCGCGCTCGGGGACGGCGGCCAGCGCCAGGCCCTCCGGGGCGGCGGTGGGCAGGTCCTTGAGCGAGTGCACGGCGAAGTCGATCCGGCCCTCCAGCAGCGCGTCCCGCAGGGCGGAGACGAACACGCCGGTGCCGCCGATCTGCGCCAGCGCCTCCCGGGAGGTGTCGCCGTAGGTGGTGATCTCGACCAGCTCGACGGGGCGCCCGGTGACCCGGGTGACCTCGCGGGCCACCATGCCCGACTGGGCCATGGCGAGCGCGCTGCGCCGGGTGCCGAGCCGCAGGGTCGCGGTGGCGGCCGGAGTCTGCTCCGTGATCGGTTGACCATTCATGAGGTGATCGTCCCGGTGGTACTCGTGGGATGGCTGACGGTTCATCTGGCGCCCCCGCCCGAGGGCTGGGGGCCGCCGACGGGTGTGCCCGACACGGCGTGCACGGCCGCCGGGTCGAGGTCGAACAACTCGCGCAGCGCGTCCGCGTAGGAGGCGCCGCCGGGCTCGGCGGCCAACTGCTTCACCCGGACGGTCGGGGCGTGCAGCAGCTTGTCGACGACGCGGCGGACGGTCTGGGTGATCTCCGCGCGGGAGCGCTCGTCCAGGTCGGGCAGCCGGGAGTCCAGCCGGCCCAGCTCGGCGGAGACCACGCCGGAGGCCATCGCCCGTAGCGCGACCACGGTCGGCGCGATCCGGGCGGCCCGCTGGGCGGCGCCGAAGGCGGCCACCTCGTCGGCGACGATCCGGCCGACCTGGTCCACGTCACCGGCGCCGGGGGTGGCGGCGTGCGCGTGGGAGAGGCTCTCCAGGTCCACCAGCAGGGCGCCGGGCAGCTCGTGCACGGCGTGGTCGACGTCGCGCGGCATGGCCAGGTCGAGCAGGGCGAGCGGCTGGTCGGCGGTGCGGGCGGCGACCGCGGCGGCCACGTCCCCGGCCTTGACCACCACGCCGGCCGCGCCGGTGCAGGAGATCACCAGGTCGACGTCGGCCAGCGCCTCCGGCACCTTGGCCAGGTCCAGGGTGCGGGCCACGCCGGAGCCGAGGATCTCGACCAGGCGCTCGGCGCGGGCCGGCGTCCGGTTGGCGATCAGCACGTCGGTGACGCCGGAGCGGACCAGGGTGGCGGCGGCCAGCGAGCTCATCGAGCCCGCGCCGACCACCAGCGCCCGCTTGCCGGCGATCTCGCCCGCGCCCGCCGCGACCTGCTCCAGGCCGAAGGTCACCAGCGACTGTCCGGCCTTGTCGATGCCGGTCTCGCTGTGCGCCCGCTTGCCGACCCGCAGCGCCTGCTGGAACAGCTCGTTCAGGCCGCGCCCGGCGGTGTGCTCCTCCTGCGCGGTGGCCAGCGCGTCGCGCAGCTGGCCGAGGATCTGGCCCTCGCCGACCACCATCGAGTCCAGGCCGCAGGCCACCGAGAACAGGTGGTGGACGGCGCGGTCCTCGTAGTGGACGTAGAGGTGGGAGGTCAGCTCCTCCAGGTCCACCCCGCTGTGATGGGCGAGCAGCAGCGACAGCTCGGCGACGCCGGCGTGGAACTTGTCCACGTCCGCGTACAGCTCGATCCGGTTGCAGGTGTTGAGCAGCGCGGCCTCGGCGACGGTCGCGGTGGCGGCCGCGTCGTGCAGCAGCCGGGTCGGCACCTCACCGGTCAGCGCGGCGCGCTCCAGCACGCCGACCGGCGCCGTGCGATGGCTCAGTCCAACGACGAGAAGACTCACGCCCGCCCCCAGGTCCCACGGTTGTCCGTACTCATGCCGCCCCGCACCGCTCGGCGGGCGCTTCGCACGACCTGCGTCCTGCGGCTGACTCGCTCGCTCATGCGGGCATCACCGCGGGGAGATCGCCCTCCCCGCCCTTGCCGGACTGGCCCTGCTCGGCCTGGTCCTTGGCCGCGGTCTCGGCGGTGCCGCGGCCCTTGCCGCTGCCGCCCGCCGCGCGGCGCAGCTTGGCCGCCGCCGCCCGGACCGGGCCCGGGGCGCGGTCCAGCACCGACTCGGTGCGGTCCGGCTCCTCGCCGGCCTTGCGCTGCTCGTGGAAGGCCAGGATCTGCAGCTCGATGGAGAGGTCGACCTTGCGCACGTCCACGCCGTCCGGGACGGTCAGCACGGTCGGGGCGAAGTTGAGGATGCTGGTGACGCCGGCCTCCACCAGCCGGTCGCAGACCTGCTGGGCGGCGCCGGGCGGGGTGGTGATCACACCGATCGAGACGTGCTGGCTCTCGACGATCGACTCCAGCTCGTCCATGTGCCGCACCGGCAGGCCGGCCGCGCTGCCGCCGACCACGTTCGGGTCGGCGTCCAGCAGGGCGGCCACCCGGAAACCGCGGGAGGCGAAGCCGCCGTAGTTGGCGAGGGCGTGGCCGAGGTTCCCGATGCCGACGATGACGACCGGCCAGTCCTGGGTCAGGCCCAGCTCGCGGGAGATCTGGTAGACGAGGTACTCGACGTCGTAGCCGACGCCGCGGGTGCCGTAGGAGCCCAGGTAGGAGAAGTCCTTGCGCAGCTTCGCCGAGTTCACGCCGGCGGCGGCGGCCAGCTCCTCGGAGGAGACCGTCGGCACCGAACGCTCGGAGAGCGCGGTGAGCGCGCGCAGGTAGAGGGGGAGGCGGGCGACGGTCGCCTCCGGGATGCCCCGGGCACGCGAGGGTCGGCGCGCGGCGCCCTGGTCGGGCGTCTGCGAACTGCTCTGTGGTGATCGGCCGATTGCCACGGTGCTCCTGTGGGTGAAGCTGGGCTTTGGCAGCCAGGCTATGCGTTTGTGAACGTGTGCACAAAGATGGTGTCCGTTTTGTCCCCACACAGTGATGCGCATCACGCCGTCGAGCCCATAGCACCGCGCTCCGCCAGGAGGACGGCCGGGGCGGGCACCCCGGGCAGCCACGGGCCGTACGGCGCCTCCCGGCGCACCAGCGGGACGGGCGTGCCGAACGGGCGGGAGCGGGCCCGGCCCAGCCGCGGCCAGGGCACCCGGGCCGCCTCGCGCAGCGGGCCCGCCCAGTCGTCCGGCGGGCAGGACGGGACGCCGACGCAGTGCCGCAGCAGCTCGGCGGTCACCCGGGCGTCACCCAGCGCGGTGTGCGCCGGGTACCAGCCCAGGCCCGCCGCCTCCACGCAGGCCGCCAGGCCGTGGCCGCGGGCCTGCGGCAGGTGGGCGCGGGCCAGCCGCATCGTGCACAGCAGCGGCACGGGCGGCAGCCCGACCCCGATCCGGGCGAACTCGCGATCCAGGAATTTGTGGTCGCAGCTGACGTGGTGACCCACCAGCACCCGGCCGGCCAGCAGCTCCAGCAGCCGCGGGGCGATCTCCCGGAAACGCGGGGCGCCCTCGACGTCCGCCTGGTGTATCCGGTGCACGTGGGTCGGACCGACCGGGCCCAGCGGGTCGAGCAGGGTGGCGAACTCCCCCTCCGGGCGCAGCCGCTCGTCCAGCAGGACCACCGCGATCTCGACCACCCGGTGCCGCCACGGGCTGCGGCCGGTCGCCTCCACGTCCACCACGGCGAAGCCCCTGGCGCCCGGCGGGGCTTCGGGCGTCCCAGGGGTCGGGCCGGGAAGCATGGCGGCACTCCTCGCGTGCTCAGCCCCCCTCGGGCGCAAACGCGTTCGATCGTAAGCCGACCAACCGGCCCCGGCCCAAGCCGGACCGGGGTGTCTTTGACAACGATTCGGCGAACCGCCCCCGCCGAGTGGCGGGGCGGCAGCGGCGGTGCGCGGGAGCGGTCAGCCGCCGAGGGCGGCGCGCAGGCGGCGCTCGTCGACCCGCCAGAAGTCGTGCTGGCGCCCGTCGATCAGGGTCACCGGGATCTGCTCCCAGTAGCGCCGGTACAACTCCTCGTCCTGGGTGATGTCCTTCTCCTCGAAGGTCGCGCCCAGCTCGCCCGCCACCCGGACGATCACCTCCCGGGCGTCGTCGCACAGGTGGCAGCCGGGCTTGCCGACCAGGGTCACGGTGCGGTCGGCCGGCGCGGGCTTCGGGCTCTTGTCACGTCGCAGCAGTGGGCTCACCCGGCCATTGTCCGCCCGCCCGGCGGCCGCCCCGCCGGGGCCCGGAACCGCCCGGTGTTCACCGCGCGGGCACGCCGCCGTCACGGCCGCCGCGCGCCCGGCTGGCTATGCTCGATGACATGGCCGTGCTCCGAAGGCTCACCCAGGCGAAGCGTTCCACCACCGAGCGGAGCGCCCTGGCGGGCGAGGCTGCCGCCGAGGCGGCGGCAGCTGCGCTGCAGGCCGAGCCGGAGTCGGCCACCGCCCCCGCGGAGAGCACCGCGCCCGCCGGGAGCACCGCTCCGGCCGAGGTCGCCGCCGAGAGCGCCGAGAGCTCCGGGAGCGCCGCGCCCGCCGCGGGCAGGCCCGGCAAGGCGCCCAAGGCCCCGGCCGAGAACCACACCCCCGAGCCGGGCGACCCGCGCGCCGCCGCGTTCTTCGACTGCGACAACACCATCCTGCGCGGAGCCGCGATCTTCTACCTCGGGGTCGGCCTCTACCGGCGCGGCTTCCTCACCCGCCGCGACATCGCCCGGTTCGCCTGGCAGCAGGCCTGGTTCCGGCTGAACGGCGCCGAGGACCCGGAGCACATCTCGGACGCCCAGCACACCGCGCTCGGCCTGGTCGCCGGGAAGAGCACCGCCGACCTGGAGGCGATCTGCGAGGAGGTCTTCGAGCAGGTCGTGGCCGACAAGATCTGGCCCGGCACCCGCGCCCTGGTCCAGATGCACCTGGACGCCGGCCAGCGGGTCTGGCTGGTCACCGCCGCCCCGCTGGAGGTGGCCCGGGTGATCGCCCGCCGGCTCGGCATGACCGGCGCCCTGGGCACCGTCGCCGAGGCCGACGGCGGCCGGTACACCGGCCGGCTGGTCGGCGAGCTGCTGCACGGCCCGGCCAAGGCGGCCGCGGTGCACGCGCTGGCCCGGCACGAGCGGCTGGACCTCGACCGCTGCGCCGCGTACAGCGACTCGGCCAACGACATCCCGATGCTCTCGCTGGTCGGCCACCCGTACGTGGTGAACCCGGACGGCGCGCTGCGCCGCCACGCCCGGGCCCAGGGCTGGCGGGTGCGGGACTTCCGGACCGGCCGGAAGGCGGCCCGGGTGGGACTGCCGGCCGCGGCCGCGCTCGGGGTGCTCGCGGGTGCGGCGGCCGCCGGGGTGGCCCTGAACCGCCGCCGCCGCTGCGCCTGACGGGCTTCCGCCACCCCCGGTCGCGCCCCCAGCCGACAAGCCTGCCCGCGGCCTCCCCACGGCCTCCCCACGCGGGCGACCGGCCGTCAACCAGGCCTCTGACCTGGCCCCTCGTACGGGCGAACTCCCGTTTCCGGTACGGCTTTCCGGCCCAATGAACGAACCTGTCACCCGGTGACTGGTTCTGATCGTTCGCCAGACCGGGAAAGTCGGGGGTTGCCGGGCCTCAAGACTGGGAAACCACCGGCCTGACCGCCGAATTGGTCACCCTGGGCGCCCGAACGGTCACGTTGAGCCGGATGAACGATGACAGGTCCGGTCAGTGTCAGCCGAATATGCGCGATAAATGGATCCCAAACGACCACTTCGACCACACGGTGTAGCTGTCATTGCACAAAGCGTTATTCTCTCCTGGATGCACGTCACCCACGCGCCCCGCTCGAACGGGCGGCGCGGGAGTGCTCTCCGCGCAGGCGGAGGTGATCCGTCCACAGTTCTGCCTCTGGGAGTCCCGTGTACCCACCCGTCCGGAACGACGCGCCTGCACCCTCCCGCCCGTCGTCCGCGCCCCTGCGCCCCCGCACCGGCCTCCGCGGCCGCCCCGTCGCCGACCGGCAGATCTCCACCGGCCTGGACCTGCTGCGCAACCTGCTCCGCAGCCAGCTCGCCGCCTCGCCCCAACTCGTGCCCGCCGGAGCCCCGTTCGGACACCCGCACGGCTCCGGCCTGGCGCTGCGCACCACCGCCGCCGGCTCCACCGGCACCGGCTCGCGCGGCCGCACCGGCAGCACCGGCGTCGGCCGCGGCCGCGCCCGGACCGCGCCGAGCCCCGGCTACGAGACCGAGCACAACCCGATCATGGAGCTGGTCGAGCGGGCCCAGGCCGGCGAGAGCGAGGCCTTCGGCCGGCTCTACGACCACTACTCGGACACCGTCTACCGCTACATCTACTACCGGGTCGGCAGCCGGGCCACCGCCGAGGACCTCACCAGCGAGACGTTCCTGCGCGCGCTGCGCCGGATCGGCACCTTCACCTGGCAGGGCCGGGACTTCGGCGCCTGGCTGGTGACCATCGCCCGCAACCTGGTCGCCGACCACTTCAAGTCCAGCCGCTTCCGGCTGGAGGTGACCACCGGCGAGATGCTCGACTCCAACGAGTGCGAGCGCAGCCCGGAGGAGTCGGTGCTGGAGTCGCTCTCCAACGCCGCCCTGCTGGACGCGGTGCACCGGCTCAACCCGCAGCAGCAGGAGTGCGTGACGCTCCGCTTCCTCCAGGGGCTCTCGGTGGCCGAGACCGCGCGGATCATGGGCAAGAACGAGGGTGCCATCAAGACCCTCCAGTACCGCGCCGTCCGCACCCTGGCCCGACTGCTGCCGCCGGACGCCCGGTGAGGCCGCGGTGACCGGGGGCGGCATAGCCGGCGGGCGGCCCGACGGGCCGTCACCGTCCGCACCCGACCGACACGTCCGGGTGAACGGTCGATCCGATGATCAGCCGTGCGTAACCCACCGCCCGCACCACTCGTTGGCCAGCATGCAAGTCCCCACCAGGCGTACGGTCAAGCCGAATTGCGACCTGTCACCCGATGGAGTGGCTTTGGCCCGCCGAGGCAACCGTCCGGCAGGCCGGGGTGTCGACAACGACGAAGGGAGGTGTGGCCCGTGACGGCAAACGTGCTGGAGCACCGACGGGCGAAGGCCTTCGCCGAGGCGCTGGAGGCCCACCGGGCGGAGCAGCGCGGCGCAGCGGACGCCGAATCGGCGAACACCGCTGCCACCGGCGCCGGTCCGGTCGCGATGGCCCAACTGGTCGGCCTGACCGACGCACTGGGCGCGATGCCCGGACCGGCGCTGGACCCGGAGGTACGGACCGTCCAACGCGCCCAGCTGATGGCCGCGTTCGAGCAGGCCTTCGCCGGCGGGCCGGGCGCCACGGTGCCCCGCCAACGCCGGCACCGGGCCATCCGGACGGCGCCGCGCGGCCGCTGGAGCCGCCGGTTCGCGATCGGCGGGCTGGTCGCCGGACTGGCCGTCGGCAGCCTCGCCGGCGCCGCCGCCGCCAGCTCCAACGCCCTCCCCGGGGACACGCTGTACGGCATGAAGCGCGGCCTCGAAGGGCTCAGGCTCGACCTGGCGGACACCGACTCCGAGCGCGGCGAACTGCTGCTCGACAACGCCGCCACCAGGCTAGGCGAGGCCAAGACCCTGGTCGGCCACCCCGGCCCGGCCACCGGGCTCAGCCCGGGCACCGTCGAACGGGTCCGCCGCGCGCTGGACGACATGCACGCCGACGCCATCAAGGGCCGCGAGCTGCTCCGCTCGGTCTACCGCAGCAACGGCTCGCTCGGCCCGATGCGCGCCCTGGCCGGCTTCGCCCAGGGCGAGGACGGCCGCTGGACCGAACTGGCGGGCCAGCTGCCCGTCCAGCTCACCCAGCAGGCCCACCTGGTCGACCAGCTCTTCGACGACATAAGCGAGGACGTCGCGCCCCTGCGCCTGGCCCAGCCCGCCGCCAAGAGCGGTGGCCCGGCCGGCACCGGAGCGGGCGGCGACACGGCCGGCCCGGCCACCGGCGGCGCCCCCGCCGACACCCCGGCGAACGGCTCCGGCCCCGCGCCCGGCGACGGCCCGGCCCAGGGCGGTGCCACCGGCGCGACCAGCGGCGGCAACAACCGCCCCGGCGGCACCGAGCGGGCCCCCGCCAGCACCGGCGCCAGCACGCCCGGCGGCACCGGCGCCAAGGGCGGCGGCCTGCCGAGCACCCTGCCCAGCAGCGCGCCGGACGCCGTCAACGGGCTCGTCGGGGACCTCACCAGCGGGCTCACCGGCGGCAGGACCTCGCCGAGCGCCGCCCCGGCCCCGCCGCAGGCACCGCAGCCGCCCTCCGGCACGCCCAGCGCCCCGGCCGCCGGCCAGCCGCAGGGCGTCGAGGTGCCCCCGCTGATCCCGGGCCTGCTGCCCGGGCTGCGGCTCCTCGGCGGCTGACCGGACGACGCGGGGCCCCGGCGATCCCTGGAGTTCCAGGGATCGCCGGGGCCCTCGGCCGTGCCTCGGAGGCCACGGGAGGCCCCCGAAGGTCGCGGGAAACCTAGAAGAACACCGACCGCCGCTGCACCAGCAGCTTGTAGAGCGTGTGCTGGATCGTCTCGCGCACCTCGTCGGCCAGGTCGAAGACCAGCATCGGGTCGTCCGCCGCCTCCGCCGGGTACCCGTCGGTGGCGATCGGCTCCCCGAACCGGATGGTCCACTTGGTCGGCAGCGGCAGCACGCCCAGCGGCCCCAGCCACGGGAAGGTCGGCGTGATCGGCACGTACGGCAGGCCCAGCAGCCGGGCCAGCGTCTTCACGTTGCCGATCATCGGGTAGGTCTCCTCGGCGCCGACGATCGAGCACGGCACGATCGGCACCTTCGCGCGCAGCGCCGAGGAGACGAAGCCGCCGCGCCCGAAGCGCTGGAGCTTGTACCGCTCGGCGAACGGCTTGCCGATGCCCTTGAAGCCCTCCGGCCAGACCCCGACCACCTCGCCGCGCTCCAGCAGCGCCTGGGCGTCCTCGTTGCAGGCCAGCGTGTGGCCGGCCTTGCGGGCCAGCTCGTTGACGCCCGGCAGCACGAACACCAGGTCGGCGGCGAGCATCCGCAGGTGCCGGTGGTGCGGGTGGTGGTCGTGGATGGCGACCTGGGTCATCAGGGCGTCCAGCGGGATCGTCCCGGAGTGGTTGGCGACGATCAGCGCGCCGCCCTCGGCCGGGATGTTCTCGACTCCCTGGACCTCGATCCGGAAGTACTTCTCGGCCAGCGGGCGCAGCAGGGCGAGCAGCACCTCCTCGGTGAGCTCCCGGTCGAAGCCGAACTCGTCCACCTCGTAGTCGCCGGTGATCCGGCGGCGCAGGAAGGCCAGCCCGTCCGCGGCCCGGCCCTCCCAGCCCTTGCCGAACAGTCTGGTGGCCGCCGAACCGAGCTGCCCGGACAACGCCCCGCCGACGGCGTCGGCGAGCCGGTCGGCGGGCCCGGGGTCGTCGGGCGAGGTCCAGCTGGGGGCGGACTCGATCGGGATGACCCTGGCCTCGCCCGGCGCGTTCTCGGCTGCGGCACTCATCGCGGGTTCAGCTCCTGGGTCGGCGGGGGCGGTCGGTACGGACGGTGGGGACGCCGGCGGCCGGGGCCCGCACCGGGCCGAGCAGGGCGGCCAGCCGGTCGGTGACGGCGGCCAGCCGCTCGGGCGGCAGCAGGCCGGGCCCCTGCGCGGCGGCGAAGTCGGCGAAGGCCTCCGGGGTGGTGAACGCCGGGCGGTAGCCGAGCGTCTCGCGCAGTCGCGCGGTGTCCACCACCCGGCCGTGGGTGAGCAGCCGCAGCTGCTCCGGCGAGACGTCCAGCAGCCGGGTCTGCCGGGCCAGCCCGGCCATCCAGCTGACCGCGGGCAGCAGCAGCGGCACGGTCGGCCGGCCGAGCCGGCGGGCGCACTGGGAGAGCAGCAGGACGCCCTCCCCGGCCACGTTGAAGGTCCCGGTGTTGACGGTGCCCGGCTCGGCCTCGGCGGCGGCCCGGCAGAGCACCGCGACGGCGTCGTCCTCGTGCACGAACTGGAGCCGGGGGTCGTAGCCGAGGACGGTCGGCAGCACGGGCAGCGCGAAGTACTCGCTGAGCGGGGTGTCCGCGCCGGGGCCGACGATGTTGGCGAAGCGCAGGACCGTCACCGCGACGTCCGGGCGGCGCCGGGCGAAGCCGCGGACGTAGCCCTCGACCTCCGCCGCGTCCTTGGCGAAGCCGCCGCCGGGCGGGTTCTTCGGCTGGATCCGCTCGGTGAACACCGCCGGGTCGCGGGGCGCGGAGCCGTAGACGCCGGTGGTCGACTTCACCACCAACCGGCGCACCCCGGGCGCCTTCTGGCAGGCGCCGAGCAGTTGCATGGTGCCGATGACGTTGGACTCCTTCACCGCGGAGCGGTTGGTGGAGCCCAGGCCGGTGGCGCTGACGCTGAGGTGGACCACGGTGTCGACCCGGTGCTCGGCGATCACCCGGGAGACCGCCGGGCGGCGCAGGTCGAGCTGGTGGAAGCGGTACTCGGCGGCCGGTCCCTCCGGCTCCTCGACCGGCAGCCGGGGCGGCTGCACGTCCACGCCGACCACCAGGTCCACACCCGGACGACGGCGGACCTCGGCGGCGAAGCGGGCACCGAGATGGCGTGCCACGCCGGTGACGAGCACGACCACGCCCACGGTGTGCACCCCATTCCCTCGGCCCGAGCGGCCTGCGTGCACCGTACCGTGCCGCCCTGCCGGGCCGTGAAACGACACCGCCCGCCCAGGCCGAGGCCTGGGCGGGCGGTGGAAGCGCCGGGCGCGCTGAGCGCGGCCGGGGGCGCTTACTTCTTGTTGCGACGCTGAACGCGGGTCCTCTTCAGAAGCTTGCGGTGCTTCTTCTTGGCCATACGCTTGCGACGCTTCTTGATGACAGAGCCCACGGAACAACCCTCGCTCACTGAGACTCTCGCCCGTGAGAGACGGAGTCCATACGACTGACGGACGGCCTAGCCTACCGTCCACGGGCCCAGGGCCGTAATCGTGCTCCCGGTGACCGGGAAACTCGCGGGGAATCCCCGGCGAACGGGGGTGGGATCCGCAGCTGCGGCCCCACCCCCGCCCACCCGGAACTACGCGCTCTCAAGCCTCACGTAGGACTCCTTGAGGTACTCGTGCACCGCCTGCTGGGGCACCCGGAAGGACCGCCCGACCCTGATGGCCGGCAGCTCTCCGCTGTGCACCAACCGGTACACCGTCATCTTCGACACCCGCATGACCGAGGCAACCTCCGCCACGGTCAGGAAGACGACTTCCTGCAAGGGGCGTTCGCCGGAACTCATGACCATCACCCGACCCTTCACCCGTGTGCAAGGCACCGGCTTCCCCTCCGGTGACTCCACCGGCACACGTGTATCCCCAGAGTAGTTATGGGTGGTACCAGTGGGAAGAGGGGAGGTGCGGTCCTCGTACGGTGAGAGATAGGACTGTTGCAGTACGTAGTCACTCGGCGGAACGCGGGAGTGGGCGTACGCACGGCCCACCCGCACCTGGGCCGGGAGGCCGACCTCAGGCCAGGAGGCCGAGGTGGGGGAACACCGCGCGGCGGCTGGCGAGGATGGCCTGATCGAGTCGGTCGGCCGGATCGTAACCCGCGTCGAAGTCGCGCCAGACCGGTCGGGCGCCGTCGGTCATCCGCAGCGGGGCGGGCCGGCGGGTGCGGCGGTAGACCTCGGCGCGCCAGGACTCGGGGGTCTCGGTGGCCGGGTCGACGGGCCGTCCGGCGGCGGTGGCGACCAGGTGGGTCCAGGTGCGCGGGACGACGTCCACGACGGCGTAGCCGCCCCCGCCGGTGGCGATCCAGCGGCCGCCGGTGAGCCGGTGGGCGAGGTCGTGCAGTTCCTCGGCGATCATCCGCTGGGCGTCCAGCGTGACGGCGAGGTGGGCGAGCGGGTCCTCCAGGTGGGTGTCGGCACCGTGCTGGGTGACCAGGACCTGCGGGCGGAAGGCGGTGAGCAGTTCGGGCACCACGGCGTGGAAGGCGCGCAGCCAGCCGGCGTCGCCGGTGCCGGCCGGCAGCGGCAGGTTGGCGGCGGAGCCGGGGGCGTCCGGGCCGCCGGTCTCGGTGGGCCAGCCGGTCTGCGGGAAGAGCGTGGCGGGGTGCTCGTGGAGCGAGATCGTGAGCACCCGGGGGTCGTTCCAGAAGGCCTGCTGGACGCCGTCGCCGTGGTGGACGTCCACGTCGACGTAGGCGACCCGCTCGGCGCCGAGTTCGAGCAGCCGGGCGACGGCCAGCGCCGGGTCGTTGTAGACGCAGAAGCCGGAGGCCTTGGCGGGCATCGCGTGGTGCAGCCCGCCGGCGAAGTTCACGGCGTGCGGGGTCTCCCCGCGCCAGACCGCCTCGGCGGCGGCCACGGACTGACCGGCGATCAGCGCGGAGGCCGAATGCACGGCGGGAAAGGACCAGTTGTCGTCGGTGCCGAGCCCGTGCCGGGGATCCGACTCGTCGGGGTGGGCGGCGGCGTATTTGACCGCCTCGACGTACTCCCGGGTGTGCACCAGCCGCAGGGTGGACTCGCCGGCGGGCGGTGCGGCCCGCACCGTCACCCCGGGCCCGGCGTCCAGTCCGAGGGCCTCGACCAGGCGCATGGTGAGCGCCAGCCGGGTCGGGTCCATCGGGTGGCCGGGGCCGAAGTCGTAGGCGGTGACGGCCTCGTCCCAGAAGAGGTGCAGGCCGCAGGGGGTGTCACGCTCGGCGTCGGGCATGGCCTCCACCGTAGCGGGTGGGGGTGGCCGGGCCTTGTCCAGGGCGCGCCGGGGGCGGGGCTCAGGGCCCCCGCGGAGGCCCTACAGACAAAACCTTCACGACTTCATATCCTCTCCGCCATGAAGCCATTCAGCGCGCAACGCCTTGGGGTAATTCTCGCTGCATTACTGGGACTTGGCCTGCTCTTTGCCGCCCAGCCGGCCTCCGCCGCGGTCAGCGGCAGCTCGTTCGCCGTCGACAAGAAGACGGCGGCGGCGGGCGACCAGCTGACCCTGACGCTCTCGCTCACCAACACCGAGACCACCGACATCTACTTCGCCTACGAGTTCATCCAGCCGATCTGGCCGGCCAACCAGGAGGCCGGCGCGTTCACGGTCACCGGGTGTTCCGGCGACTCCACCGACTGCGCCGTCAACGGGAACAACGCGAACTTCCACTTCCGGGCGCCGATCGCCCCGGGCGAGACCCGCACCGTCGCGGTCACCGTCCAGATCACCTCGGCCCCGACCTGGACCGGGCCGTACACCCTGAACTGGGCACCGTACGTCTACTACGAGTACTACCAGTCGGGTGGTGGCATCAAGGACCAGCTGTGGGCCAACGGCCTGCCCGAGCTGGCCACCGTGATCGGCTGACCTCCCTTCCCGCCCCCGCTCGCCCCCGCCCCCGCCCCCGTCACACCGTGGCGGGGGCGAGCGCCGGGGCCGGGGCGAAGCGCTCGGCCAGCGGCAGGACGGCGAGCACCAGCAGCATCGGGGCGAGCAGCGCCCAGCGGTACGAACTCGCGTCGGCGATCGTCCCGACCAGCGGCGAACCGACTAGGAAGCCCACGTAGTTGAAGAGGTTCAGCCGGGCCACCGCGGCGTCCGAGTCGGCCGGGAACAGCCGGCCCCCGGCCGCGAACACCTGCGGGATGATGGCGCAGATGCCGAAGCCGAGCACGGTGAACCCGGCGATCCCCACCCAGGCGGCGGGCGCGGCGGCGGCCAGCGCGAAGCCGAGCGCGGCCAGCCCGGCACCGGCCCGGACCACCGGGACGGCGCCCCAGCGCTGCACCGCGCGGTCGCCCAGCGCGCGGCCCAGCAGCATCGCGACCATGTAGCCGAGGTAGGACAGCTTGGCGACGTCCGCGGCGCTGCCCAGGCCGTCGGTGAGGTACTTGACGCTGTAGTTGGAGACCGAGGCGTCCGCGATGTACGCGAAGGCCATCGCCAGGCACAGCGGCAGCAGCGGCCGCCAGGGGATGGACCGCGCGGCGGCCTCGGCGGCCTCCCGGACGGCGTCCCCGAGTTCGGCCGGTCCGGCGAATCGGGTGCCGGTCAGCAGGGCCAGCGGGGCGATCACCGCCGCGACCGTGCCGAACAGCACCGGCAGGCCGAGCCCGTAGTGCGAGCCGAGGCCGGCGAGGGCCGCCCCGAGGATGCCGCCGAGGCTGAACGCGGCGTGGAAGCCGATCATGATCGAGCGGCCGTAGCGGTGTTGCAGGCCCACCCCCAGCATGTTCATGCTCGCGTCGAGCGCGCCCACCAGCAGGCCGAACGCCCCGAGCGCGACGGCGAGTTGCCAGAGCGTGTCGCCGAGGCCGGCGCCCGCGAGGCTGAGGCAGACCAGCGGCTGGACGACCCGCAGCACGGCCCGCGCGCCGGTGCGCTTCACCAGCTGTTCGGAGGTGATCGAGCCGACCCCGGCGAGGATCGGCACCGCGGCCAGGAACAGCGGCAGCAGCGCGTCGCTCAGCCCGTACCGGTGCTGGATCTCCGGAATGCAGGTGACCAGCAGCGCGAAGGTGGTGCCCTGGAGCAGGAAGCTGACGGCGAGCGCGGCCCGCCCGGCGCGCAGGCCGGGCGGGATCGCGGGTGACGCGGCACTCATGGCGAACCTCGCTACTGGCCGGTACGACGATGTTGGCGAGAGCGTAGGCGGTGGACCGCGATTGCGGGAGGGGTCGCGCAGGGACTTTCCGCAGCCGGACGGAAGGGCCGGGCGGAACCGGTCGGAGCAGGGCGGGTCGGAGCAGGGCGGGTCGGAGCAGGGCGGGTCAGAGCAGGGCGGGTCAGAGCAGGGCGGTGACCTCGGAGAGGTCGGCGATCAGCCCGGTGGCCCCGGCGGCGGTCAGCTTCGCCGGGTCGGTGAGCGCGGTGTAGCCGTACACGTCCATGCCCGCGGCCCGGGCCGCCAGCACGCCGTTGGGGCTGTCCTCGACGACCAGGCAGCGGGCCGGGTCGACGCCGAGGGTGCGGGCGGCGTGCAGGAAGAGGTCCGGCGCGGGCTTGCCCACGCCGACGTCCTGGGCGCTGAAGATCCGCTCCTCGGCGACGTACCCGCGCAGGCCGGTGACGTCCAGCGCGGTGCGGATCCACACGTGGTGCGCCGAGGAGGCCAGGCAGTAGGGGACGGAGCGCTGCCGCAGTTCCTTCAGCAGCTGCTCCGCACCCCGGACGGCCGTCAGCTCGGTGCCGAACGCGTCGAAGACCCGGCCGTGGAACAGCTCGTCGAAGCCCTCCGGCAGCGTCGCGCCGTCGTACCGCTCGGCGATCACGTCGTGGATGCGGTGGGCGGCGCAGCCCATGAAGTCCCGGTAGGAGTCCTCGACCGTGGTCGGGTAGCCGAGTTCGGTCAGGTACGCGGCCAGCACCCGGTTGGAGAGCGGCTCGCTGTCCACCAGGACACCGTCGTTGTCGAAGATCACCAGGTCGTAGGCCATGCCGTCGAGCCTACCCAGCCGGCTACTTCCCCCCGGAGGCGAGCTCCCGGGAGCGGTCCCGCGCCGCCTCCAGGGCGCCCAGCAGCGCGGCCCGCACCCCGTGGTTCTCCAGCTCGCGGATGGCCGCGATGGTGGTGCCGGCCGGGGAGGTGACGGCCTCGCGCAGTTTCACCGGGTGCTCGCCGGAGTCGCGCAGCATCACCGAGGCGCCGATCGCGGACTGCACGATCAGGTCGTGCGCCACCTGCCGGGGCAGGCCGAGCAGGATGCCCGCGTCCGTCATCGCCTCGACCAGGAAGTAGAAGTAGGCCGGGCCGGAGCCGGAGAGCGCGGTGGCCGCGTCCTGCTGGGCCTCGGGCAGCCGCAGCGCCTTGCCGACCGAGCTGAAGATCTCCTCGGCCCGCTCCAGGTGCTCCTCGGTGGCGTGCGAGCCGCCGGAGATGACGCTCATCCCCTCGTCCACCAGGACCGGCGTGTTGGGCATCACCCGGACCACCGGGGTGCCGGCCGCCAGCCGCTCCTCGAACCAGGCGGTGGGGATGCCGGCCGCGGCCGAGATCACCAGCCGGTCCGCGCCGACGTGCGGGGCCAGCTCCTCCAGCAGGGTGCCCATGTCCTGCGGCTTGACGGCGAGGATCAGGGTGTCGGCGAGTTTGGCGGCCTCGGCGTTGGAAGCGGCCACCACGCCGTAGCGGGCGGCGAGTTCGGCGGCGCGCTCGGGGCGGCGGGCGGTCACCAGGACGTCCGCCGGGTCCTTGCCGGCCCGCAGCAGGCCGGAGAGCAGGGCCTCGCCGATCTTGCCCGTGCCCAGGAAGGCGATCTTCTGTCCGTGTGCTGCGCTGGCGCCCATGGCCGCTCCTTACCTCGGTACTGCGGCCATCCTCGCACCGCACGGGGGCACCCGCAGGGACCGTCCAGCCCGTGGTCGGCGACGGGTTGCCCCACCTCGTCCCTAGGGAGAATCTCGGGGGTTTCCCCTATGGCCTCCGGCGCCGCACGGGAGCACCGTGGAGTCATGGCACACGACGAAATGTCCCGACGTGAGAACCGGCAACTCGCCGTCGCCTCGGCGACCGTGGGACCGTGGCGGACGGCCGCGGGGGTCGGTGCGGTGGTGGGTGCGACCGCCCTGGGGATCGACGCGATCTCCGGGCACTGGTCCCTGGGCATGCTGGCCGGGCCGGCCGGCTGGGCCCTGTTCTTCTTCTTCCTGGTCGGCACCGTCGGCGGGCAGCTGCGCCGCGACACCTCCGAACGGCGGCTGCGCCGCTGGGCGAACGACCACCCGTGGCAGTCGGCCCTCCCGGCGGCCGGCGGGCTGCTGGTGCTGGACATGCTGGCGCAGCTGCTGCTCGGGGACGCGGGCCTGTTCGGCGCGTTCTTCCTGGCGCTGCTGCCGGCCGGCATCCTGCTGGCCGTCGCCGGGATCGTGGGATCGGTGAAGCAGGCCCGCACCAAGGACTGACGCCCCCGCAGAGCGCGCCGGAAACGGCCGGAACGGAACAGACCGGGACGGATCACCGCGCCCGCGCACGAGTTCACCACAAGGTGTGCCCCCGATCGACGAATCGTCACACCCCGTCGGCATACTGGCGCGATGCCGACAGCCGAAGATCCACAACCGCGCCCCGCCGAGGGCCGCGAGCCGGGCGGGTCCGACCCGTCCGGAGCGGGCGGGAAGGACCCGTTCGCAGACCTCGTCCTGGACGAGGAGTTCGTCAAGGGGGCCGCCGTCACCGAGCAGTCCGGGCGCACCCGGATGCTGGCCGCCCGGTGGAAGCACACCCCGCCGGTCGACCCGGGCGGCCGCCGCTCGGTCGACGACGGCCCGGCCAAGGCCGGCCGCCGGTTCGGCCGCACGCCGAAGCCCCCGGTGACCGACCCGTGGGGCAACCCGCGCCCGCGCCGCCGCCGGCTGGACTGGCGCGCGCCGCTGTACGTCGTGCTGACCATCGCGGTGCTGCTCGCGGCCCTGAACCTCGACGGGCTGCGCAGCTGGTACTCCGACCACTACGGCGGCGACTCCTCGACGGCCCACGCCCCCGCGCCCACCGTCGCCCCGGAGACGGCCAAGCCGACCGCCGCACCGCCGAAGGTCGACGAGCAGCAGCCGACCGTGGACCACCCGTGGGCCGGTTCCATCGCCGAGGGCTGGCCGAACGGCGCCGAGGCCTTCGTCCTGCCCGACGCCCGGGCCACCGGCGTGTTCTCCGCCGAACAGGTGGGCGCCCAGCTGCAGTTGGTCAAGGACTACCTGACCGCCGCCAACCTGGACCCGCAGGTGATCGCGGGCGGCCGGCCGGAAGCCGCCCTGGCGCTGCTGGACCGGGAGGACCGGGACCGCGCGATCAACGCGCTGGCGAAACCCTCCAAGGACACCGACCCGACCACCTGGTTCAGCCGCTTCGACCAGCGCGAGGCCGTCCAGGTGGGCGACGCGGTCAAGGTGCAGGGCCGGATCACCTTCGAGGGCGACGGGGACAAGGGCCTCCTCGTCCACGCCGACTTCAGCTACGTGTACGCGATGCGCCCCGGCCCGGACGCCACCAAGCGCGCCGCGTCACCCCAGCCGCCGACGGGCGGACAACCGCCGACGAAGCCGGCCGCGCCGAAGGACGGCACGGCCAAGCCGGTGGGTCTGCTGGTGCCAGCGGCCGACGTGACCGGGGACACCTGGACCACGCGCACGATCGTGCGCCGGGTCGAGAACTTCCGCTTCTACGACCCGGCCCGCTACCGGACCAACCCGAAGAAGCTCGTGTTCGGCGAGGGCGGCGGTTCGGAGTCCGCCAACTCGTCCTGCGACGTCTACGACGGCTACTACCACCCGCAGTTCGACCAGTTCGCGGCGCAGTCGCCGGACGCCCCGGGCAGCCGTCCGACCGGCCCCACCACGGACCCGTACGACCGCCGCAAGGACCTGTCGACCGCCGACGAGTGCGGCGCGGCCAGCCGCCTCTGAGGCTCAGCCCCGGCGCTTGCCCCGGCCCGGCGCCTTGGCGCCGGGCCGGCCGCTGCGGCCCGCCTGGCGCTTCTCGTACTGGGCGACGGCCCGCTCGTACGAGGAGCGCCTGACCGCCTCACCGGGGGCCTCGACCAGGCTGCGGGCGAAGTAGGCGGCCAGGCTGCCGGCGCCGCCGATAAGCCAGACCGCGCCGAGCGACTTGTCCTCGGCCATCCAGCCGCTCAACTGGTCCTTGCCCTCGGTGAGGACCTTCCAGGTGCGCATGACGCACATCATCGAGCAGACCGCGATCGCGGCCGTCAGCAGCCCGTTCAGGAAGCCGCCGCCGTCGGAGAGGGCGACGCCCTCGACGCCGAAGCGCAGCAGCAGGACGGCGGCGGCGGTCGTGACCAGCGCGCCGGCCGACACGGCGACGCGGCGCAGCCAGTAGCCGTTGTCCCGGTTCACCCAGCTGGTGCCGAACCAGCGGATCGGCTCCGGCTCGGGGGCGCCGGCGGGCTTGGGTGCGGGGGTGGGGGGCTGCTCGCTCACGGGGTCGATTATCACCCAACGCGCGAGGAGCCGCCCCGGCCTGCGGGACGGCTCCTGCGGTGCTGCGGGACTCAGCCGAGCTTGGTGACGTCGCGGACGGCGCCCTTGTCGGCGGAGGTGGCCATCGCGGCGTACGCGCGCAGGGCCTGGCTGACCTGGCGGTCGCGGTTCTTCGGGCGGTAGCCGCCCGCGGCCTCCAGGGCGCGGCGGCGCTCGGCCAGGACCTCGTCGGGCACCTCCAGGGAGATGCTCCGGCCCGGGATGTCGATGGCGATGGTGTCGCCGTCCTCGACCAGGGCGATGGTGCCGCCGGAGGCGGCCTCCGGGGAGGCGTGGCCGATGGACAGGCCGGAGGTGCCGCCGGAGAAGCGGCCGTCGGTGACCAGCGCGCAGGCCTTGCCGAGGCCGCGGCCCTTGAGGAAGGACGTCGGGTAGAGCATCTCCTGCATGCCCGGGCCGCCCTTGGGGCCCTCGTAGCGGATGACGACGACGTCGCCCTCCTTGACCCGCTTGGCGAGGATCGCCTCGACGGCGTCGTCCTGGGACTCGACGACCACGGCCGGGCCGCTGAAGGTCCAGATCGACTCGTCGACGCCGGCGGTCTTCACGATGCAGCCGTCCTCGGCGAGGTTGCCGTGCAGGACGGCGAGGCCGCCCTCGATCGAGTAGGCGTGCTCGACGCTGCGGATGCAGCCCCCGGCGGCGTCGGTGTCCAGCGACTCCCAGCGCTCCGACTGGGAGAAGGCCTCGGCGGAGCGGACGCAGCCGGGGGCGGCGTGCCACAGTTCGACGGCCTCGGCGGAGGGCGAACCGCCGCGCACGTCCCAGGTCTTGAGCCACTCGGCGAGCGAGTCGGAGTGGACGGTGTGGACGTCCTCGTTGAGCATTCCGCCGCGGTACAGCTCGCCGAGGATGGCGGGGATGCCGCCGGCCCGGTGCACGTCCTCCATGTAGTACGAGCCGTTGGGCGCGACCTTGGACAGGCAGGGGACCCGGCGGGAGACGGCGTCGATGGCCCGCAGGTCGAAGTCCAGCTCGGCCTCCTGGGCGGCGGCGAGCAGGTGCAGGATGGTGTTGGTCGAGCCGCCCATGGCGATGTCCAGGGCCATGGCGTTCTCGAAGGCGGCGCGGGTGGCGATCGCGCGGGGCAGCACCGAGGCGTCGTCCTGGCCGTAGTGGCGGTCGGCGATCTCGACGACCGTCCGCCCGGCCCGCTCGTACAGGGCCTTGCGGGCGGTGTGGGTGGCGAGGACGGAGCCGTTGCCGGGCAGCGAGAGGCCGATGGCCTCGGTGAGGCAGTTCATCGAGTTGGCGGTGAACATGCCGGAGCACGAGCCGCAGGTGGGGCAGGCGTTCTCCTCGATGATCGCGATGTCCTCGTCGGAGACGTTCTCGTTGGCCGCCTGGGAGATCGCGTCGATCAGGTCGAGCCTGCGCACGGTGCCGTCGACGAGGGTGGCCTTGCCGGCCTCCATCGGGCCGCCGGAGACGAAGACGGTCGGGATGTTCAGGCGCAGCGCGGCCATCAGCATGCCCGGGGTGATCTTGTCGCAGTTGGAGATGCAGATCAGCGCGTCGGCGCAGTGCGCGTTGACCATGTACTCGACCGAGTCGGCGATCAGGTCGCGCGAGGGCAGCGAGTAGAGCATGCCGCCGTGGCCCATCGCGATGCCGTCGTCCACGGCGATGGTGTTGAACTCGCGCGGAATGCCGCCCGCCTGCTTGATCGCCTCGGAGACGATCCGGCCGACCGGCTGGAGGTGGGTGTGGCCCGGGACGAACTCGGTGAAGGAGTTGGCGACCGCGATGATCGGCTTGCCGAAGTCCTCGCGGGCTACGCCGGCGGCCCGGAGAAGCGCCCGGGCGCCTGCCATGTTGCGACCGTGGGTGACCGTACGGGACCTCAGCTCGGGCACTGTGCTCCACTCCTTCGGGGCTCTCGCCGGCGCCCCGCCGGTAGGAGGATGCGGGGGCCGCTGTGGCTACCGAGCCTACGCCCGCCGTCCAGGCGGCGGACGGTCCGTCCGCGATGCGGTCACGCGGGCGGGCCGTCCGGGCGCGGGTCGGGCCGAGGTGCGGGTCAGGCGGGGTGCGGGTCAGGCGGGGCGCGGGCCGTCCGGGCGCGGGTCAGGCCGGGGTGATCCCCACCGCCAGTTCCAGGACGTAGGGCTCGACCACCCGGCCGTCCGGGAACTCGGCGATCATCGCCTGCCGCTCGACGGCCAGCACCGGTTCGCGCTCGGCGGGGGAGAGCGCTGCCATGAACGAGCGGGAGACCAGGTCGTCGAGCACGTGGTCGACGGTGATCCGCCGCTCCCAGCGCAGCACCGCGCGTTCGACCCTCAGCCCGGCCGGGGCCAGCAGGGCGGTGAACTCGGCGATCCGGCCGTAGCCGTGGTAGCTGGGCAGCGCGGCGCTCAGCCGCTCCACCCGGGCCCGGACCCAGGGCACGGTCTCGTCGTGCACGTTCCACCAGACGGCGAGGGCGCCGCCGGGCCGCAGCACCCGGATCGCCTCGGGGATGGCCCGTTCGGTGCGGGTCCAGTGGAAGGACTGGGCGTAGCTGATCAGATCCGCGGAGTCGTCGTGGAACGGCAGTTCGTCACCGCCGGCCCTGACCAGCGGCAGGCCCGCCGAGGAGGCCAGGAACTGGGCGGCCATGCCCGCGTTGGGCTCCACCGCGACGACGTCGGCGCCGCGCGCGGCCAGCAGCCGGGTGGCGATGCCGGTGCCGGCGCCGACGTCCAGCACCCGGGCCCCCTTGAGGCTGCGACCGGACAACCGCTCCAGCGCCTCGAACAGCCCGTCCGGGTAGCCGGGGCGGGCCCGGTCGTACTCGGCGGCGACTCCGCCGAAGCTCTCGGCGATCTCCCGGAAGTCCTGTTGGTCCGTCATCTCTCCCCTTAAGCAAGGAAGTTCGCACCCAGCCGGGCGCGGTTCCTCAGCGTACGCGCGAGGGGGTGGCCAGGTGCAAGCGGGTGAAGGCGAGCGCCTCGGCCAGGTCGGCCTCGCGTTCGGCGGGGGACGCGGAGCGGCGGGTGTTGACCTCCAGCACCACGTGGCCGTCGAAACCGGTACGGGCCAGGTGCTCCAGCAGTTCGGCGCAGGGCTGCTTGCCACGGCCCGGGATCAGGTGCTCGTCCTTGCCGGAGCCGCTGCCGTCGGCGAGGTGGATGTGGGCGAGCCGGTCGCCCATCCGCTCGACCATGGCGAACGCGTCGATCCGGGAGGTGGCGACGTGCGAGAGGTCGATGGTGAAGTGCCGGTACTCCTCGTCGGTGACGTCCCAGCCCGGGGCGTAGGCCAGCACCTCGCGGTCGCGGTAGCGCCACGGGTACATGTTCTCCACCGCGAAGCGGACGTCGGTCTCGCCCGCCATCCGGTTGATGCCCGTCACGAAGTCCCGGGCGTACTGGCGCTGCCAGCGGAACGGCGGGTGGACCACGACGGCGCTCGCACCGAGCTTCTCGGCCGCCGCCCGGGCCCGGACCAGCTTGGTCCACGGGTCGGTGGTCCACACCCGCTGGGTGATCAGCAGACACGGCGCGTGCACGGCCAGGATCGGCAGTTGGTGGGCGTCGGAGAGACGGCGCAGGGCCTCGATGTCCTGGCTGACCGGGTCGTTCCAGACCATCACCTCGACCCCGTCGTAGCCGAGCTTGGCGGCCAGCTCGAAGGCGACGGCGGTGCCCGCCGGGTACACCGACGCGGTGGACAGGACCACCTTGGTGTCGGGAATGTGCAGGGCCGGGTGCGAGGGCAGCACCAGCCGGTCGGTGGTCCGCAGCAGCGGCGGGCGGGCGGCGTCGCGGCGGGCGGCCTTGACCGAGCGCACCGACTGGACGGCGGCCTTGGCGGCGCCGGCGGCCCGGGCGGTGCGGGTCTCCCGGGGGGCAGCGGTCGCGGCGGCCTTCCGCGTTCCGGACTTCCTCGCTTCGGGCTTCGTCCCCGCGGGCTTCGTCCCGGCGGGCTTGCTCACTTCGGACTTCGTCCCGACAGACTTCGTCCCGGCGGGCGTCTTCGCCTCGGACGCGCCTCCCGCGGGCTGCTTCGCCTCGGGCGCGGACGGCTTCTCGGTGGCCTTGCGCGCGGCGCTCTTGCGCCCGGTGCGCCGGGCCGCCTCGACGGCCTTCGCGGCCTGCGCCCCGGTGGCGCCCTTGACGGCCTTGCCGAGTTTGCGGCGCGGGCCGTCCGGCCGCGGCTGCCCGTCCCCGGGAGCGCGGCCCTCCCGCGTCCCGTCCTCGCCCGCTGGTTGCGCCACGGGAGACAGCGTAAGCGGACCGCGCTCCGAACGGGACCGGATCCCCGGCCGGCCCCGGCGGGAGCCGCCGGACGGGCCATGGGGCCGACGGTGTGGAGCCCTGCGGCGCGGGGGCCCTACGGGGTGAGGGCCGGGCGGCGGCGGTCGGCGGAGCCGTCCATGGCGTCCAGGCGGCGCAGGATGATGCCCTCGCGCAGCGCCCACGGGCAGACGTCCAGCTCGTCGAGGCCGAACAGGTCCATCGCGGCGTCCGCGACCAGCGCCCCGGCCAGCAACTGCTTGGCGCGGCCCTCGGAGACGCCGGGGATCCGCGCCCGCTCCTCGACGGTCATCGAGGACAGTCGCGGCAGCCAGGCGGACAGCCCGCTGCGGGTGAGCCGACGGTCGGCGTACGGGCCGGCGTCGGCGGGGGCGGCGCCGGTCATCCGGGCCAGCTGCTTGAAGGTCTTGGAGGTGGCGACGGCGTGCTGCGGCGCGCCGAGCCGGGCGACCTCGCCCGCGACGGTGGCCATCTCGGCCCGGATGTGGCGTCTCAGCCCGCGCAGCCCGTCCGGGTCGGCGACGTCGCCGGGCAGCCAGCGGGCGGTGAGCCGGCCGGCGCCCAGCGGCAGCGAGCAGGCGACGTCGGGCTGCTCGTCCAGGCCGCAGGCGATCTCCAGCGAGCCGCCGCCGATGTCCAGGTTGAGCAGTCGGCCCGAGGACCAGCCGAACCAGCGCCGGACGGCCAGGAACGTGAGCCGGGCCTCGTCCTGCCCGGACAGCACCCGCAGCTCCACCCCGGTCTCCGTGGCGACCCGGCGCAGCACCTCCTCGCCGTTGGCGGCCTCCCGGACGGCGGAGGTGGCGAACGGCAGGATGTCGACGACCCCCTTGTCCTCCGCGACCCGCAGCGACGAGGCGATGTGGCCGACCAGCCGCTCGACGCCTGCCTCGCTTATCGCGCCGTCGCCGTCGAGCAGTTCGGCCAGCCGCAGTTCGGCCTTGTGCGAGTACGCGGGCAGCGGGGCGGCACCCGGATGGGCGTCCACCACGAGGAAGTGGACGGTGTTGGAACCTACGTCGAGTACACCGAGTCGCATAACTCTCCACGCTACGCGATCCGGCCCCGGGCGAAACCGGTCTCGACCGTCTTCACACCGGTCCCGGCCGTACCCCGCCTCCGGCGACCGGACGCGTCAGTGGCCGCGCGGTCCGGCCCGGCGCTCGGGGCGGCAGTTGGTGTCCACCCAGCGGCGGGCCCGGCCCGGGGTGTCGGTGATCAGGCCGTCGGCGTCCCGGGCCGACATCAGCTGCCAGGACTCCTCGTCGTCGAGCGTCCAGACGTACACCTCGCGGCCCGCCTTGCGCTCGGCGGCGATCCGGGAGGCGCTGGCCAGCGCCGCGTCCAGAGCGATGCCGCGCAGCGGCAGGTCACCCGGGTCCTCGGCGATGGCGGAGCCCTGGATCAGCACGACCGGCAGGGCGGGCGCGGCGGCGTGGGCCTGGCGCAGGTGCTCCGCCGAGAACGAGTAGAGGACGACCCGGGCACCGCTGGCGGCGGCGATCCGGGCGATCCGGGTGACGTCCTCGGCGCGCTGCCACTTGATCTCCATCAGCAGGGTGGCGTTGCTGTCGGAGAGGCGCTTGAGCAGTTCCTGGAGGGTGGGGACGGGCTCGGTGGGGCCGGGGCCGACGGTCACCCGCAGGGCGGCGATCTGGGCGGCGGTCAGGTCGGCGATGGCGCCCTTGCCGTTGGTGGTGCGGTCCACCGTGGGGTCGTGCATCAGCACCGGGACGCCGTCCCTGGTGGTCTGGACGTCGGTCTCCAGCCAGTCGGCGCCCTGGTCGAGGGCGGTCTCGAAGGAGGCCATGGTGTTCTCGGGGGCGTTGCGCGGGGCGCCCCGGTGGCCGATCACCACCGGGGCGTCGCACAGCGGAGCGGCGGCGGCCGACCGGGCCCGCAGCGCGGGCGCGGAGGCGCACCCGGCGGCCAGGACCGCGAGGGCGGCGAGGACGGCCGTCTGGGCGGCGCGGGGCGAGGCGGTCACGGCTCGGTGCTCCAGTGGTGATCCGGGGTGTTCCAGGGCATCCAATACGGGTCAACGCGAGATCATCAAACTGATCTGACAACCCGACAGTGCCGCCCGGTTCCCTCCAGCCTGCGGTCGGCCGGCCGCCACCGGCGCCGCGGCGCACCCCGGATCACCCGGACGGGTCCGGGCAGGCCGCCCCGAAGGCTCTACCCTTGCCGGGTGGCACCAGCAGAAACGTCCAAGAAGAAGTCCAAGGCCTCCCCCGCCCCCGTCGACCTGGCGATGCCGACCCTGCGCGGCGAGGCCCCGCTCGGCGGGATCCCCCGTGACGAGGTCCCGCTCGACTTCCCGCGCGCCTGGGTCGAGTTCGCCGACCCCGACGACGAGGAGCAGGTGTTCCGCTGCGACCTCACCTGGCTGACCTCCCGCTGGGGTTGCGTCTTCGGCCAGGGCTGCCACGGCATCCGCGAGGGCCGCGGCGAGTCGGACGGCTGCTGCACGCTGGGCGCGCACTACTCGGACGAGGACGACGAGAAGCGCGTCCTCGGCCACGCGAAGCGGCTGACGCCCGAGCTGTGGGAGAACTTCGCGCACGGCACCGACGCCGCGGGCCGGATCACGTCCGACGGCGGCGTCACCATGCTCGACGAGGACGGCGACCGCCAGACCCGCCGGGTGAACGGGGCCTGCATCTTCGTGAACAGCCCCGGCTTCGCGGGCGGCGCCGGCTGCGCGCTGCACGCGCTGGCGCTCAAGGAGGGCCGGGAGCCGCTGGAGACGAAGCCGGACGTCTGCTGGCAGCTGCCGGTCCGCCGCACCTACGACTGGATCGACCGGCCGGACGACACCCGCTACCTCCAGGTCTCGATCGGCGAGTACGACCGCCGCGGCTGGGGCCCGGGCGGCCACGACCTGCACTGGTGGTGCACGGGCAGCCCGGCGGCGCACCAGGGGCCGGACCCGGTGTACGTCAGCTACCGCCCCGAGCTGACCGAGCTGATGGGCAGGGCGGCGTACGACGTGCTGGCCGGCCTGTGCGCGGAGCGGATCGCCACCAAGGGCGACCGCAAGGTGGCCCCGCACCCGGCCGACCCGGCCAAGCGGCCGAAGAAGGGCTGAGCCCGGGAAGCACCGGGCCCGCGCGGGCCCGGCCCGCGAAGGGCCGGGCCCTACTTGTCGATGTCCCCGACGACGAAGAACATCGACCCGAGGATCGCCACCATGTCCGCGACCAGCGTCCCGGGCAGCAGCTCGGTCAGCGCCTGGACGTTGTTGAAGGACGCCGAGCGCAGCTTGAGCCGCCACGGCGTCTTGTCGCCGCGCGAGACCAGGTAGTAGCCGTTGATGCCGAGCGGGTTCTCGGTCCAGGAGTAGGTGCTGCCCTCGGGGGCCTTGAGCACCTTGGGCAGCCGCTGGTTGACCGGGCCGGGCGGCAGGGTGGCGATCTTGTCGAGGCAGGCGTCGGCGAGGTCCAGCGAGTTGAGGGTCTGCTCCAGCAGGCACTCGAACCGGGCCAGGCAGTCGCCCTCCTCGCGGGTGACCACGGTGAGCACCTGCCGCAGTTCGTCGGAGCCGTACGCGAGGTAGGGCTCGTCGCGGCGCAGGTCGAAATCGAGGCCGCTGGCGCGGGCGATCGGCCCGCTGACGCCGTACGCCTCGGCCTGGGCCCGGGTGAGGGCGCCGACGCCGGCGGTGCGGGCACGGAAGATCTCGTTGCCGAGGACGAGGTCCTCGAAGACCGGCAGCTGGGAGCGGACGGTGGCGACGGCGGTGCGGACGCGGCCGAGCCAGCCGGCCGGGATGTCCTCCTTGAGGCCGCCGACCCGGTTGAACATGTAGTGCATGCGCCCGCCGGAGGCCTCCTCCAGGACGTGCTGGAGGTCCTCGCGGGCGGTGAAGGCGTGGAAGATCGGGGTGATGCCGCCGAGTTCCAGCGGGTAGGAGCCGAGGAACATCAGGTGATTGAGCACCCGGTTGAGTTCGGCGAGCAGGGTGCGGATCCACACCGCCCGCTCGGGCACCTCCATGCCGAGCATCCGCTCGACGCCGAGGACGACGCCGAGCTCGTTGCCGAAGGCGGAGAGCCAGTCGTGCCGGTTGGCCAGCATGATGATCTGCCGGTAGTCGCGGGCCTCGAACAGCTTCTCCGCGCCCCGGTGCATGTAGCCGATCACCGGCTCGGCGGTGATGATCCGCTCGCCGTCGAGCACCAGCCGCAGTCGCAGCACGCCGTGCGTGGCGGGGTGCTGCGGGCCGATGTTGAGCACCATGTCGGTGGTGCCCGCCTCGCCGGTGAAGTTCTCGGCTCCCGCCCCGATGCCGACCGTGGTCTCCCTCATGAGGTCAGAGTCTGCCACCCCGGCAGGGCGGCCAGGGCCTCCGGTACCGGCATGCGGACGGCCTGGGCGAGCCAGCCGAAGGCGCCGAGCCCGGCCGGGTCGGTCAGTTCGGCGCCCTCGCCGGCCCCGCCGAGCGCCCGCAGGTAGCCGGCCGGGTCGGTGGAGGCGAGCGCGAGCGGCGGCCGGGCGCCGCTCAC
The DNA here is from genome assembly GCF_044741445.1 of Kitasatospora sp. NPDC088160. Lineage (NCBI taxonomy): Bacteria > Bacillati > Actinomycetota > Actinomycetes > Kitasatosporales > Streptomycetaceae > Kitasatospora > Kitasatospora sp. NPDC088160. Next base: position 291,657 of record NZ_JBIUSS010000009.1, on the reverse strand, counting down.
GCCGAGGGCGCGCAGGGCGTCCCGCTGGGTTGTCCACAGGCTGTGGAGGCCGGGCGCCGCCGCGGAGTCCAGGGCGACGTGCGCGGTGACGTCGCAGGAGCCGTCCGGCACCGGCGACACCTCGCGGCCGCCCCGGAAGCCGGTGAGGGTGCCGAACAGCGGGCGCCGGTCGGCGGTGTGCCCGTAGTCGACGGCGACGGCCAGGCCGCGCTCCAGCCCGGCGACGGCCCGCGCCCAGGCGGCGTCCCGGGGGCCGCCGAACTCCACGAAGTCCCCGGGGTGCCCGACCGGCCACCAGCGCTCGGCCCAGGCCGCGTCGGCCGCCGAGGCGGGCCCGCCGAGCCGTTCCCCGCCGGTCGCGGTGTCCACCTCCCAGTAGCGCAGCACCCCGTCCTCGTCGACCTCGCCGACGTCCAGCGGCACGTTGTCCAGCCATTCGTTGGCGAACAGCAGCCCGGTGAGGCCGCGCGGCACCTCGTCCGTCCACAGGGCTGTGGACGGCAGGCCCGCCGGGCGCCGCGCGATCTCCACGCCGTACGGGCGCAGCCGCGCCAGCACCTCGCCGGGCAGTTCGGCCAGCACCCCGGTGAGCAGTTCGCCGCGTCCGGCCCCGACGTCGACGAGGGCCAGCTCCTCCGGACGGCCCAGGGCGGCGTCAACCTCCAGTAGCAGCCGGGCCACCGCGCGGGCGAACCTCGGCGAGGCGTGCACCGAGGTGCGGAAGTGCCCGGCGGGGCCCTCCGGCCTGCGGTAGAAGCCGCCGTCCGGGTCGTACAGGGCCTGCTCCATGGCGGGCGCCCACCGCATCCAAGTCATAGCGCGGGACGCTACCCGGAGCCGGGCGCGCCCTCCCCACCGGTACGGTGCGTCTCCGACCTACGGAGTAGGACGGATCGCCCTACCGGCGGACCTGAACACGCCAGGTGACTGCCTAGGCTGGAGACGTGCATCGACTCAACGCCTGGCTCCGCCGTCACCCCGTGGTGGTCGACGCCGCCTGGGCTGCGATGGTGCTCTTCGCCAGCCTGCTGCCGAACGACAGTTCCAGCGACGGCTGGCGCTTCGACGCACAGATCCTGATCGCGGTGCTGCTGCCCGCGCTCATGGTCTTCCGCCGACGCTTCCCCGACGTCACCGTGGCCGCCGCCACCGGCCTGGGCCTCGGCCAGGTGGCCGCCGACGTCCTCCCGGCCGCCTCCTCCATCGCCTACCTGGTGTTCGCGTACACCGGCGCCGCCTTCGGCCAGAAGTGGACGTCCCGGCTGGCGCTGGTCGCCGGGCTGGCCGCCGGGCCCCTGGTGTTCTGGCAGCTCCACCCGCTGAAGACGGTCTCCAACGGCGCCGGGGACTTCCACACCCGCCCGTACTCCTTCGGCGAGGCGGCGCTGATCACGCTGCTGATGAGCACCCCGTTCATCCTGTGCTGGGCGTGGGGGCGGCTGACCAGGGTGCGCCGGGCCTACCTGACCGAGCTGGAGGACCGCGCCGCCCGGCTGGAGCGCGAGCGGGACGCCCAGTCCAAGGTGGCGGTGGCCGCCGAGCGCGCCCGGATCGCCCGCGAGCTGCACGACGTGGTCGCGCACAACGTCTCGGTGATGATCGTCCAGGCCGACGGCGCCGCGTACGTGCTCGACAACTCGCCGCAGCAGGCGAAGGAGGCGCTCGGCACGATCGCGTCCACCGGCCGGCAGGCGCTGGTCGAGATGCGCCGCCTGCTGGGCGTGCTGCGCACCGCCGACACCGCCGAGGAGTACGTGCCGCAGCCGGGCGTCGAGGAACTGCCGGAGCTGCTGGAGCAGGTCCGCACGGCCGGGCTTCAGGTGGACTACGCGACCTCCGGGCATCCGCGCGAGCTGCCGCGCGGCGTCGAGCTGACGGTCTACCGGATCGTCCAGGAGGCGCTGACCAACGTCCGCAAGCACGGCGGCCCCGACGTGCACGCCCGGGTCGCGGTCGACTTCGGCGAGCGCGAGCTGGCCGTCCTCGTCGAGGACGACGGCCGCGGCAGCACCGACGAGCAACTGGCCACCGGCGGCACGGACGGCCTCGGCCACGGCCTGATCGGCATGCGCGAGCGGGTCGGCATGGTCAGCGGCAGCCTCGACGTGGGCCCCCGCCCCGGCGGCGGCTTCCGGATCCGCGCCATCCTGCCGCTCAAGGCGGCCCACTAACCCCCCGGTCCCCCCGACGCCCCCCGAAGGAGCCACCTTGACCATCCGCGTGATGCTGGTCGACGACCAGGAACTGCTGCGCACCGGTTTCCGGATGATCCTGCAGTCGCAGGGCGACATCGAGATCGTCGCCGAGGCCGGCGACGGCGCCCGGGCCCTGGAGCAGCTGCGGCACACCGAGGTGGACGTGATCCTGATGGACGTGCGGATGCCGCGCCTGGACGGGGTGCAGACCACCCGCCGGATCTGCCTGGCCGAGGACGGCAGCCCCGTGCCCAACGCCCCGCACGTGCTCATCCTGACCACCTTCGACCTGGACGAGTACGCCTTCGCCGCGCTCAAGGCCGGCGCCAGCGGCTTCCTGCTCAAGGACGTCCCGCCGACCGAGCTGGTGGCCGCGATCCGCGCGGTGCACGGCGGGGACGCGGTGGTCGCGCCGACCACCACCCGCCGCATGATCGACCGCTTCGCCGAGGTGCTGCCGACTCCGCAGAGCGCGCCCGGCGCGGACGCCCTCGGGCCGCTGACCGAGCGGGAGCGGGAGGTGTTCCTGCTGGTCGCCCAGGGGCTGTCGAACGGCGAGATCGCGGCCCGGCTGGTGCTCTCCGAGGCCACCGTGAAGACCCACGTCGGCCGGATCCTCGCCAAGCTCGGCCTGCGCGACCGGGTCCAGGCCGTGGTGCTCGCCTACGAGGCCGGGCTGATCCGGGCCGGGGCGACGGACTGAGCGCCCCCGGGCATCCCCGGGCATCCCGTGGAGCACCCCGTGGAGGACCGGCTGAGCGCCCGTAGAATGGGCCGGTACGTCCGGTACCCGAAGAGGACCGGAACGAGGAGCTAAGGACGAGGGCCGGGCCGTGAACACGTCCGACAGTGCCGACCACGCCGCCGACGGCGGGTTCGCCCCGCTCGCCGACGGCTTCGGCGATCCGAGCCACCTGAACGACCCGAGCTACCCGGGCTACGCCGACGACCCGACCGACCCCGGCAACCGCCCGGCCCGGCTGGCCGTCGGCGTGGTCGGCACCGGCCGGGTCGGCCCGGCGCTGGGCGCCGCCCTGCAACTCGCCGGGCACACCGTGGTCGCCGCCTCCGGGGTGTCCGCCACCTCCCGCCGCCGCGCCGAGGCGCTGCTGCCGGGGGTGCGGATCGTCACCCCGCCGCAGGTGCTGGCCGCCGCCGACCTGGTGCTGCTCACCGTGCCGGACGACACGCTGGCCGACCTGGTGGCCGGCCTCGTCGCGACCGGCGCCGTCCGCCCCGGGCAGCTGCTGGTGCACACCTCCGGCGCGCACGGCGTCGGCATCCTGGAGCCCGCCACCCTGGCCGGGGCACTGCCGCTGGCGCTGCACCCGGCGATGACCTTCACCGGCACCTCCGTCGACCTGGACCGGCTGGCCGGCTGCCCGTTCGGGGTGACCGCCCCCGAGGAGCTGCGGCCGGTCGCCGAGGCGCTGGTGGTGGAGATGGGCGGCGAGCCGGAGTGGGTGCCGGAGCAGGTCCGCCCGCTCTACCACACGGCCCTCGCGCACGGCGCGAACCACCTGGTCACCCTGGTCGCGCAGGCGATGGACCTGCTGCGCACGGCCGGCGTCGCCGAGCCCGGCCGGCTGCTCGGCCCGCTGCTCGGCGCCGCCCTGGACAACAGCCTGCGCTCCGGCGACGCGGCCCTCACCGGCCCGGTCGCCCGGGGCGACGCGGGCACCGTGCGGCGCCACCTGGCGCAGCTCAGTACGGTGTCCCCGGACATCCCGGCGGCCTACCGGGCGATGGCCCGCGCCACCGCGCAGCGGGCGCTCGCCAACGGGACGATCGACGAAGCGTCGGCGGCGGCGCTGCTGGACGTACTGAACGAGGAGAATCGCTAATGGCACGCGGAAAGCAGCCGGTCAGGACCCAGCGGGCGCCGAAGGTCCACCGGGCCGTCGTCACCCGCACCGTGGACGACTTCGAGGCCGCGTTCTGGCCGGACGAGCGCCCGGTCGACAACGCCGTCGTGATGACCATGGGCGCGCTGCACGAGGGCCACGCCGCGCTGATCCGGGCCGCCCGCAAGCAGGTCGGCCAGGAGGGCCGGGTGGCGGTGACGGTCTTCGTCAACCCGCTGCAGTTCGGCCCGGCCGAGGACCTGGAGCGCTACCCGCGCAGCCTGGACGAGGACGTGAAGCTGGCCGAGGAGAACGGCGCCGACGTGGTGTTCGCGCCCTCCGTCGACGAGGTGTACCCGAACGGCCGGCCGCAGGTGCGCCTGTCGGCCGGCCCGATGGGCGAGCGCTTCGAGGGCGCCACCCGCCCCGGCCACTTCGACGGCGTGCTGACCGTCGTCGCCAAGCTGCTGCACATCACCGACCCGGACTTCGCGTTCTTCGGCGAGAAGGACGCGCAGCAGCTCGCGATCATCCAGCGGATGGTCGCCGACCTGGACTTCGACGTCGAGGTGGTCGGGGTGCCGACCGCCCGCGAGGAGGACGGGCTGGCGCGCTCCTCGCGCAACCGCTACCTCTCCACCGACGAGCGCGAGCAGGCCCTCGCCCTCTCCAAGGCGCTGTTCGCCGGCCGGGACGCCGCCGCCCAGGGCCCGAAGGCCGTCCGCGAGGCCGCCTCGGCCGTCCTGGACGCGGCCGAAGGCATCACCCTCGACTACCTCGCCCTGATCGACCCGCACGACTTCAGCGAAGCGGCGGACGACTTCCAGGGCGCGGCGGTGCTGGCCGTCGCCGCGAAGGTGGGTTCCACCCGCCTGATCGACAACGTCCACGTCATCTGCCGCTAGGCAACCGGCCACCCGGCACGGAACCGTTCGGCAAGAGCTCCCCTTTCAGGCATGCACTCACAGGAGGCGTGACCCGCAATGCTCCGCACCATGCTCAAGTCCAAGATCCACCGGGCCACCGTGACCCAGGCCGACCTGCACTACGTCGGCTCCGTCACGGTGGACGAGGACCTGCTCGACGCCGCCGACCTGCTCCCCGGCGAGCTGGTCCACATCGTCGACATCGACAACGGGGCCCGGCTGGAGACCTACACCATCGCCGGCCCGCGCGGCTCCGGCGTGATCGGCATCAACGGCGCCGCCGCTCGCCTGGTCCACCCCGGCGACCTGGTCATACTCATCGCCTACGGGCAGATGGACACGGCCGAGGCCAAGGGCTACGAACCGAGCATCGTCTTCGTGGACGAGCGGAACCGGATCACCGGCCTGGGCGGCGACCCCGCCGAGGCCCCGGAGGGCACCGGACTGCTCCGCGGCGACGGGGCGTACGGTGACGGCAACGGCGCGGCCCCGACCGCCGCGCGCTGAAGGAGCCACTGACGCCATGTCCGCCACGCACCGCCTCACCGCCCCGGCTCCCGGCTGGACCGCCACCACCGACGTGGTCGTGGTCGGCTCCGGGGTGGCCGGCCTCACCGTCGCCCTCAACGCCCGCAAGGCCGGCCTGCGGACCATGGTGGTCACCAAGGCGATGCTGGACGACGGCTCCACCCGCTGGGCCCAGGGCGGCATCGCGGCCGCCCTGGGCGAGGGCGACACCCCCGAGCAGCACCTGGACGACACCCTGGTGGCCGGCGCCGGGATCTGTGACGAGGAGGCCGTGCGCACCCTGGTCACCGAGGGCCCGGACGCCGTCCGCCGGCTGATCGCCGTCGGCGCCGCCTTCGACCGCGGCGCCGACGGCGAGATCCTGCTCACCCGCGAGGGCGGCCACCACCGCCGCCGGATCGCGCACGCCGGCGGGGACGCCACCGGCGCCGAGATATCGCGCGCCCTGGTGGAAGCCGTCCGCAACGACCCCGGCGTCGAGCTGATCGAGCACGCCCTCGTCCTCGACCTGCTCACCGACGCCGACGGGCACGCCGCCGGCCTCACCCTGCACGTGATGGGCGAGGGCCAGCGCGACGGCGTCGGCGCCGTCCGGGCCCGCGCGGTGGTCCTCGCCACCGGCGGCATGGGCCAGGTCTTCTCCGCCACCACCAACCCGGCGGTCTCCACCGGTGACGGCGTGGCGCTCGCCCTGCGGGCCGGCGCCGCCGTCACCGACCTGGAGTTCGTCCAGTTCCACCCGACCGTGCTCTGGCTCGGCCCGGAGGCCGAGGGCCAGCAGCCGCTGGTCTCCGAGGCGGTCCGCGGCGAGGGCGCCCACCTGGTGGACGCGCACGGCACCCGCTTCATGCTCGGGCAGCACGAGCTGGCCGAACTGGCCCCGCGCGACATCGTCGCCAAGGCGATCACCCGGCGCATGCAGGAGCAGGGCGCCGAGCACATGTACCTGGACGGGCGGCACTTCGGCGCCGAGATGTGGCAGCAGCGCTTCCCGACCATCTTCGCCTCCTGCCGCGCGCACGGCATCGACCCGGTCACCGAGCCGATCCCGGTCGCCCCGGCCGCGCACTACGCCTCCGGCGGCATCCGCACCGACCGGCACGGCCGCACCAGCGTCCCCGGCCTGTACGCCTGCGGCGAGGTCGCCTGCACCGGGGTGCACGGCGCCAACCGGCTGGCCTCCAACTCGCTGCTGGAGGGCCTGGTCTTCGCCGAGCGGATCGCCGCCGACCTCGCCGACCGCCACCGCCGCGGCGCACTGCCCGAGCGCGCCGTGGACGTCGCCGCCGCCCGCGCCGCACGGCCGGTGCCGCTGCCCGCCCCCGAGTCGCGCGCCGAGATCCAGCGGCTGATGTCGCGCGGCGCGGGCGTGCTGCGCTCGGCCGCCACGATGGCCGGCACCGCCGCCGGGCTGGCCCTGCTCACCGAGCAGGCCCACGCGCACGTCGCCGAGGAGAAGCCCGCCGACCCGCGGGTGGAGACCTGGGAGGCCGCCAACCTGCTGCTGGTCGCCACCGCGCTGGTCGCGGCCGCCGCGCAGCGCGAGGAGACCCGCGGCTGCCACTGGCGCGAGGACTTCCCCGAGCGCGACGACGCCCACTGGCGGCGCCACCTGATCACCACCCTCACCGCCTCCGGCGGCCCCGTCAGCACCCCTGAGGAGCAGTAGAACCATGACCCACTCCCACGAGGAACTCCCCCTGGCCGACGCCCAGGGCGGCTGCGGCGACGGCTGCGCCTGCGGGGACGGCGAGGGCTACGAGACCGGCCTGGACCCGCAGCTGGCCGAGCTCCTGGAGCAGGCCGGACTGGACCCGATCGAGGTCGAGGACATCGCCACCCTGGCACTGGCCGAGGACCTGGCCGGCGGCGAGGACGTCACCTCGGTGGCCACCGTGCCCGCCGAGGCCGTCGCCACCGCCGACTTCACCGCCCGCCAGGCCGGCGTGGTGGCCGGCCTGCGGATCGCCGAGGCGGTCGTCTCGCTGATCTGCGAGGAGGAGTTCGAGGTCGAGCGGCACGTCCAGGACGGCGACCGGGTCGAGGCCGGCCAGGTCCTGCTGTCGGTCCGCTCCCGCACCCGCGACCTGCTCACCGCCGAGCGCAGCGCGCTCAACCTGCTCTGCCACCTGTCCGGCATCGCCACCGCGACCCGCGCCTGGGCCGACGCCCTGGAGGGCACCGGCGCCGTCGTCCGGGACACCCGCAAGACCACCCCGGGCCTGCGCGCGCTGGAGAAGTTCGCGGTGCGCTGCGGCGGCGGCGCCAACCACCGGATGGCCCTGTCCGACGCCGCCCTGGTCAAGGACAACCACGTGGTCGCGGCCGGCGGCGTCGCCGAGGCCTTCCGGGCCGTCAAGGCCGCCTACCCCGACCTGCCGGTCGAGATCGAGGTCGACACCCTGGAGCAGATCCCGCCGGTACTGGCGGCCGGGGCCGACCTGATCCTGCTGGACAACTTCACCGTCCCGCAGCTGAAGGAGGCCGTCGAGCTGGTGGCCGGCCGGGCGAAGCTGGAGGCCTCCGGCGGCCTGACCCTGGCCACCGCGCGCGAGGTCGCCCAGACTGGTGTCGACTACCTGGCGGTGGGCGCGCTCACCCACTCCTCGCCGATCCTGGACATCGGCCTCGACCTGCGCGCCTGACCTCTCGTCCCGACTCGCAGAAAGCGCCCCATGCTCCTCACCATCGACGTCGGCAACACCCAGACCACGCTCGGCCTGTTCGACGGCGAGGACGTGGTGGAACATTGGCGGATCTCGACCGATTCGCGCCGCACGGCCGATGAACTGGCAGTGCTGCTACAGGGGTTGATGGGCAACCACACCGCAGTCCGGGAGGCCACGGTGGAGGGCCTGGCGATCTGCTCGTCCGTTCCCGCCGTGCTCCACGAGCTCCGTGAGGTGACCCGCCGCTACTACGGCGACGTCCCCGCGGTGATCGTGGAGCCCGGCGTGAAGACCGGGGTGCACGTCCTGATGGACAACCCCAAGGAGGTCGGCGCCGACCGGATCGTCAACGCCCTGGCCGCCAACCACCTGTACGGCGGCCCGTGCATCGTGGTCGACTTCGGCACCGCCACCACCTTCGACGCCGTCAACGCCCGCGGCGACTACGTGGGCGGCGCGATCGCCCCCGGCATCGAGATCTCGGTGGAGGCGCTCGGTGTCCGCGGCGCCCAGCTGCGCAAGATCGAGTTGGCCCGGCCCCGCAACGTGATCGGCAAGAACACCGTCGAGGGCATGCAGTCCGGCATCCTGTACGGCTTCGCGGGCCAGGTCGACGGCCTGGTCGACCGGATGGCCAAGGAGCTGTCCAAGGACCCGGACGACGTCCAGGTGATCGCCACCGGCGGCCTGGCCCCCCTGGTCCTCGGCGAGGCCTCCACCATCGACGTCCACGAGCCCTGGCTCACCCTGATCGGCCTGCGCCTGGTCTTCGAGCGCAACCGCCCGGCCTGACCGGCCCCCGGGGCCCACCGTCGGCGCCCCCCGGTCCGTCCGGGGGGCGCCGACGCGCGTCCTCCCCCACTCCCGCGGCCGATTCCGCCGGGCCGAACGTGGGGCGTCGGCGCGACGCTACCGACAAATCGGATATTCCTCACGTAGTGTCAGCCCATGCCTACGCCACACGGATCGCGCGGCGGCATGGCCTTCAGCGCCGACGAAGTCCGCGTGCTGCGCCGCGCCCTCGCCCAAGCCCTGCACCCCGCCGTCCCCGTCCACCTCCAGCTCCCCGACCGTCCGGTGTTCGCCGGCCCGGGCGCCGAGCTGTGGGCGGAGGACGTCCAGGACGCGCTGCGTCTGACCGAGGCGATCGACGAGGCCGTCCAGGAGGGCGGCCGGCTGCGCGCCTTCCTGCTCGCCGACCTCGGGCGCTACCGGGCGGCCCTGCCCGGCAGCGCCCCCGGCTACCTGGAACGCCTGGAGGAAGCCGTGACCGACGGCTACCTGCCCGGCCCGGAGGACCTCACCGCGCTGCGCGGGCTGACCCGCCAGCCGTGCGGCCACGGCGAACGCGCCCGCCGCTCCCGGCTGGCCGGCCGCTGCCACGCGCTGGCCGAGGCCGCCGTCCGCGAGCGGCTCGCCCTCACCACCGGGCAGCCCCGCCACCTCGTCGTCGTACCGAGCCCCGCCGCACCCCCGAGCAGTCTCCCCACCCCTGTTGGAGGACGGATCACGATGAGCAGCACCGACTCCCCCGCCGAGCGGCCCACCGCCCCCCAGAACCCGCCCCGCCCGCACCGGATGCCCACCCCGGCCGAACTCTTCGGGCGCCGCCCCAAGCCCCCCGCCCACCCCGCGCCCCCGGCCGCGCCGGACCCCGACGAGATCGAACTCGCCACCGGCACCGGCTGAGCCGCCCGCACCCGAGGAGGGGGACCGCCGACGCGGCCCCCCTCCTGCGTTATCCCGTGGCGGAGCACGGTGTGTGGCTGGCTACCCTTGTGGGGTGAGCGATCAGAGCCCCATCCCCGCGACCGACGACCTTCCCGAGCAGATGCGCGTCCGGCGCGAGAAGCTGGACCGGCTCCGGGCGGCCGGTGTCGACCCCTACCCGGTCGGCTTCCCCCGCACCAGCACCATCGCGGACCTGCGCGCCAAGCATCCGGACCTGGAACCCGACACCGCGACCGGTGAGCGGGCCGGCGTCACCGGCCGGGTGATCCTCTCCCGCACCGGCGGCAAGCTCTGCTTCGCCACGCTGCGCGACGGCACCGGCGACCTCCAGGTGATGTTCTCCCTGGACAAGCTGGGAGCGGAGCGGCTGGCGGCCTGGAAGACGGACATCGACCTGGGCGACCAGGTCGGCGTCGAGGGCGAGGTGATCACCTCCAAGCGCGGCGAGCTGTCCGTGATGGTGGACCGCTGGGAGCTCACCGCCAAGTGCCTGCGCCCGCTGCCGGACAAGCACAAGGGCCTGACCGACCCGGAGGCCCGGGTCCGCCAGCGGTACGTCGACCTGATCGTCAACCCCGAGGCCCGCGAGATCCTGCACCTGCGCAGCAAGGTGGTCCGCTCGATCCGCCGCACCTACGAGGACCGCGGCTACATCGAGGTCGAGACCCCGATGCTGCAGCCGGTGCACGGCGGCGCCAACGCCCGCCCGTTCAAGACGCACATCAACGCGTACGACATCGACCTCTACATGCGCATCGCCCCCGAGCTGTACCTCAAGCGGCTGGTGGTCGGCGGCGCCGAGAAGGTCTTCGAGATCAACCGCAACTTCCGCAACGAGGGCGCGGACTCCACCCACAACCCGGAGTTCACCTCGCTGGAGTCGTACGAGGCGTACGGCGACTACGACACCCAGGCCGAGCTGATCCGCGAGACGATCGTCAACGCGGCCCGGGACGCGCTGGGCACCACGGTGATCAAGGGCCTGGACGCGCACGGCGTGGAGCACGAGATCGACCTGGCCGAGCCGTGGGAGGAGGTCTCCGTCTACCCGGGCATCTCCGCCCGCCTGGGCGTCGAGGTCACCCCGGAGACCGGCGTCGAGGAGCTGCGCAAGCTGGCCTTCGACCACGGCATCCCGTTCGACAAGGACTGGGGCCACGGTCAGATCGTGCTGGAGATGGTCGAGCGCCTGCTGGAGGAGAACGCCGTCCGGCCGACCTTCATCAAGGACTACCCGACCGAGGTCTCCCCGCTGACCCGCCAGCACCGCTCGGTGCCGGGCGTGGCCGAGAAGTGGGACCTGGTGATCTTCGGTACCGAGATCGGCACCGCCTACTCCGAGCTGGTCGACCCGGTCGAGCAGCGCGCCCGCCTGACCGCGCAGTCCCTGCTGGCGGCCGGCGGCGACGTCGAGGCGATGCAGATCGACGAGGACTTCCTGCGGGCCCTGGAGTACGCGATGCCGCCGACCGGCGGCCTCGGCCTCGGGGTGGACCGCCTGATCATGCTGCTGACCGGCAAGAACATCCGGGAGACCGTGCTCTTCCCGTTGGTGAAGCCGGAGGCGAAGGCTTCCGCCGCGACGGCGGAGAAGACCGAGGAGGAGTGACTGATGGACTACGTCAGCGCGATCGTGCCGCCGCTGGTCATGGCGATCGGCTTCGGATTCCTGGTGCGGGCCATCATCCGCAGCCAGGGCGGAGCCCAGAAGGCCAAGGAAGACCTCGACTGACCCGCGAGCGAACCCGCGACTGACACCGTCAGCCGCCGAACCACCGGCGCGCCGCCATTCCCGATTCCGGGGGTGGCGGCGCGCCGGTTTGGCGCACTTCACAAGATTTGCCCCATTCACTCCCTATCCTGGCCGCACTATGGTCCGGCAACTCGGTGAACTTGAGAACGCCATCATGACCCGGGTGTGGCAGTGGAACCGGCCGGTGACGGTTCGCGAGGTTCTCCTGGATCTGCAGTCGGAACGCGAAATCGCGTACACCACGGTGATGACCGTCCTGGACAAGCTCCACAGAAAGGGCTGGCTGCGCCGCGAGCGGGTCGGCCGGGCCTATCGATATGAACCGGTCTCGTCCCGCGAGGCGTACACCGCGGCGCTGATGAACGACGCGTGGGCCACCAGTGACAATCCGGCCGCGGCCCTGGTGCACTTCTTCGGCCTGATGTCGCCCGGGCAGCGCGAGGCGCTGCGGGACGCCTTGCGGGTCACCGCTCTGTTCCCGCCGGATCCGCCCCCCGCCGAATCCGCGGAGCCGGGACCGGATACCGGGGAGACCCCGCCGGGCGCGACACGATAACGTCCCGGCCATGGAGGTCACCATCCGCCGTGCGCGGACCACGGACGTGCGGACCGTACGCGGGCTCATCGACGCCTACTCGCGCGACGGCATTCTGCTCGACAAGCCCACAGTCACACTGTTCGAATCCGTCCAGGAGTTCTGGGTCGCCGAACGCGACGACACCGGTGCGGTGGTGGCCTGCGGCGCCCTGCACGTGATGTGGGAGGACCTGGCCGAGGTCCGCACGCTCGCCGTCGATCCGTCCTGCCGGGGCTTCGGGGTCGGACATCTGCTGCTGGAGAAGCTGCTGCAGACCGCGCGCTGGCTCGGCGTCCGTCGGATTTTCTGCTTGACGTTCGAGGTTCCGTTCTTCGCGAAACACGGTTTCGTCGAGATCGGAGAGCTTCAGGAAACCGATGATGGTACGACAGACCCGGCGGCGATCGCTACGGATGTCTATGAAGAACTTCTCCGCTCGTACGATGAAGGTGTCGCGGAGTTCCTTGACCTGGAGCGGGTGAAGCCCAACACACTGGGCAACTCGCGCATGCTGCTGCACCTCTGAGCGGCTCCGCGCCGGTCAAGGGTTTGTGTTTTCCGGAGAAAGGCGCTTTCCTTTCCTTAGGCAATGGGTCGTTTAGCGGAAAGGGAAGCCCGTGGCACAGAGGGTGCAGGTCATTCTTGAAGACGATCTCGACGGTGGTTCGGCGGACGAGACGGTGACGTTCGCGCTCGACGGCGTTGCCTACGAGATCGACCTGAAGAGCGTCAACGCGGACAAGCTGCGCGGTCTGCTGGCGCCGTACGTGGAGAAGGGCCGCAAGCAGAGCGGCCGGCTCGCCGGCCCGCGGCGCCCGGGTCGCGGCACCGCGCCGCGCCCCTCCGGCAGCGCGCCGGACACCGCGAAGATCCGCGCGTGGGCCAAGGAGCAGGGCATGGAGGTCAACGACCGCGGCCGGGTGCCGAGCACCGTCCGCGAGGCCTACGACAAGGCCAACGCGTCCTGACCCCGGCGCCACCGGAACGCCGGAGCGGATGCGGGGCCCCGGCGGCCGCACACGGCGCCGACGACACACGCGCGGGGCGCGGAGGACTCTCCTCCGCGCCCCGCGGCGCGCACCCCGGGGGCCGCAGGGCCACCGGTACCGGGGGGCGTCCGGGGCGCGGGCTCGGGCGGCGGAACAATCACGAGCTGTGCAACGCTGTAAGGGCGAAGCGGTAACGCCGGCACCACCGGGCGGCGTGCCTGCCGCACCGGCCGTGCCGAACCGCCGTCGCCGCGACGCGACTTCTCGCCAGGCGAACACCGCCACCGCGGAAACTGCGCGAGAAGCGCCCCGATACCGGGTATGAATGCAGGTGGACGGGTTCTTCGACCCGTCCAGGGGCAGTATGCGTGACCGGCCGGAGACGGCCCGGCTCCGCCCCGGCGGCTCTTGTTCGCCGATGGCGTAGCGGTATCCGGTGCATCCGGGCCACCTGTGGGAACACCGTTTCCCAGCATCAGGTTGGGATTGGTGTCGGCTGGTCGCGCAGCATCTCGCTCCCGTACCGGGGAGTGAATCCGTGGGCCGCGCCGCTGAGCGGGACTAGCATGCGGAAGGACAGGGCGGGGACCGACCCCGAACTGCCCGACCGCTCTGAGGAGCGATAAACGATGTTCGAGAGGTTCACCGACCGCGCGCGGCGGGTTGTCGTCCTGGCTCAGGAAGAAGCCCGGATGCTCAACCACAACTACATCGGCACCGAGCACATCCTCCTGGGTCTGATCCACGAGGGCGAGGGCGTCGCCGCCAAGGCCCTGGAGAGCCTCGGGATTTCCCTTGAGGCCGTGCGCCAGCAGGTCGAGGAGATCATCGGCCAGGGGCAGCAGGCCCCGTCCGGCCACATTCCCTTCACCCCGCGGGCGAAGAAGGTCCTGGAGCTGTCGCTCCGGGAGGCGCTGCAGCTCGGCCACAACTACATCGGCACCGAGCACATCCTGCTCGGTCTGATCCGCGAGGGCGAGGGCGTCGCCGCCCAGGTCCTGGTCAAGCTGGGCGCCGACCTCAACCGGGTGCGCCAGCAGGTCATCCAGCTGCTCTCCGGCTACCAGACCGGCGGCGGCAAGGAGTCGGCCACGGCCGGCGGGCCCGCCGAGGGCACCCCGTCGACCTCGCTGGTCCTGGACCAGTTCGGCCGCAACCTCACCCAGGCCGCCCGCGAGGCCAAGCTCGACCCGGTCATCGGGCGCGAGAAGGAGATCGAGCGGGTCATGCAGGTGCTGTCCCGCCGCACCAAGAACAACCCGGTCCTGATCGGCGAGCCCGGCGTGGGCAAGACCGCCGTGGTCGAGGGCCTGGCGCAGGCGATCGTCAAGGGCGAGGTCCCGGAGACGCTCAAGGACAAGCAGCTCTACACGCTGGACCTGGGCGCCCTGGTGGCCGGCTCGCGCTACCGCGGTGACTTCGAGGAGCGCCTGAAGAAGGTGCTCAAGGAGATCCGCACCCGCGGCGACATCATCCTGTTCATCGACGAGCTGCACACCCTGGTCGGCGCGGGCGCCGCCGAGGGCGCCATCGACGCCGCCAGCATCCTCAAGCCGATGCTGGCCCGCGGCGAGCTGCAGACCATCGGTGCGACCACCCTGGACGAGTACCGCAAGCACCTGGAGAAGGACGCCGCGCTGGAGCGCCGCTTCCAGCCGATCCAGGTCGCCGAGCCGTCGCTGCCGCACACCATCGAGATCCTCAAGGGTCTGCGCGACCGCTACGAGGCCCACCACCGGGTCTCCATCACGGACTCCGCGCTGGTCGCCGCCGCCACCCTGGCCGACCGCTACATCTCGGACCGCTTCCTGCCGGACAAGGCGATCGACCTGATCGACGAGGCCGGCTCCCGAATGCGCATCCGCCGGATGACCGCGCCGCCGGACCTGCGCGAGTTCGACGAGAAGATCGCCGACGTGCGCCGCGAGAAGGAGAGCGCGATCGACGCGCAGGACTTCGAGAAGGCCGCGTCCCTGCGCGACGACGAGAAGCAGCTCCTTCAGGCCAAGGCCAAGCGCGAGAAGGAGTGGAAGGCCGGCGACATGGACGTCGTCGCGGAGGTCAACGAGGAGCTCATCGCCGAGGTCCTGGCCACCGCCACCGGCATCCCGGTCTTCAAGCTGACCGAGGAGGAGACCTCGCGGCTGCTGCGCATGGAGGACGAGCTGCACAAGCGCGTCATCGGCCAGAAGGACGCCATCAAGGCGCTCTCCCAGGCCATCCGGCGCACCCGTGCGGGCCTCAAGGACCCGAAGCGCCCCGGCGGCTCGTTCATCTTCGCCGGCCCGTCCGGCGTCGGTAAGACCGAGCTGTCCAAGACGCTCGCCGAGTTCCTCTTCGGCGACGAGGACGCGCTGATCGCGCTCGACATGTCCGAGTTCTCCGAGAAGCACACCGTCTCCCGGCTCTTCGGTTCGCCCCCCGGGTACGTGGGCTACGAGGAGGGCGGCCAGCTGACCGAGAAGGTCCGCCGCAAGCCGTTCTCCGTCGTCCTCTTCGACGAGGTCGAGAAGGCCCACCCGGACATCTTCAACTCGCTGCTGCAGATCCTGGAGGACGGTCGCCTGACCGACTCCCAGGGCCGCGTGGTCGACTTCAAGAACACCGTCATCATCATGACGACCAACCTCGGCACCCGGGACATCTCCAAGGGCTTCAACCTGGGCTTCGCGGCCACGGGTGACTCCACGACCGGGTACGAGCGGATGAAGGCGAAGGTCGGCGAGGAGCTCAAGCAGCACTTCCGCCCCGAGTTCCTGAACCGCGTCGACGACATCGTGGTGTTCCACCAGCTGTCCGAGGAAGACATCATCCAGATCGTCGACCTGATGATCGAGAAGGTGGACGGCCGCCTCAAGGACAAGGACATGGGCCTGGAGCTCAGTGTCGAGGCCAAGAAGCTGCTGGCCAAGCGCGGCTACGACCCGATCCTGGGCGCCCGGCCGCTGCGCCGCACCATCCAGCGCGAGATCGAGGACCACCTCTCCGAGAAGATCCTCTTCGGCGAGCTGCGGGCCGGCCACATCGTGGTCGTCGGTGTCGAGGGTGAGGGCAAGGAGGCCAAGTTCACCTTCCGCGGTGAGGAGAAGTCGGCCGTCGCGGACACCCCGGCCGCGGTCGCCTCGTCCGGCCCGGACCTGACGAAGTAGCAACATTTAACAGACAACTTCACAGCTACCGAGCCCCCGGCGTCCGCGCCGGGGGCTCGGCGCGTTCCGGCCGGCCGGACCGGGGGCGCCCGTGGGCGAGGGCGGATGGCCTCGCGGCGGGCTGGTGCGGGTGCGTCCGATTTCTCAGTAAGCTTTAACGGACATACGGTTGACATATGGTCAGCTGATCGGAAGTTGCGCAGGATAGCGCCGTGGCCATGTCATGGTCAAGGGCTATCTTTTCTGTCCACGCTTGTATCAAATGACGTCCACCTGTCTTTCATTTTGGTTTGCCGGGCTTTGGCCAAGAGCTGGCCCCGGTCGGGGAGGACGTCACAACTTTGAAGAACATCAGGAGATCCGCTGCGGCTGCCACGGCCGCAGCGGTCATAGTCGCGCTCGGCGCGGGCCTGTTCCCGGCCACCGCCGTCGCCGCGGGCTCGGCTCCCGCACCCAGGGACCCGGCCGACGCCGTCCAGTCCGCCAACATCGAGCACAACCTGCCGGGCCCGCTGACCGAGAAGGTCGAGGCCGAGCAGAAGGCCGCCACCGAGCAGCTGATCGCGGGCACCGCCCAGGTCGAGCAGCACAACGGCAGCAGCAGCATCAAGCTGGGCAAGGACAAGTACGTGGAGCTCGGTCGCGAGCGCACGGACAAGATCTTCACCATCCTCGTCGACTTCGGCGACCAGGTGGACAACACCACCAAGACCGAAGACGGCAAGGTCATGTACGGCGGTGAGCCCGGCCCGAAGCACAACGAGATCGAGAAGCCGGACCGCGCCAACGACAACTCGACCGCCTGGCAGGCCGACTACAACCAGCAGCACTTCCAGGAGCTGTACTTCTCCAAGGACAAGCCCTCGCTGAAGACCTTCTACGAGAAGCAGTCCTCGGGCCGCTACTCGGTCGACGGCGTGGTCTCGGACTGGGTGCGGGTGCCGTGGAACGAGGCCCGGTACGGCTCGGACTACTGCGGCTCCAACGTCTGCGACAGCGCCCAGGACCTGATCCGCGACGCCGTGGACATCTGGTACAAGGACCAGCTGGCCAAGGGGCAGACCAAGGAGCAGCTCAAGGCCACCCTGGCGTCGTACGACCAGTGGGACCGCTACGGCTCCCACAACGACGGGAACTTCAACCAGCCCGACGGGTACATCGACCACTTCCAGATCGTGCACGCCGGCGAGGACAAGTCGGCCGGCGGCGGCAAGCAGGGCAGCAAGGCCCTGTGGGCCCACCGCGCGTACGCCTACGGCAACCTGAACGGCCAGGCGGGCCCGGCCGACAACAAGCTCGGCGGCGTCCAGGTCGGCGACTCCGGCTTCTGGATCGGCGACTACACGATGCAGCCGGAGAACGGCGGCCTCGGCGTCTTCGCCCACGAGTACGGCCACGACCTCGGTCTGCCGGACCTCTACGACACCGCCGGCACCGGCATCGACAACTCGGTCGGCTTCTGGTCGCTGATGTCCTCCGGTTCCTGGCTCGGCGAGGGCAAGGGCGCCATCGGCGACATGCCGAACGACCTCGACGCCTGGAGCAAGCTCAAGCTCGGCTGGCTGAAGTTCGACAAGGCCAAGGCCGGCACCGAGTCGACCCACCACATCG
The DNA here is from genome assembly GCF_044741445.1 of Kitasatospora sp. NPDC088160. Lineage (NCBI taxonomy): Bacteria > Bacillati > Actinomycetota > Actinomycetes > Kitasatosporales > Streptomycetaceae > Kitasatospora > Kitasatospora sp. NPDC088160. The sequence continues at coordinate 273,685 of NZ_JBIUSS010000009.1, read as the reverse complement.
GCCCGGTCGAGTACAACAGCAGCCTCCCGCAGGCCCTGGTCGTCGAGCTGCCGAAGAAGACCATCCCCACCGACATCAACAAGCCCGCTTCGGGCAAGAGCGAGTGGTGGAGCGGCAGCGACGACAACCTGAACGTCACGCTCACCCGTGACATCGACCTGACCGGCAAGACCAAGGCCAGCCTGAACGCCAAGGCCTGGTACGAGCTGGAGGCGAACTTCGACTACGCCTTCGCCGAGGTCTCCACCGACGGCGGCACCAACTGGACCGCCCTGGACGGCACCTGGAACGGCAAGCCGATCACGAAGGACGCCGGCGGCCGCGCGGCCCTCACCGGTCTCACCGCCGCCTGGGGCGACGTGTCCTTCTCGCTGGACGCCTACGCCGGCAAGGCCGTCAAGGTCCGCTTCCACAACACCACCGACGGTGGCCTGCACTACCGCGGCTTCGCCGTCGACGACATCTCGGTGACCGCCGACGGTTCGACGGTCTTCAGCGACGACGTCGAGAACGGTGACAACGGCTGGGTGGCCAAGGGCTTCACCCGCTTCGCCGGCAGCTACACCAAGGACTACGGGCAGTACTACATCGCGGAGAACCGCCAGTACGTCTCCTTCGACCAGACCCTGAAGACCGGCCCGTACAACTTCGGCTGGGGCAACAGCCGGCCGAAGTGGGTCGAGTACTACCCGTACCAGCCCGGTCTGCTGATCTGGTTCTGGGACGAGTCGCAGCCCAACAACAACGTCAGCGCCCACCCGGGCCACGGTCTGATCCTGCCGATCGACTCGCACCCGACCCCGCTCAAGTGGAGCGACGGCGCCCTGCTGCGTCCGCGCATGCAGGGTTACGACTCGACCTTCGGCTCGCGCAAGACCAGCCAGCTGACCCTGCACAAGAACGGCGTCGAGACGGTCGTCCCGAAGGCCAAGGGCGTCGACGAGTTCTCGGACCTGAAGTCGTGGTGGTCCAAGGACAACCCGTACAGCGGCGTGGACGTCCCGAAGACCGGTACCAGCATCGAGGTCGAGAACGAGTCCTCGAACTACCTGGAGACCTGGATCCGGGTCCGCCCGGTCGACAACTGATCGGTCGAGCAGTAGCGATCAGCCTGTGACCAGGCGGTTCTGACCCACCACGTCCGGCCCGTCCCCGCATCGCGCGGGGGCGGGCCGGACGCTTTCCGGTCAGGCCCCGCTGCGGCTCCCACCGGCCCCGGCGCCCCGGGCCGGCAGCCGGTCCAGGAAGGCGGCGGCCGCCTCGGCGACGTCCGCCGCCGTCCAGTCGAGCGCGGACGCCGACACCGTGACCTCGGTCATCGCCAGGCCCGGCAGGTCCCGCTCGCGCCAGCCGCCGAACAGGGCGACCCCGGTCTCCTCGGCCAGCCCCAGCCCGGCCTCGTCCAACTCCCCGGCGGCGTACGGCAGCCAGAACTGGAACTGGTGGGTGTGCGGCGGGGCCGGGTGCACCCGGGCGCCCGGGACCGCCGCGAAGGCCGCGTCCAGCGCCTCGGCGACCACCTTGGCGTGCGTCACGTACCGCTCCAGCAGCGGGAGTCGGGCGTCCAGCCCGGCCAGCGCGGCGAGAGCCGCCGGCCACTGCTGGTAGAGCTGGCCGCCGTACCGGTGCCGCCAGGCCCTGGCGGTGCGGACGAAGCCCCGCGAACCGGCCAGCGCGGCGCCGCTGATGCCGCCGAGCGTCTTGTAGAAGGACACGTAGACCGAGTCGGCCAGCGCGACGATCTCCGGCAGCGGGTGCCCGAGGTGGAACACCGACTCCCAGATCCGGGCACCGTCCAGGTGCAGGGCCGCGCCGCACTCCTCCCGGACGACCCCGGCCAGCGCCGCCAGCGCCGCCCAGTCGGGCAGCACGAAGCCGGCCTCGCGCAGCGGCAGCTCCAGGCTGAGCGCGGCGTACGGCTCGTCGAAGGAGCGCAGTTCCTCGACGGTGGGCTGGCGCGGGGCCATGGTCGGCCAGACGCTGCGCAGGCCGGTCAGCACGCCGAGCGCGTGCCGCTCGTGCTGGTCGGTGTGGGCCAGCGGGTGGGTCGCGACGGTGCGCAGCCCGGCCGCCTCGGCGTGGATCCGCAGGGCGACCTGCTGGGCCATGGTGCCGGTGGGGAAGAAGGCCGCGTCCTCGGTGCCGAGCAGGTCGGCGACCGTGCGTTCGAGGGTGCGGACCACGCCGTCGCCGTACTGGTCCGGGCGGTGGTCCAGGTCATGGCCGCCGCCCTCCCCCGCGAGGGCGGCGAGGCGTTCGCGCATGCTCTGCGGCCGGTCGCCGGACAGGATCCGCTCGCAGCCGCGCAGGGCGGCGAAGCGGCGGTCCGGCAGGCTCGGGCGGTCATTGCCGTCGAGGTCTTCGCTCCTGTTGCCATACATGCGTCGATGGTCCCCCAGCGGGCCCGCCAGGTCAGCGGGGCGGACGGCGGAAAGGGGTGCGCGGCCGACCCAAACCCCGGACGGGCATGGCGCTGGTCACACCGGCCGGGCTCCCGTCGGGCGCGGTACGACCGGCGGTAGTAGCCCGGCCGCGGGCGCGGGCGGCCCGCCACAGGCCGGTGGTAGACGATCGGATCTCATGATCATTACTCCGTCAGCTTGAATCTCCGGCGCGACGCTGACTACACGCCGTAGTACGTCACGCCGTTTGGGACTCCGCTCGGTGACCGTTACACCTGAGTGGTCCCCCGCTCAGCACGCGCCCGAACGGGCACTTCGTGCTGCCCTCGTCCACCGTGAGGTACGGCTACCGATGTCCTCTGTCCCGCCCGTGGGGCCGGTCCTGCGCCGGCTCGCCGCCCGAACGGCGGCCCAGGCGGCGGCCTGGCAGCCCCGGCTCGGCCATGCCGCCCGCACCCATGCCGCGCCGCTGCGCGCGCTCGCCGCGCCCCGGCACCCGCTGCCCGGCGGGCACCCGCAGGCCGAACGGGAGCGCGCGGTGGTCGCCGCCGGGGCGGCCGCGGTGCTGCTCGCCGGCGCACTGCTGGTGGCCGCGCCCGGCAGCGCCTCGGCGCAGACCGTCCGGCCCACCACGCCCGGCAGCTCGGCCTTCACCGCGCCGCAGGCCGCCGTGCCCAGCCCGGGGCTGGTCCAGGTGGCCGGGCCGAGCCCGTACCGGCTGCCGAACGACGGCGACTCGGCGCAGGAGTTCGTGGCGGTGGCCGCCAACCTGCTGCCGGTGGAGCCGCCCGTCGCCGACGCGCCGGCCGAGGCCCCCGCGACGGAGCCCGAGGCCGCGCCCGCACCGGAGCCCGCTCCGGCTCCGGAGTGGTCGGCCCCGGTGCCGGACGCGCCGACCAGCAACCCGTACGGGGTGGCCAACTCCGAGTACGCCGCCGGGTACCACACCGGGGTGGACTTCGCGGTCGACCCGGGCACGCCGCTGCTGGCGGTCGGGAACGCGACCGTGGTGTCGGCCGGCTGGGACGGCTCGTACGGCAAGGAGGTCGTGCTGCGGCTGGAGGACGGGCACTACGCGCAGTACGCGCACCTGTCCTCGCTCGGGGTCTCGCCGGGGGAGCAGGTGTCGGCGGGCGAGCAGATCGGGCGGTCCGGGAGCACCGGCAACTCGACCGGACCCCACCTGCACTTCGAGATCCGCACCAGCAACCGCTACGGCGCGGTGGTGAACCCGATCGCGTACCTCGCGGGGCACGGCGTCACCGCGTTCTGAGCCCGGCCCCAGCCACCGGTCCGCCCGCCCGTCCGCTCAGGAGTGGGCGGGGGCCGGGTGGCCGATCCGGCCGCCGATCTCCAGCGCGACCTCCCGGGCCGCCCCGATCGCCTCCTCCAGGGTGGCCGCCGGCGGCGAGGACTCGCCCCACACGTTGTCGCCGTGGTCGCAGTCCGCGGCGTCCTGCTTGAGCAGGAACATCGCCGAGTGGACGGTGAACAGCGACATCGTGGCGCGCAGCCGCTCCCGGAAGTCGGCGTCCGGCCCGTGCACCAGCTGGATCATCGTGATCATGCGGTCCTTGAACGCCAGCCCGGCCGCGGACTCGCGCAGCGCGGGCTGGTTCTCGTGGAAGAAGCGCAGCAGCGGCGCCCGCTCGGCCATCCCGTCGGCGAAGCGGCGGATCAGCTCGTCGCGCATCTCCGGGCTCCAGGACTGCTGCCGGCCCCACGCGATGGTCTCGTCGATCGGCGCGGCCATCCGCTCCACGATGCCCAGGACGATGTCGTCCTTGGTCTTGAAGTGGTAGTAGAGCGCGGCCTTGGTGACACCGAGGCGGTCGGCGATCTCGCGCAGCGAGGTCTGCTCGTAGCCCTGCTCGGAGAAGAGCTCCAGGGACACCTCGATGATGCGGGACCGCGTGTCGCTGCGGGGGCTGTGCGGAGTGCCCATGGCCTGCCTCATGAGTGCGTCGGTGACTGCTGCGGACCCCGGTGGCGTCCGCCCCGGGCCCATTCTCCCTGCCCAGGCAGCCGGGCGGGAAACTGGCTTGACGACCGGCTAGTAAACAACTTACCGTGCCGACGGTCCACAAACTAGCCGGGCGTCAAGTAAGTGAATCACTGCGCGGCCTCCGCCCGTCCGAAAAACCCCTCCGGGAGACACCACCTCATGTCACAGTCCAAGACCACCGGCCCGGTACCGGAGGAGAAGTCAGCCGAGGAGGAGCAGCCGCGGTCGCCCCGCGAGATCCGCCTCGTCATGGTCGGCCTGGTCGTCACCATGCTGCTGGCCATGCTCGACAACCTGATCGTCGGCACCGCGATGCCGACCATCGTCGGCGACCTCGGCGGCGCCGAGCACCTGTCCTGGGTCGTCACCTCGTACACCCTGGCCACCGCCGCCTCCACCCCGATCTGGGGCAAGCTCGGCGACCTCTACGGCCGCAAGGGCACCTTCCTCACCTCGATCGTGATCTTCCTGGTGGGCTCGGCGCTGTCCGGCCTGTCGCAGAACATGAACGAGCTGATCGGCTTCCGCGCCCTCCAGGGCCTGGGCGCCGGCGGTCTGATGGTCGGCGTCATGTCGATCATGGGTGCGCTGGTCGCGCCGCGTGACCGCGGCAAGTACCAGGGCATGTTCGCCGCGGTCATGGCCCTCGCCACCATCGGCGGCCCGCTGGTCGGCGGCTTCATCACCGACCACCTGAGCTGGCACTGGACCTTCTACATCAACCTGCCGCTCGGCGTGATCGCACTCGCCGTGGTCGTCGTCACCCTGAAGCTGCCGAAGGTCCGCAACAACGCCCGGATCGACTACTGGGGCGCCATCCTGCTCACGACGGGCATCACCTCGCTCGTCCTGATCACCACCTGGGGCGGCCAGCAGTACGACTGGGGCTCCAAGCAGATCCTGGGCCTCGCCGCGCTCGCCGCCGCGACGCTGATCGCCTTCTGCTACGTCGAGCAGCGGGTGCAGGAGCCGATGCTGCCGCTGAGCCTGTTCAAGAACCTGAACTTCACCCTGGTCTCGATCATCGGCTTCATCGTCGGCTTCGTGATGTTCGGCTCGACCGTCTTCCTGCCGCTCTACCAGCAGATCGTCCAGGGCGCCTCGGCCACCAACTCCGGCCTGCTGCTGATGCCGATGATGTTCGGCATGCTGGTCGTCTCGCTGGTGGTCGGCCAGGCCGTCACCAAGACCGGCAAGTACCGGATATTCCCGATCATCGGCACCATCGTGATGACCGTCGGCATGGTGCTGCTCTCCACCATGGGCACCACGACCAGCAGCTTCACCTCCGCCTGCTGGATGGTCGTGCTCGGCGCCGGCATGGGCTTCCTGATGCAGATCACCATGCTGGTCGCGCAGAACAGCGTCGAGCTCAAGGACATGGGCGTGGCCAGCTCCACCGCCACCCTGTTCCGCACCATCGGCGGTTCCTTCGGTGTCGCGCTGTTCGGCGCCCTGTTCAACAACCGGGTCACCGACACCATGAAGGAGCGGTTGGGCGACCACGCGGCGGCCGGCGGCGGCGTGAAGGACCCGGGCCAGATGAGCCCGGCGGACCTGCGCAAGCTCCCCGAGAACATCCAGGACGCCTACCACCACGCGGTATCCAACGGCATGCACACCGTCTTCCTGTGGGGTGCCGGGGTGGCCGTGGTCGCGATCGCCGCCGCGGTGTTCATGCGCGAGGTGCCGCTGCGCGGCACCGGCACGGGCAAGGCGGACAAGTCCGCCGAGGCCTCGCTGGAGGCGGCGGCCGTCTGACCGCCCTCCCGCCGACACGACGGCGCCCCCGGAGGACTCCTCCGGGGGCGCCGTCCCGCGTTCGTGGCCGACTACTGGGGAAGCCGGTAGACGCCCTGCTCGACGGGCTCCACCAGGCCGTCCGCGACCAGGCCGTCCAGCGCCCGGGCCCGCTGCACCGCGTCCGGCCAGACCGCGTCCAGCCGGGCCTGCGGCACCGAGCCGTGCGACTCCCGCAGCACCGCGAGCAGCTTGCCGCGCACCTGCCGGTCCGTCCCCTCGTAGGTCTGGCCGCGCCGGGCCGGGCCCTCGTACGGCGGGCGGCCGGCCCGCTGCCAGGCGCAGTGGGCGAACAGCGGGCAGCCCCCGCACTCCGGGCCGCGCGCGGTGCAGACCAGCGCGCCCAGCTCCATCACGCCGACCGCCCAGGTGGCCGCGGTCTCGGCGTCGTCGGGCAGCAGCGCCGTCGCCGTCCGGCGCTCGGCGGCCGTGGTGGCCTGGGCCGGGTACTCGACACCGGACACCGCGCGGGCGAACACCCGGCGGACGTTGGTGTCCAGCACCACATGCCGCTGGCGGAAGGCGAAGGAGGCGACCGCGGCGGCCGTGTACTCCCCCACCCCGGGCAGCGAGAGCAGGGTGGCGTGGTCGTCCGGCACCTCGCCGCCGTGCTCCTCGGTGATCGCCACCGCGGCCGCGTGCAGCCGCAGCGCGCGGCGCGGGTAGCCGAGCCGGCCCCACATCCGGACCGCCTCGCCGGGCGCCTCGGCCGCGAGGTCGGCCGGGGTGGGCCAGCGGGTCAGCCACGCCTCCCAGGCGGGCAGCACCCGCTTCACCGGAGTCTGCTGGAGCATGAACTCGCTCACCATGATCGCCCAGGGCGTCGCCTCGGGCGTCCGCCAGGGGAGGTCGCGCTTGTCGGCCTCGTACCAGTCGAGGACGGTCGCGTGCAGCAGCGGCAGGGGCATCGAAAGCCGGACGGCGTCCGGCGCGGCGCCTGCCGGGGGGACGGGGGCGGGGGTGACAGTGATGGCAGCCATGGCCCTTCGATCCTCCCATGTCGACGGGCGCGACCGAAGCGGAGAAAAGAACTCCGGATATCCCTGCGGATCTCCCGGAGAACCACCGCTTCGAAGCTCCCTCGAACGGCGCAAATGGCGGATCATGTGAAGGAAGGGGCGACTGTGCGGTGTTGGTGCGTCAAGCGGCACACACAGTCTCGTAGAGTTTGGGCGTGCCCTCTCTGCGTCAACCCGTGGGACCGCTGCCGGCCTCGATCTACTGGCGTCGGCGCGTCGTCGTGCTCGTCGCCGTCGCGGCGGTCGCCGCCCTGATCGCCTGGCTGATGATCGATCAGGACGGGGGCGGTGACGGCGGCTCATCGAGCAAGGCCGCGCAGGCCGTTCCGTCCCAGAGCCAGACCCCCGCCCAGTCCATCACACCCGGCGCGTCCCCGAGCGGCCCCGCGGCGCGCCCCGGCGGCGGCAGCGGCGGCAACGCGAGCGGCGGCCCGGTGGCCGGCTCCGGCGGCGGCGAGGTCAGCCTCAGCACCGGCGGCACCGGCGGCGGCGCCAACCCGGCTCCTGCCACCGGCGGGGGCACGGGTGGCGGTGCGGCGGCGGGCGGCGCCGCGGCCGGCGGTTCCGGCGGCTCGGGCGGCGGCGCCCCGGTGGTGAACACGCCCGAGGTGATGGCGCTTCCGGTCTGCGTCTCCTCGCAGGTCACCCTGGAGCTGGCCAGCGCGCAGAACTCGTACCAGCCCAAGGACAAGCCGCGGCTCTCGCTCACCGTGAAGAACGCCTCCGGCGCCAACTGCCGGGTGGACCTGGGCCGGACGGCCTCCGCGATCACCGTGACCGCCAGCAACGGCGACCGGGTCTGGTCCTCCGGCGACTGCCCGTCCGACCGCGGCAGCAGCTGGGTGCAGATCCCGGCCAACAACGGCCTGACCGAGACCTTCACCTGGGACCGCAGCCGCAGCAAGCCGCAGTGCGCCACCGCCGACCCGGCGCCCCCCGCGGCGGGCACCTACCTGGTGGTCGCCGACCTCACCGGGCTCTCCGGCGGCCAGGTCTCGGCGCGCTCCTCGATCCGCCTGGACAGCTGAGCCCCCTCGACTCGACTCGACTCGAAGCCCCCGGCCGACGCGGCCGGGGGCTTCGGCGTCTCACGGACCGGCCAGCGTGCGCTGGTCGAGGTGCGCTGGTCGAGGTGCGTCGGTCGGGATGGCTCGGCGGGGGTGGACTCGGCGGGGGTGCGCGACGGCCCCCGGGGCGTTCCCCGGGGGCCGTGCGCGGCGGTGCGTCAGGCCGGACGTGGCGCCGGGTCAGACGTAGCGCTCCAGGATGGACGATTCGGCGAGCCGGGACAGGCCCTCGCGGACCGAGCGGGCCCGGGTCTCGCCGACGCCCTCGACCGTCTGCAGGTCGTCGATGCTGGCGGCGAGCAGCTTCTGCAGGCCGCCGAAGTGCTCGACCAGGCGCTCTATCACTGTGTTGGGCAGGCGCGGGATCTTCGCCAGCAGCCGGTAGCCGCGCGGCGAGACCGCCGAGTCCAGCGACTCCGGGGAGCCCGAGTAGCCGAGCGCCTTGGCGACCGTCTGAAGGTCCAGCAGCTCGGCGTGGGTGAGCGCCTCCAGGTCGGCCAGCACCTCGTTGACCGTCCGGCCCTTCTTGGCGGCCCGCTCCGGGAAGTAGTCCCGGGCGACCAGTTCGCGCTCCGGCTCCACGCCCGCGATCAGCTCGTCCAGCTGGAGCGAGAGCAGCCGGCCGTCGATGCCGAGCTCCAGCACGTAGCCGGCGATCTCGGTGGCGATCAGCCGGACCATCTCCAGCCGCTGGGCGACGGCGGTGACGTCCCGGACCGTCACCAGGTCCTCGATCTCCAGCGCGGACAGCGTGCCGGCCACCTCGTCCAGCCGCAGCTTGTAGCGCTCCAGGGTGGCCAGCGCCTGGTTGGCGCGGGACAGGACGGTGGTGGAGTCCTCCAGCACCCGGCGGGTGCCGTTGACGTACATCGCGATCAGCCGCATCGAGTGCGAGACCGCCACCACCGGGAAGCCGGTCTGCCGGTTGACCCGCTCCGCGGTGCGGTGGCGGGTGCCGGTCTCGTCGGTGGGGATGGTGGAGTCCGGCATCAGGTGCACGCCGGCCCGGACGATCTTGGTGATGTCCTTGTCCAGCACCACCGCGCCGTCCAGCTTGCACAGCTCGCGCAGCCGGGTCGCGGTGAACTCGACGTCCAGGACGAAGCCGCCGGTGCAGATCGACTCGACCGTCTTGTCGAAACCGAGCACGATCAGGCCGCCGGTGTTGGCCCGGAGCACCCGCTCCAGGCCGTCGCGCAGCCCCGTGCCGGGTGCGATGGCACTGAGGGAGGCCCGCAGCAGGGCCTCCTCACGGGAGGCCTTGTCCGCCCCCCGGTCGCTGGCTGCCACGTGACTCCTCCGGTCGACCCCGTGCCGCGCGCCTCGCGCCGTGCGCCGGTCCGCGGTCTGTTGCTCTGTCGCTCAGTACCGCTCGGTACTGCCTTCTGGCCAATGAGACTGGGGAAAGTCTAACTGCGTGCGGCATCGACAGGGCTTGGGTCAGCGCAGTTCGTCGGAGTCGAGCGGCTCCCAGCCCTCCATCAGCTCCTCCGGGTGCGCGACGACCCGGGCCGCGCGCGGGGCCGGCGGCGCCGACGGTGCCTCAGCACGCGGCTTGGCGGCGGCCCGGCGGCGGCCCGGGATGGCCCGCAGCGCCTCGCCGATGTCGGCCACCTCGACCACCTTCATGCCCGGCGGCACCTTGCCCGGATCCGGCGGGACGAGGGCGTGCGTGAAGCCCAGCCGGTGCGCCTCGGCCAGCCGCCGCTGCACCCCCGTCACCCGCCGTACCTCGCCCGCCAGGCCGACCTCACCGATCGCCACCAGGTTGCTGGGCAGCGGGGTGTCCGAGGAGGAGCTGGCCACCGCGAGCGCGATCGCGAGGTCGGCGGACGGCTCGCTCAGCTTCACCCCGCCCACCGTCGCGGTGTAGATGTCCTGCTTGCCGAGCTTCACCCCGCCGTGCCGCTCCACCACGGCCAGGATCATCGCGATCCGGGGCGACTCCAGGCCCGAGGTGGTGCGCCGCGGGGACGGGATCTGCGAATCCACCATCAGCGCCTGCACCTCCGCCACCAGCGGGCGCTTGCCCTCCAGGGTGACGGTGAGGCAGGTGCCCGGGACGGGCTTGTCACGCCTGGTCAGGAAGAGGCCGGACGGATCGGCCAGGCCGACGATGCCCTCGTCGTGCAGCTCGAAGCAGCCCACCTCGTCGGTGGCGCCGTAGCGGTTCTTGATCCCGCGGATGAGCCGCAGCCGGGCGTGCCGGTCCCCCTCGAAGCTGAGCACCACGTCCACCAGGTGCTCCAGCAGGCGCGGGCCGGCGATCTGGCCGTCCTTGGTGACGTGGCCGACCAGCAGCGTCGCCATGCCGCGCTCCTTGGACACCCGGATCAGCGCGCCCGCCACCTCGCGGACCTGGGCCGGACCGCCGGGGGCGCCGTCCAGCTCGGCGGAGGCGATGGTCTGCACCGAGTCCAGGATCAGCAGACCGGGGTTGACCGCGTCGATGTGCCCGAGCACCGCACCGAGGTCGGACTCGGCGGCGAGGTAGAGGTGCTCGGAGAGCGCGTTGATCCGGTCGGCGCGCAGCCGGACCTGACCGGCCGACTCCTCGCCGGTGACGTAGAGCGTGCGGTGCCGGTCGGGGGGGGGGGGGGGGGCCCCCGCCCCCCCCCGGGGGGGGGGGGGGCCGCCGGCGGCGCCCCCCCCCCCGCCGCCCGCCCCGGGGGCCCCCCCCCCCCCCCCCCCCCCGGCCCCTTACGGGGCCCCCC
>NZ_JBIUSS010000009.1:19974-262668 GCF_044741445.1 Kitasatospora sp. NPDC088160 | reverse complement strand
GGCGGCGCGGTAGCGGTGCTGGGAGCGCGCGTTGACCCGGGCGGCGCGCCGCCGGACCTGCCCGGCCGACGCCGCGCCGGTGACGTCGGGGGGGGGGGGCGGGGGGGGGGCGGCCTGGGCCCCCACGTCCAGCAGCAGGGTGGACTTGCCGACGCCGGGCTCGCCGGCCAGCAGGACGACCGCGCCGGGGACCAGCCCGCCCCCGAGCACCCTGTCCAGTTCCGGCACGCCCGTCGAGCGGGCCGTCGCGACCTGGCCGTCCACCTGGCCGATCGGACGGGCCGGCGAGCTGACCGGGCCCGCGGCGGTCGTCCGGATCGGCACCGCGCCGTACTCCTCGACCGTGCCCCAGGCGTTGCACTCCGGGCAGCGGCCGACCCACTTGGGCAGCTGGTTGCCGCACTCGGTGCAGCGGTACGCCGGGCGCGGCTTGGCGGTGGTCTTGGTACGGGCAGCCATGCGGCCCACCGTAGCGCCTGGGTCCGACAACGCCTTGCTCCACCGGAGCCGGGCCCAAACCCACACAGATGGGCGATGTTGTTACCCGAAAGAAGTACATACACGGCGAACGGCCGGGGTGCGCCGCCCGCCGTCTCTACCGTCGGACGGGTGACAACGCGTACTGAAGGGCCGCCGGCCGCCGTGCTGGCGGCGTACGACCGGCAGGTGGACGGCCTGTTCACCTACTGCCTCTCGGTGCTGTGCGAGCACGACGCGGCCACCGGCGCCCTGCGCGAGGCCCGCGAACTGGCACGGCGGCACGGCGCCCGGCTGACCGAGCCCGGGCTGGTCCGGGCCTGGCTGTTCTCGCTGGCCCGGTACTGCTGCCTGCGGCGGCTCGCGGGCGGCGCCGGACGGGACGCCACGGCGGAGCCGACCGAGGCCGAGGCGGCCCGGCGGCGGCGCGAGCTGGCCTCGCTCGCCTGGCCGGAGGCGGCCGGCACCGACCCGGAGCAGCGCGAGGCGCTGGAGCTGTCCGTCCGGCACCGGCTGACCCCGCACGAGGTGGCGGCGGTGCTGGGCCTGCCGTTCGAGCGGACCCGCGCGCTGCTCGCCGCCGCCGAGGCGGAGGTGGCCAGGACCAGGGCGGCGTTGCTGGTGCTCGGGGTGGGCAGCTGCCCGGAACTGGACCGGCTCGGCGGGGCCGGGGCGGAGTCCTGGCGGGACTGGGTGCTCGGCCCGGCGCTGCGCCGGGAGCTGGTGCAGCACGTGGTGGACTGCCCGACCTGCCGGGGGACGGCGGGGCGGGTGGCCGGTGCGGCGACGGAGGGCGCGGCGGGGATGTCCGGGCTGCCGCTGCTGGCGGCTCCCGCCCCCGCTCCGGCGCCCCCGGGCGCCGGAGCGGCCCACCTGCCGTCGGTGATCGGCCACCTGCCGTCGGCGGTCGGTGCGGTGCGGCGGGCGGGGGCGGTGCCGGCGGCCGAGTCGGGGCTGCGGTTCGACCAGGGCGGCTTCCCCCGGCACCGGGCGCCGGACGCGGGCCGGGCACTGGCGGTGCGTCGGCGGGTGGTGACCACCGGGGTGCTCGCGGCCGTCCTGGCGGCGCCGGTGGTCGCCCTGTGGGCGGGGCACCGGAGCGGCGGGTCGGGGACGGCGTCCGCGGTGTCCACGGTGCGGGTCGAGGAGGCCGGGCGGACGGGCGGGCAGCAGCCGTCGAAGCCGTGGCCGACGGCGGGCGCACCGGCGGGCACGGGGCTGCCGGGGGTGCCGGGGATGGAGCTGGCGGGTGCGGGGGCGGTGGGTGCCGGGGTGATCGGTGCAGAAACGTTGCCCCTTGCCTTTCCACGGCTGACCCTCCAGGGCCCGGCGGTCCCGGTACCGGCCCGCGGGGCGACCCCGATCGGCAGTCCGGCCCTGGTCGCCGCCCCCGCCCCCGCCGTCGGACAGGCGCCGACCGGGGGCGGCCCGGGCGGAGCCGAACCGGCCCCGGTCGGACTCCTCACCGTCGAGGCCGCCGAGTACGGCAGCCGGACCATCCTCACCCTCACCGACTCCGGCACCACCGAGATCCACTGGCACGCCGTGACGGACGCCGCCTGGCTGCGGCTCAGCCGCGACTCCGGCACCCTCGCACCGGGCCAGCGGATCACCGTGACCGTCACCGTGGACGAGGACCTCGCGCCCACGGCGCACTGGACCGCCCGGATCGCGCTGCCGCCCTCGCAGGCGGTCGTCACCCTGGAGGGCGGACCGCACAACCGGGGCGGCTCGGCCTCCTCCCCCGCCGCACCGGAGGCGTCGGCGTCGGCCACGGCGGACCCGCAGCCGAGCAGTTCCCCGCAGCCGTCGGTGACGGCCACGGCGGCTCCGTCCCCGTCGGGGTCGCCGTCGGCCGGCGCTCCCTCGTCGTCGGCGTCGTCCTCGGCGTCGCCTTCGCCTTCGGCGTCGGCGTCGGCGTCGGCGTCGGCGTCGGCGTCGGCGTCGGCGCACCCGTCCTCGCCACCGCCCTCGGGCACCGCGACGGGCACCGCGACCCCGGCTCCGCACTGAGCGTCCGGTGTCCCCCTCGACGTCCGCGCCCAGCGGCGACGGCGGTCAGCTCCGGTCGATCGGCGGCACCCGGTAACTGCCGTCCAGCACGGCCGGCTTCGGCTGGTAGAGCCGGATGATCGGCCGGAACTCGCCGACCGGGGCGGGCAGCCAGTTGGCCGCCTCCACCTCGTCCTCGGGCTGCTCGTGCTGGAGCGTCAGGGTGAGCGAGCCGTCCGCGCCGTACACCAGGCCCGGGGTGCGGTCGCCGATCGCGTAGCGCTCGATCGGGTTGTCCACCAGGTAGTAGTCCGGCAGCGCGTACATCGTGACGGACCAGAACGCCTCGGCGGGCGGTGGCTGGTCGAACCGCAGTGTGTAGCGGTGCGCACCGCTGAGCGGGCGGCCGCCGGAGTCGTCGTAGGTCATCGCGAACGAGGCCTCGTAGGCGTGGTTGCCCCAGAGGCCGGCCCGGGCGGCGGCGGCCCGGCTGAGGTAGCCGGCGCGGCGGTCGGGGATGCGCCACTCGGGGTCGTCGAGGGTGCCGGGGCCCAGGTGGTCGATGTTGTAGTCGAACAGGTGGAGAGCCGAGCGCCACTCGCCGGGCGGGTGGTCCTCGGGCGGGCGGGTGGCGTCCTCGACCCGTTCGCGGCCGGCGGCCAGGCCCTTGGCCAGCGCGAGGGTCCAGTCCGCGGCGGCCGCGCGGTACGGCGAGGTGCCCTCGTCGAGCAGGCCGAGCGGGGCGAAGCGCTGCTGGTACTCGACGTCAGGACCGGCCGGCGGGAAGGCCTGCATCCAGACCCGAAGCCGCTCGAAGAAGGCCAGCCGCTCGGGCACCTCCGGATCGGGCTCGGGCAGTCCGGCGACCAGCCCCCCGGGCTCCAGCGGCTCCAGGGTGAGGGCCTTCTGGAGGGCCTTGACCCGGGGGAGGTCGTCCGGCCCGATGCAGGCGAAGCGGCCGACGACGGTCGCCACCCTGGTCGGCGCCTCGATCACCCGGGCCGGGTCGGACGGGGTGCCGTGCCAGCCGGGAGGGACGATCAGCCAGGTCTGCTCGCCGGTGCCGGTGGCTCGGCTGCCGACGTAGGCGACGTTGTCCGTCCACGCGCCGACGACCTGCAGCACGTAGTAGGCGCCCGCGGTGTCCGGGACGCGCAACACCTGCGGGCCTTCGGAGAGGTCGAGCTGGGCGATCGAGTAGAGGGTGTCGTTGTTGACCGAGACGAAGTGGTCCTTGGGCCCGGCCAGCCGGGTGGCGTGGCTGAAGTGGTTGAACGACGCCGCCGGCAGGGTGCCCAGGCCGCCCCTGGAGAAGCGCTCGACCATGGTGAGGTCGGCGACGAGCGGGTAGCCGTAGACGTAGGCGTCGGCGGCCAGGGCCTCCAGCTCGGGGTGGTTCATCGGGGTGTCCTTCGTCCGGTCGGCGCGGTCGCTGCGGTGCGGATTTCTGCGGTGCGGATTTCTGCGGTGCGGATTTCTGCGCTTTTCTGCGCTGCGGGTCAGCTCGGGTCGAGCGGCGGGAGGCGCCAACGGCCGTCGAGGACGGACCGGTCCGGGCCGTGGAGCCGGACGACGACCGTGAACGGGCCGTCCGGGGCGGGCAGCCAGTTGGCGGATTGCTGGGCGTCGGCGGGCCGCTTGTGCCGGAGGTGGAGGGTGAGTCCGCCGTCCGGGTCGCGGACCAGGCCGGGGGTGCGGTCGCCGATCGCGTAGCGGTCCAGGGTGTTGTCGACCAGCAGGCGGTCCGGGAGCGCGTACATGGTGGCGGACCAGAAGTACCGGGCCGGCGGCAGGTCGTCCGGGCCGAAGCGGACGACGTAATCGCGGTCGCTGGCGTTCGGCGGCCGGTTGCCCGCGCTGTCCGCCGCCCAACCGCCGCACCAGGTCTCCTCGGTGGGCAGCCCGTAGCGGCCGAGCCTGGCGCCGAGGGCCTGTCGGAGGAAGTCCCCGCCGATCCGCTCACGGGTGCCGAAGAGCGCGGCCGGGCTGGTGGGTTCGGATTCGGCGGCGGCGCGCTCCAGCCGTGCGCGGCCGTCCGCGATGCCGCGCTCGATCTCGGCCCGGACCTCGATCGGCAGCGTGGCGGGCTCGAACTCGCCGCGCCCGTCGACGCCGAGGTCGGTGAGGCGGCCGCGCAGGTCGACCTCGGCGGGCGGCAGCTCGACGGGCCCGCGGAGCGGGAAGAAGCCGAGCAGGAAGTCGAGGAAGCTGAGGAACTCGACGGTGTCCAGCACCTCCTCGCGCCAGACCGGCCAGACCGGCTCCGACGCGGGGGCGGGCGCCGGGGTGCCGGCGTACTCGTGCAGCGGGCGCAGCCGGTACTGCTGCTGGACGGCCTTCAGGTCGGCGACGTCCGCGGGGGTGTCGCCGGCGAGGTGGGTTCGGCCGAGGATGCCGACCAGGCGGGTGGCGGTGCGGAGCACGCCCCGGACGCCGGGCGGGGGCTCGCCCTGCCAGTCGGGGCCGGCCACCAGGTAGTCGCCGGCCTCCTGGCCGGTGCTCCGGGCACCGACGAACCCGGCGTACACGGTGTCGAGTTCGTGCAGCGGGAGGACGTAGTAGCGGTCCGCGGCCGGGACGGACACCACCCACGGCTCGGCGCGCAGGTCGAGCCAGGCCCAGGAGTGCAGTGTGTCGTTGTCGGGGGAGGCGACGTCGGTGTCGGCCGGGGTGAACGGCTGCGAGCGGTGGCGGAAGACGCCGAAGCCGCCGACGTACCCCGGGTCCGCGTCGTCCAGTGCCTGTGCGTACAGGGTGCGATAGTTCCGCAGGATCGGGTAGCCACGGATCCAGGCCTCGGCGGCGGTCGCGCGGATCGTGGCCGGGTCCACGAGTGCCGGGTTGGCCATGCTCGTCGCTCTCCCCAGTACACGGAAGGCCGGCGGCGCAGGCGCGCACCGGAATTCTGGACATACGAGTACATAGGGGATGCTATGCGGGGCGGGGCGGGTCAGCATGTCGGGTGGCCCGACGCTTCCCGGGCGCCCGACAGCCACCGGCCACCGGCGCTGCGGCTCCGGGCCCGGAGCGGGAAGTCGGGCCGGCCGACTTCCCGCTCCCGACGAGTCCGGTCAGCCGAGTCCGGTCGGACCAGCCCCGTCGGACGAGACCGGTCAGACGAGACCGGTCAGTGGCTGCGGCGGGTGACCAGTTCGGCTAGCACCAGCAGTTCGTCGGCCGCCGACGGCTCCGGAACGGCCGTGGCCAGCTGCGCCATCGCCGCCGCCATCCGCTCGCAGGACTCGCCCTGCGCCCAGCCGCGGCCGCCGGCGCCTTCGACGGACGCCGCGCACTGTGCCAACTCCTCAGGGCTGAGCTGGCGTTCGAGGGCGTACAGCCCGGCGAGCCGGGCCCCCTCGGGGGTGCCGGAGCCCAGCGCCGCGACCACCGGCAGCGACTTCTTCCGGGCGACCAGGTCCGCGCCCACCGGTTTGCCGGTCACCGCCGGATCGCCCCAGATGCCGATCAGGTCGTCGATCAGCTGGAACGCCAGGCCGATCTCCCGGCCGAAGCCGTCCATCGCCTGCACGGCCTCCTCCGACCCGCCGCCGTACAGGGCGCCCATCGCGCAGGCGGCGCCGAGCAGGGCGCCGGTCTTGGCCTCCGCCATCGCCAGGCACTCGGCGAGCGAGACGTCGCTGCGCTGCTCGAAGGCGCAGTCGATCTGCTGGCCCTCGCACAGCTCGACCACGCAGTCGGTGAGCCGGCGGACCGAACTGCGGGCGGCCGGGTGGGCGTCCTCGGCGAGCAGGCGCAGTGCCAGCGAGTGCATGGCGTCCCCGGCCAGGATGGCCTCGGTGGTGCCGAACACCCGCCAGGCGGTGGGCCGGTGGCGGCGCGTCTCGTCCCGGTCGATGACGTCGTCGTGGAGCAGCGTGAAGTTGTGCACCAGCTCGACGGCGGCGGCCGCGGCGGTGGCCTCGGCGGCCGTGCCGCCGAGCGCCTGGGCGGCGGCGAGGACCATGGCGGGCCGGATCGCCTTGCCGGAGGGGGCCTCGACGGGCGAGCCGTCCGCCTCCCACCAGCCGAAGTGGTAGCCGGCGACCTTGCGCATCGCGCCGGGCAGTGAGTCGACGGCGGCCCGCAGGACCGGATCGACCAGGTTGCGGGCCCGGGCGAGGACGTCCGCCGCCTCGTTCCCCTCTTTGTGGTCCCGCTCCAGTGTGGAGCTCGTCATGGGTTTCTCCCCCTGTCGGCCTGCGGTGAGGCGGCCTGGTGTGAGGTGCCGGTCGTGGGTCGGCCGACCCGGTCGGCGGCCGGGCCAGTCGGCGGCCGGCCCGCTTTCCGGACGTGCCGCGGCGCACCGCCCGGCCGGGGTGTGGGTGCCCCGACCGGGCGGCGTGGAATTCCGACCGGCTCCGGTCGGTCGGTGCCCGGCCCCGGGGCCTGGGCGCGTGCCCGGATATCGCGCGCCCGGCCGGAATGACGGAGCCGCGCCCCGGACAGCGCCTAGCGCTGCGCGACGTCCACGTTCTCCAGGACGCCGACCGCGTCCGGGACGAGAATCGCGGCGGAGTAATAGGCGCTGACCAGGTAGGAAATGATGGCCTTGTCGTCGATTCCCATGAACCGCACCGAAAGGCTCGGCTGGTACTCGTCCGGAATTCCGGTCTGATGCAGGCCGACGACGCCCTGGTTGTCCTCGCCGACGCGCAGCGCCATGATCGAGCTGGTGTGCCCGCCGACGATCGGGATCTTGTTGCACGGGAAGACCGGCACCCCGCGCCAGGCCGTGACGTGCTTGCCCTCGACCTCGACCGTGCCGGGGACGAGGCCGCGCTTGTTGCACTCGCGGCCGAAGGCGGCGATGGCCTTGGGGTGGGCGAGGAACATCTTGGTGCCGCGTCGGCGGCTGAGCAGCTCGTCCATGTCGTCCGGGGTGGGCGGGCCGGAGTGGGTCTGGATCCGCTGGTCGTACGCGGCGTTCTCCAGCAGGCCGAACTCGGGGTTGTTGACGAGCTCGTGCTCCTGGCGCTCGCGCAGCGCCTCGATGGTCAGCCGGAGCTGGTGCTCGGTCTGGTTCATCGGCTGGTTGTAGAGGTCCGCGACGCGGGAGTGCACCTTGAGGATGGTCTGCGCGACGCTCAGCTCGTACTCGCGGGGCTTGAGCTCGTAGTCCACGAAGGCGCCGGGCAGCTCGTACTCGCCCCGGTGGCCGGCGGAGAGGTCGATCGCGGCCTCGCCGTGCTTGTTCTGCGCCTGCTGGAAGCCGTTCAGGTACTCGATGACCTGCAGTTGCAGGGCTTCGGAGCGGTCGTGGAGCTCCTGGAAGGCGGGCCAGGAGAGCGCCATCACGGTGCCGGAGGTGGCGGCCCGGACGGTGTACGGCCAGGTGCCCTCCTCCTGCTGGAGGGCCTCGTCGCCGAGGTGGTCGCCGTCGGCGAGGGTGCCGACCACCGTCTCCTCGCCGTACTTGCCGGTGCCGAGCCGTTCGAGCTTGCCGTGCGCGATGAGGAAGACCTCGTTGATCGTCGCACCGGCGGAGACCAGTACGTCGCCGGCGGCGAACTCCCGCTGGACGAAGCGCCCGGCCAGCTCCGTCAGGACGGCCTCGTCCTGGAAGCCGCGCAGCACCGGCACCTCGGCCAGCGTCGGCGGGACGATCCGCACCTCGGAGCCGGTCTTGACGAAGCTCACCCGACCGCGGCCGACCGAGTAGCGCAGGCGGCGGTTGACCCGGTAGGCACCGCCGGACACCTGCACCCAGGGCAGCGTCCTGAGCAGCCAGCGCGGGCTGATGCCCTGCATCTGCGGCGCGGACTTGGTGGTCGTGGCGAGGTTCCGCGCACCCGCCGTGCTCAGACTCTGCTGCTGCCGGATCTCAGGTTGCGCGCTGGGCGCGGGAACACCGGCATTGGTTTCGGTCGACATAGGGGGAGCCCTTCGCATGCCCGATGAAGTGTCGCCTTGCGCATTCATGTTGCAGCTTCATGGTGGGCCCATTCGGGTGCATGCCGCAATCACTCATTCGAGTGGTTCGGGATAACCGAACAAATAGTACGACTGGATCACTCGATCGATATCTGTTCGACAGATTATTCGAACTTATCGGGAATACCGCCTCCCATCTTCCCCCATCGACACCCCCTCCGTCGCCACCCCTTGGCGCCCGCACACACGACGCCCCTCCCGTCCGGGCCCGGGGAGCCGGCCGCTAGGGTGCCACCTCACAGGGCCGCCAGGCCAGTTGACGAGCACGGCCGACCATGAGCCCTGACCCTTCGTCACCCCATGCCCTGGGAGGCAGTCTTGACAGCCCCCGTCCGTGTCTGGCTCAACCGCACCTACGCCGAGAACGTCTTCTTCATCGAACAACTCCGCACCGCCCCTCGCCCGGTGGCGGTGCACGCGACCCACGCCGACCCCGACTCCCCGGTGCTCGCCGCCGCCGACCACGGCACCCTGGAACCCGCCGACCTGCCCGCCGACGCCTACGTCGGCTACGCGCTCGACTACTGCGCCAGGCACTCCATAACCGTCTTCCTCCCGCAGCTGCACCAGCTCGCCATCGCCCTCGCCCGGCCGGAGTTCGAGGCGATCGGCACCACCCTGCTCTGCCCGCCGGCCACCGCCATCGCCACCTACACCAGCAAGGCCGACGGCTACCGGGCGATCGCCGCCGCCGGACTGCCCACCCCGCCCTGGTGGCGGGTGCGCACCGCCGACGAACTGCTCGACGCCGTCGACCGGATCGAGGCCGCCGGGCACACCGCCTGCCTCAAACCCACCACCGGCGCGGGCGGCGCGGGCTTCCGGGTGCTCACCCGGGAGCCGTACGGGCCGCGGCGGCTTCACGGCTGGGACCACCGGGTCCAGGTCGAGCAGGTGGCCGCCGCCCTGTCCGCCCGACCGGGCGCGGGGGACGAGGAGGACGAGCGGGACGAGCCCGTCGACCTGCTGGTGATGCCCTACCTGGACGGGCCGGAGGTCTCGGTGGACTGCCTCGCCGACCGGGCCGGCCACCCGCTCACCGTGGTCGGCCGCACCAAGGCGGGCCGCCGCCGCGGCTTCACCACCGATCCGCGGTACCTGGAGCCGGTCCGGCGCCTGGTCGGGGCGAGCCGGATGGCCTACCTGTCCAACATCCAGTTCCGCGAACTGGCCGGGCGACCGGTGGTGATCGACGTCAACACCCGGCCCGCCGCCGGGCTCCACCAGCTACGGCTGTGCGGCCTCAATCTGCCCTGGGACGCCGTCCGGCTGGCGCTCGGCGAACGGCCGGAGCCCACCGGGGTGGATCCGGACGTGCACGGCGTCGAGTACACGCTGGTCTCCGGCATCCAGCCGGTGCTACAGCGCCGGGCGCCCGCCCCGGTCTCCCTCGTCCGACAGCGGTAGCCCGGACGCGACGGTGGGCGGCTCGTGCGGGGCTCACCCGCGACACGCGGCTCGGCGCGGCCGAACCGGCGGCAACCCCGGTGCTACAGCGGGCCGTTCCAGTCGAGCGTCGGCTCCAGCACGCCCTCCAGGGTGAGCAGCCAGCGCTTCACGTCGATCCCCACCCGGCCGCCGCCGAAGCCGCCGATCCCGTCCGCCGCCACCACCCGGTGGCAGGGCACCAGCAGGGCGACGGGATTGGCGGCCATCATCTGGCCGACCGTCCGCGCCGCCAGACCGGGCTCGGCCACGTCCTCGAACACCCCGCTGAGGGCCGCCAGTTCGCCGTAGGTGATGGTCCGGCCGTACGGCACCTCCTGCCAGAGCGTGCGCAGCACGGTGCGGTGCGGGCCGGAGCTCAGGCTCCAGTCGATCGGCAGGCCCAACTCACGGCTGCGGCCCGCCAGATAGGCGCCGATCCGGTCCCGGACGGCGGCGGTCTTCGACGCGTCGGTGCACGGCGGCAGTTCGCCTTCCCGCCCGCCGTACCCGGCCGCCGCCACGCCCAGCGGCGTCACGGCGATGTGCATCGGGCCGCTGGGCAGCGGCGTCTCCACGGTCAGCCAGGACATCGACCAGGACTGCGGCACGCTCGGGCCCCCACCCTCCGCCGGACCGGCCGCCGGCCACCCCGGCGCCCGCGGGGCGCACGACGTCCGCCCGCCCCGCACGCCATCGTACGGCGGGCGGGGCGGCGCGCCTCCGGCGTCGGCGGGCACCGGAACCGTCGGCTGCGGCGGGCACCGGGGCCGTCAGCGCCGCCCCTTCAGCTCGGCCGCGAGCGCCCGGGACCAGTGCGACAGCTCGGCGCGGTCCGGCGCCCGGCCCTCGCACAGCAGGGTGAGCTGCGCGTCGTTGATCCGGTTCGGCCCCGGGATCTCCAGCAGGTACGCCAGCTCCGCCAGTACGGTGGCGAGCCGATCGGCGTCCGTGCGGTCCAGGGTGGCCGCGGACTCGTGGTGGCTGATGGTGAGCGAACCGGGCATGGTCAAACCTCCTCCGTCCACCCCCACTCCCTCCACGGTACGACCGGTCCGGCCGCGGCGCCCGCCGCGGGCGGCGGGGGTGCGACGGCCGGACCTGGTCGCGCTCCGGAGCCGGCCGGGCGCGGTGGGCCGCACCGGGGCCGGGGGTGCGCCCCGGAGCCGTTCGGGGGTGGTCGGCGGATCCCGGGAAGGTCGGACCAGCGCGGGTCAGGGCGCGCCCTCCTGGTCGCCGTGACGCCCGTCCTCGCCGTACCGGCTCCCCTCCCACCGGCGGTTCCGAACCGCCGGAACCGCCAACACCACCGTACCGGCCGCAAGTTGCCAGACCGCACCGAGCAGCAGCACCTTGTCCACGCCGATCCGGTCCGCCGCCGGTCCGGCCGCCGCCAGCCCGAGCGGCCCCAGCACGAACGCGCCGAGCGCCCCGAAGGAGTTGACCCGGCCGAGCACCTCCGGCGGCACCCAGCTCTGCATCGTCGTGCTGAGCAGCGTCCCGCTGACCGCCGAGCCGACCCCCGCCACCAGTGCGCCGGCCACCACCCACGGCAGCGGCGCACCGGCCGCGAGCGCGGCGGAGGGCAGCGCCCAGGCCAGCGTGGCCACGGTGGCCACCGCGAGCGGCCGCTCGGGCCGGCGCCCGAGCATCACCAGCCCGCCCAGCACCGCGCCGACGCCGTACACCCCCATCACCAGACCCCAGGCCCGGGCGCCGCCGAGGTCCCGCTGCGCGGTGAGCGGGCCGAGCACCAGGAACGGCGCCCAGACCAGCAGGTTGAACAGGCCCATCTGGACGGTGGTGATCCAGAACCACGGCCGGGAGGCGAACTCCGACCAGCCGGCCCGCAGTTCGGCGAGCATCGACTGCTCGCCTCCGGCCGCGTTCGCCGCCCGGTCGGGCAGCCGGAGCCTGGCCAGGGCGAACGCGCCGACGCCGTACGTCACCGCGTCGGCCAGCAGGACCACCGCCGGGCCCTGCGTCGCCGTCACCAGGCCGGCCGTCGCGGGCCCGGCCACCGTGGCCACCGAACGGGCCAGCCCCAGCAGGGTGTTCGCGTCGGCCAGGAGCTCCTTCCGGCGCACCAGGCCGGGCACGATCGCCCCGAGCGCCGGCAGGAACAGCCCCTCCCCGACCCCCCACACCGCCACCAGCGCGACCATCGCCCAGACCGGCGCCCGCCCGGCCGTCAGCAGCGCGGCGAACACCGCCTGGACGAGCCCGCGCAGGACGTCCGAGCCCAGCATCACCCGGCGGCTGCCGAACCGGTCCGCGATCACCCCGCCGGCCAGCAGCACCAGCACCACCGGCAGGATCCGGGCCGCCATCACCCACCCCAGGTCGGTTCCGCTGCCGCCGCCGTCGAGCACCGCGAAGGCCACCGCCACCGGCGCCATCGAGGAGCCGAGGAGGGAGGTCGAGTAGCCGACGAAGAACCACGCGAAATCGCGCTCGCCCAGTACGGCGAGCCGGTCTCCCAGCCGCCGGCGGCGGGCCGGGATCCGTTCCGCATCCACTGCCATGGGCGGCAGTCTGCCTCCGGACGGGAACGGCGTTCAAGGGTTTCCGGGGAAAAGTTGAGTCTTTTGGCCTCAATATTTCACGCTCTGCCGACTGCCGCAGTAAACGGCCTCAAAAATGGCCGTTCATCTGCGATTTACTGCGCTTCGCAGATAGCCTTCAGGGGTCCGACCCGAGTTGATTTACTGCGGAAGAGGCCCCGCCATGGCAGAGCTCCCCCCGGTCGAGTACGCCGTCGCCGTCGAGCGCTACCTGGCCGCCTCCGGGCTCGCCGAAGGCTCCCGGCGGATCTACCGGATCGCCCTGAACACCTGGGCCTGGGCCCTCGCCGACCGCCCCGCCCCCACCGGCCCCGAACGGCGGCGCGCCCGGCCGCCCGTCCTCCCGCTCGCCCTGCTCGACCACCCGGACGCCGCCCGCCGCCTGCGCACCGCCGCCGACCGCCGCCGCGCCGACACCGACCCGCGCACACTCAACCGCGAACTCTCCACCCTGCGCGCCGCCGTGGCCTGGTGGCGGGCCCAGCGCTGGCTCGACGACGACCCCACCACCGACCTGCACCCCGACCCGCGGCCCGGACCGACCGTCACTCCCCTGACACCCGACGACCTGCGCGCCCTCTTCACCCTCCGCGCGCCCCTGCGCGAACAGTCGCTCTGGCACCTGCTCCACGAGTCAGGCGCCGCCATCGACACCGTCCTCGCCCTCGACACCGACGACCTCGACCTGTCCCGGCACCGCACCCTCCACCGGCCCGGCCGCACCCCCGTCCACTGGCGGAGCGGCACCGCCCGGCTGCTCCCCCTCCTCGTCGCCGGCCGCACCGCCGGCCCGCTCTTCCTCACCGACCGCCGCGCCCCCGCCGGCACCCCCGCCCCCGACCGCTGCCCCCACACCGGCCGCGCCCGCCTCTCCTACCGCCGCGCCGCCGAACTCCTCACCGCCCACACCACCCCCTTGACCCCCGGCGCCCACGGCTGGACCCTGCGTCAACTACGTCCCGGCGCACCTCCGTCACTGGATTCCGACGGCCGGGCACGACACCCTGGCACCCCCGATCGAAGGGACCCCGAGTGATCCCCGACAACGAGACCCGGCGGCGCCGGGAGGCCGTCAGCCGACTCGCCACGGAACAAGCGGTGCTGATCGAGACCGCGGAGAGCTCCGGCACCGGCTTCCTGGTCGCCCCCGACACCGTGCTGACCTGCGCCCACGTCGTCCGCTCCGACCCGCACCCGGCGGTGACGGTGCACGGGCGCACGCTCCGGGCCGAGGTGGTCGCCCGGGAACCGCGGCAGGACCCGGACGGCGGCATCTACGCGTACCCGGACCTCGCGGTGCTCCGGCTCCCCGAACCGCTGGACACCGCAGGCGTCTGGCTCGCCGATCAGGTGCCCCCCGGCGGCTCGGACGTGATCGTCCACGGATTCAGCGACGCGACCCTGGACGCCGGCACCCACCGGGACACCCTGTACCTCTCCGTCGTCGGCCGCTCCGGCGAAGCGGGCCACTTCGTCCGGCTCAAGAGCGACCAGGTCGTCCAGGGGTTCAGCGGCAGCCTCGTGCTCGACCCCGCCACCGGGCGGGTGTGCGGAGTGCTCAAGACCTCCCGCGACGAGACGGCCGTCCTGGGCGGCTGGATGGTCCCCGTCGACGCGGTGCGGACCTGCTTCCCCGAACTGGCCCGGCGCAACGGACTCGGCCACCGGCCCGGCACGGCCTGGTACGACCTGGCGATGGACCGGGCCGGGCGCCAGGTCCGGCTCTTCGGGGCGTACGGACACCACCGGCCCCGCCAGACGCCCCGGCCGACCCCCGCCCAGCTGCTGACGCAGGGCGCGATGCCCTTCGTGGACCGCCCGGAACTCACCGAACTGCGGGCCTGGTGCGCCGACGGGACCCCGCTGCTGCTGCGCCTGCTCCACGCGCCTGGCGGCTCCGGCAAGACCAGGCTCGCCGCCGAACTGTGCCGGCTGATGGCCGAGGACGGCTGGCTCGCGGGCTTCGTACAGCGCAGCAGCCTCGCGGGGGCGGGGTGGCTGGACGAGCTGACCACCGCCCTCGACGACGGTCTGGCGGTCCTCGCCGTCTTCGACTACGCCCAGGCCCGGCTGGAGGACATCCGCACCCTGGTGGACCACGTCTCGCGGTTCGGACCCGAGCAGCCCCGGCTGCGCCTGCTGCTGCTCGCCCGCACGGCCGAGCCCTTCTGGCGGGCGCTGCAGAGCGGCGTCGACGACTGGGCACTGGCCGACGCCAGCGTCGTGGAACTCCCCAGGACGATCCCCTCCGTCCCCTCCGTCCCCTCCGTCCCCTCCGCCGCCGCCGCCACCGCCACCGCCACCGCCACCGCCACCGGGGACGCCTCACCCGCCGCGCTGGTCGTCTCGGCCTTCGAGGTCTTCGCCCGACGACTCGGCCACGACCGCCTGCCCGTACCGAGGAGCCTTCCGTCGCGCGCCGGGCGGGAGGACTCGCTGCTCGGCGTGCTGGCACTCGCGCTGGACGCCGTCCTCACCCTCGCCCGGGGAAGCAGCTGGTCCGGGCACGGCGATCCGCTCGAACGGCTCTGCGACCACGAGGTCCGGGTCTGGCACGCGCAGCTCACGGCGTGGCTGCCCGCGGAGCCGGCCCTGGCCGGCGAGGCCGGCCGGCTCCTGGCGGAAGGGCTCCTCCTCGTCCCGGTGCTCGCCCCCGGGCGACGCTCGGACCGGCTGATCGCCCTGCTGGAACGGGTCCGGGCCGAGGCGTTCCCCCACCATCCGCCCCTCAACATGAACGTCGTCAACGCCCTCCTGCGCATGCTCTACCCGGCCGAGGACGGCCTGGTCGCCCCCGTCGGCCCGAGCCGGATCGGCGAGATCCTGGTCCGACGGGTGCTGAGTACGCCGGAGAGCTCGGGACGCTCCGAGGAGTACCTGCTCGCCCTGCTGGACCCGCCGCACCCCGCCTCGCCGCAGCAGCGGATCGCGGCGGCCACCGAGACCGTGGAGATCCTCGCCCGTGCCCGCGGCTGCACCGGGGTGGGGCGGGTCGTGGACCACCCCGCCCACCCGGCCCTGGACGCCGCACTGGCCCGGAGCATCGCCGAGCGGCCCGACGCGCTCCTGCCGGCCCTGGCCGCCAACGGCGCCGTACTGCCGCACGCCGAACCGCTGGCGGCCCTCATGCTGCCCGCCGTACGGGCGTGCGGACCAGACGTCCTCGCCGCCGTCGAGAGCCGGCTGCCCGGCTACCCCTCCAGCATGTCGCCGG
The DNA here is from genome assembly GCF_044741445.1 of Kitasatospora sp. NPDC088160. Taxonomy (NCBI): domain Bacteria; kingdom Bacillati; phylum Actinomycetota; class Actinomycetes; order Kitasatosporales; family Streptomycetaceae; genus Kitasatospora; species Kitasatospora sp. NPDC088160. The sequence continues at coordinate 247,065 of NZ_JBIUSS010000009.1, read as the reverse complement.
TGGCGGCGCTGGTCCTGAAGCGCCTGCTGGACCAGCCGGACCCCGAATTCGGCGAGGAGGACCAGCTGCGCAGGCTGCGCCGCCTCATCAGCTACAGCCTCCGGCTCGACGAGACCGCCCCGGACGGACCCGCCGCGGACGGACTGGCCCCGGGCGGACTGGCCCCCGGCGGACCGGCCCCGGGCGGACCGGCCTCGGACGGACTGGCCCCCGGCGGACTCGGCGCGGACGGCGTCCGCCCCGGCGACTCGGCGCTGACCGCCGCCCAGCAGGCCGTCCGCCTCAGCCGGGACCTCGTCCGGCAGACCGGACGCCACCTCCCCGAGTACGCGAGGGCGCTCCACAACGTGAGCCTCCTGCTGCACCGCGCCCACCGGACCGAACCGGCGCTCGAACACGCCAGGTCGGCCGTCGCCCACTACGAGGAACTCCTCGCCGGGGCGGACGGGGACGACACCCTGCGCCAGACGTACCTCCTGGACACCGCGACGGTGCTGAGCACCCTGGCCCTGGTGCGGATGGAGGACGGCCAGGTGAGCGCCGCCCTCGACGCGGCCGCGCACGGCGTCGAGCTGTGCGAGGAGGCCGAACCGGGGGCCCGGCAGGACGACACCCTGCTGACCTGCCTCCAACTCCTCGCCCGGTGCGGGCAACTGGCCGGCCGACCCGTCGAAGCGGTGGCGGCCGGCTACCGGGCGCTCGCGCTGCTGCGCGAGCTCGCCGACCAGCAGCCCGGCCGCTACCTGGCCAGGCTCCCGGAGGCGTTGCACCGGCAGGCGATCGGCCTCGTCCGGGCCGGACGGGACGACGAGGCGTACCGCGCGCTGCGGGAAGCCGCACAGCTGCGCGCCGCCCTTCCGCCCGGCGACCGGCAACGGCTCGCCGCACAACGGTCCTCGCTCCGGATGCTTGTCCAACTCTCCTCGGAGATAACCGAGTTCACCGACGAGCGCGCACACTGGGTGGAGCAGCTGGCGACCATGGGCAATCATGGCAGGTGAGGCCGTCGCCACCTGCGGCCCTACGACGGCAGGTAGGAGCATGATGCCCACGGACTCTCAGGACCTCGCCGCGCCCGCCCCGATCCGACGCCGCCAGGCCGTCGAGGTCTTCGGGAACCGCTTCGGCCGGCTCTACAACGACGAGGTCGTCGCCCCGGGCGGCACGGCCGGCAACTACCTCCGGTGGCAGTGGTCGCAGACCGGCGTCGTCGTGGTGGCGACCGGCCCCGACGGCATCGCGCTGGTGCCCTCCTACCGCTACCCGGTCGGCGCCGCCTCGCTGGAGTTCCCGCGCGGCGGCTGCGAGCCCGGCGAACCCCCGGAGGAGGCCGCCGCGCGCGAGCTCAGGGAGGAGACCGGCCTCATCGCCTCCACCGTGGAAAGCCTCGGCCTGATCCACGCGGACACCGGCCTGATCGAGAACGGCATCCACGTCTGCCGCGCCACCGTGCTCCCCGGAGGCACCGCCACCGCCCGTCCGGAGGCCATGGAATCGGTGACCGACCCGGTCTGGGTCTCCCCCGACCTGATGGCGCGCTGGCTGCGGCAGGGCCGGATCACCTGCGGCGTCACCCTGGCCGCCTTCGCCCTCCTCCAGGCCCACCCCGACCCGCAGACCGGGACCGTCAGAGGGTGACCACCCGCTCGAAGGGATCGAGCTCGCGCAACGGCCGCGGCTGGGCCCGGCGCTGCGGGTCCGGGCCCGCCGCACCCGGGCCGTTCACCACGTGGAGCGACAGGTCGCGAACGCCGTCGGTCGCCGGGGAGACCACCTCCAGGCCGGCCCCCAGCCGACCGGCGACCGGGTCCTCGTCCAGCCCGAAGCGCATCAGCCGGACCTCACCCCGCAAGTGCTCCCACGCCAGACCCCCGACACGGCGGAAGGTGCGCTCGAACGCCTCCAGCGTCCACGAGCTGAACTCGTCGACCGCCGAACGCAGCACCGCCGTGTCCGGCTGGATCCCCCGGCGCAGCCGCCCCAACTCCGCGACCAGGGCCACCCGGGAGGGCTGCTCGATCGCCTCGAACACCACCTCCACCGGAAGTTGGGACAGCAGCAGGTTGTCGAGCATCACCGCCGGGAACCCCGCGTACTCGACGAGTCGCCGGCTCCGGAAGACCGGGATGGTGCCCTCGCCGTCGCGCGGGCCGGCCATGCCGACGCCCAGGGCCTGCGGCAGCGCCCGCCGGTAGGACTCGCCGGCCCAGTCGTCCACCGACTGGAGCACGAGGACGAGTTCGGCGCTGCCCCCCGGGCGCGCGCTCCGGTAGCCGGCCAGCCAGTCCCGGAGTTGCTTGTAGAGCAGCGGATCCTGCTCGGAGACCCAGGCGCGAGCGGCTTCGAGGGCCTCCCGCGCGCTCCCGGCGAAGTCCCGCTCGGCGGCCTCGATCCGCGTCAGGACACCGGACTTGAACGCGGCGGCGACGGCCGACCCGTCGTACGGCACCGTGTGCGCGGACGACACCCCGGTCAGCCGCTCCACGTAGGGGACGTCGGGCGCGTTCTCCACGCCCTCGGCCCGGTGGCCGTCGCTGATCCGGTGCAGGCTCCCGCCCGCCCGCAGCGCGACCCGCAGCCGGCCCGCCTCCAGGAGGGCGCCGAAGTCCGAGAGCGCCGCCGTACCCGGGGACCAGCGGACCTTCCGCGCCTCCTCGGCGTCGACGAGTGCCCGGAAGTACCTGTTGTTGAGGCCCTGCGAGTCGCCGATCAGCAGGGTGTCGGCGAAGAGGACATGCAGCAGGACCCGCGACCGCAGGTCCGAGGCCCGGTCGATCGGCGCCGCCGCGTGCGGCTCCACATCGGAGAGGTAGATGCGTTCAGTACCCGCCGCCCGCTGTCCCATATCCATGGCCTGCCACCCCTCGGCGCCCGATACAGTTCCCCTCGCGAAGAAGAAGGATAGGCCCACGGCCCGGGCCGGTCACCGGTTTTCCGGCAATTCGACCCCGGCAACGGCACCCCTTGGAGGAGAAATGTCGGAGCTTGTCCAAGTAGTGACGCCCGAGGGGACATTCTGGGCCCGCATCGAGGAGCAGCGCGGGCCCAGGGACGTCGCCCTGCGCCGCCCCAGCTACCAGCTGGACGACCTCGCGAGCACCCTCCAGACCGTGGTCGGCAACGTGCGATCCGGTCTGCGGGCGGCCGCCCCCGACGAATTCACGCTCGAATTCGGAATCGAGCTCTCCGTCAAGACGGGAGTCCTCGTGAGCGCGGTGACGGGAGTCGACGGAAAGGCCAGCCTGAAGGTGACGGCAACCTGGCGGAAAAGCGGCGAGACCGCCCTTTCCGACCCGCCGAACGAACCGGAGGAATCGGAGGAATCCGATGACTCGAACGAACCCACCGAATCCGGCGAACCGGGCGAATCCGCACCCGAACCCACCTGATCGACCGCCACGCACCACCCCACGGCCTGCAGCACGCCCCGGCAACGACGAAGGGCCGGCTCCGCCGGATCACTCCGGTGAGCCGGCCCTTCGGGCACCGGTCGCATTGCTTCCTACGCGAGCCCCCTGTCGGGTTCGAACCGACGACCCCCGCTTTACAAGAGCGGTGCTCTGGCCAGCTGAGCTAAGGAGGCACGGTGACCGTCCGCGAGGGATCACGGCGGCACCGGGGGCAGTCTACCGGGCCCGGCAGGTGGGGTGGGGGGATATCCGGGGGTTGGCGGGCTGGGTGGGCGTGATGGAACCGATGCCGAAATCGGGCGGGCTGGGGGCTGACAAGCGGCGGAGGCGCAGGTAGCGTCGCCCGGAGTCGGTTCGTGAGGTGGTTCAGACCACTGGGCGGGCTGACGGAGGCGAACGAACGCCCCTTTACTCGGATCGTCCGGCACGTTCCTGCCGGTGAAGGAGAGAACAACCATGGCTTCTGTCACGTACGACCAGGCGACCCGCGTCTACCCCGGGGCGGACAAGCCCTCGGTGGACGCGCTGGACCTGGAGATCGCGGACGGCGAGTTCCTCGTGCTGGTCGGCCCCTCGGGCTGCGGCAAGTCGACCAGCCTGCGCATGCTGGCCGGCCTGGAGGACGTCAACAGCGGCTCCATCCGGATCGGTGACCGGGACGTCACGCACCTGCCGCCGAAGGACCGGGACATCGCCATGGTGTTCCAGAACTACGCGCTGTACCCGCACATGACCGTCGCCGAGAACATGGGCTTCGCGCTCAAGATCGCCGGCGTGAACAAGGCGGAGATCCGCACCAAGGTCGAGGAGGCCGCGAAGATCCTCGACCTGACGGAGTACCTGGACCGCAAGCCGAAGGCGCTGTCGGGTGGTCAGCGGCAGCGTGTCGCGATGGGCCGCGCGATCGTGCGCCAGCCGCAGGTCTTCCTGATGGACGAGCCGCTGTCGAACCTGGACGCGAAGCTGCGCGTCTCGACCCGTACCCAGATCGCCGGCCTCCAGCGCCGCCTGGGCATCACGACGGTGTACGTCACCCACGACCAGACCGAGGCGCTCACCATGGGCGACCGGGTCGCGGTGCTCAAGGGCGGCGTGCTCCAGCAGGTCGACACCCCGCGCAACATGTACGACCGACCCTCCAACCTGTTCGTGGCCGGCTTCATCGGCTCGCCCGCGATGAACCTGGTCGAGGTCCCGCTGGTGGACGGCGGCGTGAAGTTCGGCGGCTCGGTGGTCAACGTCTCGCGCGACGACCTGGCCGGCGCCGGCACCGACAAGTCGGTGACGGTCGGCATCCGCCCGGAGCACTTCGAGATCGTCCCGGCGGGCGGCATCGAGGGTGTCGCGGTGACGGTGAACGTCGTCGAGGAGCTCGGCTCCGACGGCTTCGTGTACGGCACCACCAAGATCGGCGGCGAGGACAAGGAGCTGGTCGTCCGCGTGCACGGCCGGCAGATCCCGGCCCGTGGCGAGACGATCCACGTCGTGCCGATCGCCAACGAGACCCACGTGTTCTCGACCAGCTCGGGCGCCCGTCTGAGCAGCTGAGCACGGCGCGCCCTGCCGGTCGGTCGACCGGCAGGGCAAGCCGGCACGACGGAGCCCGTCGGACCATTCCTGGTCCGGCGGGCTCCGTCCGTACACCCCCACGTCAACACGGTGGGGGGACGAACCCGGACACGGTGTCACTCGATGGTGTCACGGAGGGCGATCCGGCCCGTACCCACCGCTACTCTCCTGAGGGTGAAGCAGCTTGTACGCCGTATCGGCCAGACCGTCGCCCTGACCCTGCCGGTCGTCCTGGTGACCACCGGCACCCTCGCCGTGACCCGGGTGCCATGGGCCCCGCCGACCAACCTCGACCAGCAGGTCGTGGCGGCGTCCAGTGGTGACGGCACCGGGATCGGGCGTTCCGCCACCGCCACCGCGGGCACGTCCCCGGACGGGCTCGCCCCGCAGGAGTCGCTGCGGGTGGTGCTGCTGGACGAGCTGCGGGCCAAGAACCCGTCCGCCGCGCTGGACCTGCTGGAGCGCTCGATGCGCGAACAGCCGTCGCTGACGCCGTACTGCACCTCGCTCGCCGGAGAGCTGGGCAAGGCGGCGGTGCGCAAGTACCAGGGCGACGTCCAGCGGGCCCGGTCCTTCGCCCGCCCGGTCTGCGACGGGTCGTTCGCGGCGGGCATCGCCGGCTGACCCCCTCGGCCGCGGGCCGACGAGGCCGTCGGGCCCACCGGCAGCCGCGGGCCGACGGCGCCCGCGGCCTCGGGTTCCCACCTCCGGTGGGCGCCCTATTCTTCAGGCATGACCGCTGACTCCGGCCCCACCGCCGACCTCGCGTCCCCGCCGACCCACCCGTCCCGGCCGACCACGACGCCCGTCACCCAGGCCGTGATCCTGGCCGGCGGCCAGGGCTCGCGGCTGCGGCCCTACACGGACGACCGCCCGAAGCCGCTGGTCGAGATCCCCGGGACGGGCACGCCGATCCTCGGCCACCAGCTGGCCTGGCTGGCCTCCGAGGGCGTCACCGACGTGGTGGTCTCCTGCGGGCACCTCGCCGCCGTGCTGGAGGAGTGGCTCGACAAGGCGGATCTGCCGCTGCGCGTACGCACGGTGGTCGAGGAGGAGCCGCTCGGACGCGGCGGCGGCCTCAAGTACGCGGCCAAGGCGCTGCCCCGCCCGGACGAGCCCTGGTACGCCACCAACGGCGACATCTGGACCCGGTTCAGCCTGCGCGACATGGCCGCCTTCCACCACGAGCGGGACGCCGTCGCGACGCTCGCGCTGGCCCGACCGCGGATCCCGTGGGGGGCGGTGGAGACCGACCAGTTCGGCAACGTGCTGGACTTCATCGAGGCGCCGCCCTCGCCGTTCCTGATCAACGCCGGGCTGTACGTGTTCAGCCCGGAGTTCGCCGAGCTGCTGCCGGACGTGGGCGACCACGAGCGCACCACGTTCCCGCAGCTGGCGCGCAGCAAGCGGCTGGCGGGCTACCAGCTGCCGCAGGGCGTGTACTGGCGCGCCATCGACACCGCGAAGGACCTCACCGAGGCGGCCAAGGAGCTCGCCTCCGGGGCCGGCCGCACACCGCAGTAACCGCCGCTCCCCCAGCCTCGCGCCCCAGCACCTCAGCCCCCTGCGCACGACGATCGGCCGGGTGCTCCGCCAAGGAGCACCCGGCCGATCGCGTCCACGGGCCGTCAGGTGGACGTGGGCGCCCCCGGGTGGGAGGAGCGGGCGCCGCCGGACAGGTCGGCGAGCGGGCCGCTGCCCAGCACCCCGCCGAGCAGCCCGGGGCTCGCCCCCGAGCTCGGGCTGGGTTTGGACGCCGCCCCCGAGCCGGCGGGGGCCGGGGTGCTGCGCTGGGCGGGCGAGGAACCGGCCGACGGCGCGGCGGCGGCCGGCGCGGCGGGGGTCGGGGTCGTGCCGGCCCCGGTCTCCGCCTTGGTGGAGTGCCCCTTGCCGCTCGGCGTCGGGCTGCCCGGGCGGGTTGCCGGGGCGGAGGAGGGCGGGGTGGTCGGGCTCGGCGTGGGGGTGGCCGGGCGCGGGGCGGGCGAGGGCGAGGTGGACGAGCCCTGGCCGCCCGGGGTGCCGGTCGGGGCGCCGCTGGGCCAGACCGGCGTGCCGTAGTCGGTGGCCGGACGGGCCGGTGCCTGGTGCGTCCGGGCCCCGGTCCGCACCGCCGCGCCGAGCATCGAGCCGAGCAGCAGGGTCGCCCCGACCACGACCGTGGTGACCACCGTGCCGCGGCGCAGCACCCGGCGGCGCAGCGCGGCGGGCGCGTCGGCGCCGTAGCGCCGCCAGGCCTCCAGGTTGAGCCGCCCGTCCAGGGAGGCGAACGGCGCTCCGGCGATCAGCAGCGGGCTCCAGGCCGCCAGGAAGATCAGGTCGGGGGTGTCGTAGACCGGCACGGCCCGCCAGCTGACGGTGAACAGCAGCGCGGCGGAGAGGAGCATCGCCGCCCCAGCCGCGAGCCGCTGCCAGAGGCCGAGGACGGTCAGCACGCCGACCACGACCTGGGTGAACGACACCACCAGGCCGGCACCGACCGGGTGCGCCATGGCGAAGGCCAGCAGCGGTTCGGCGACCTTCCAGGGGTGCAGCGAGGCGAGCCAGCGCATCATCGAGCCGCGCTCGCCGCCGTCGAAGTAGACCGGGTCGCAGAGCTTGCTGAACCCGGCGTAGACGGACAGCGAGCCGAGGACGGCGCGCAGCGGCAGCAGGACCAGGCCGAGGTCGACCCGGCGGCCGGGGTACCAGGGCTGCTTGCCCTCGGCGGCCGTCGCGGAGACCTCGGGGAGCTCGCCGCTCGGGGTCCAGCCCTGCGGTGCGCCGACCGGGCCGATGCCCGCGTCGGTGGCGGTGCCGGCACCTTCCCGGGGCTGGCGCGGGACGGTCCGGGCGCCCGAGTAGGACGGGATCACCCGGGTGTCCGACACGCCCGGGCCGCCGCCGTCGGATCCGGAGCCGGTGAGCCGGACGGCGTCCAGCAGCTGGGTGGCCGCGAGGTCCCCGGGGGGCGCCTGCCCGGTCCAGGTGACGGCGGTGACCCGGCCCTTGCGGCGCGGCGCACCGCCCCCGGCGGCCCCCGCGAGCGCCGGGACGGCGGAGGCGGGCACCACGACCTGCGGGGTGACCAGCGGACGGCGGATCAGGCCCTGGTCGGCATACGGGTCGCCGAACGCGGCGCCGGTGGACAGCAGTCCGGCCGGGGCCTCGATCAGCGGCGCCACCGGGGCGCCGAGCCGGAGCCGGAAGCTCGCCTGGGTGATGCTGAGGCGCGCGGGGTCGGACGGCACCTTGACCGTGTCAAGGCCGGGGCCCGCGTCTATCCCGGTGCTGCCGCCGCCGAACAGGGGGCGCCGAGGTGTTCTGGTGTCCACGCCCGTCTAACCGGGTGACCACCGCTTAGGACACTCTCCCGAGTGGATGTCCGGCGCATACTTGAAATGATCATGAGAAAAGCGATCGGGCCTGGTCGGGCCCGATCGCTTTTCACTCGGATTGCGGAGAATTCAGAAGTTCCCCTGCGCCCCGCACACCGACTGTGCTCAGCGCTTGGCGCGCAGTCGCGCGGCCTCGTAGAGCACGATGCCCGCCGCGACACCGGCGTTCAGCGACTCGGTCAGCCCGGACATCGGGATCCGCACCCGCATGTCGCAGGTCTCCGAGACCAGCCGGGACAGACCCTTGCCCTCGCTGCCCGCGACGATCACCACCGGGCCGGTCAGCAGCTCCAGGTCGCCCAGCTCGGCCTCGCCGTCGGCGGCCAGGCCGACCACCATGAGGCCGGCCTTCTGGTAGGCCTCCAGGGTGCGGGTGAGGTTGGTGGCCCGGGCGACGGGCAGACGGGCGGCGGCGCCGGAGGAGGTCTTCCAGGCGCCGGCGGTCATACCGGCCGCGCGGCGCTCGGGGATGACCACGCCGTGCGCGCCGAAGGCGGCGGCGGAGCGGACCACGGCGCCGAGGTTGCGCGAGTCGGTGACGCCGTCCAGCGCGATGATCAGCGCGTCCTGGCCCGAGTCGGAGGCCTCGACCAGCAGGTCGTCGGGGTGCGCGTACTCGTACGGCGGCACCTGGAGCACGAGGCCCTGGTGGTTGAGCCCGCCGGTCATCTGGTCCAGCTGCGGGCGCGGGGCCTCCATCAGCGGGATGCCACGGTCGTTGGCGGCCTGGAAGGCCTCGCGGACGCGGTCGTCGGTGTCGACGAACTGCTGGACGTACAGCGCGGTGGCCGGGACGCCGCCCTGAAGGGCCTCGACGACCGAGTTGCGGCCGAAGACGAGCTCGGCGCTGCCCGCGCCGCCCCGGCCACCGCGACCGGCGCCGCCGGCGCGGCGCATGCCGGCGCGGGCCTTGGCGTCCCGCTCGCGCTTGACCGCGGCGTTGGCGGCGCGCTGCTTCGGGTGGCCCTTGCGCTCCGCTCCGGGCGGGGTCGGGCCCTTGCCCTGGAGCCCCTTCCGGCTGTGGCCGCCGGTACCGACAGACGCGCCCTTCTTCGACCCGGGGTTGCGGCGGTTCCTGCGCTGGCTGTTGCCGGCCATGGCTGTACTTCCTGTCTGTCCGGCATGCCCGGCCGCCCCGTTCTGTCCGGCGGCGGCCGACTGCATGCGCTACGTCATGCGGGAGGGCCGCACCGGTCCGGTACGGCCCACCCTCACCCCGATCGTCAGATGGGGTTACTGGCTGTTGATCGTCCAGCGCGGGCCGGACGGGGTGTCCTCGATCACCAGCCCGGCCAGGCCGAGCTGGTCGCGGATGGCGTCCGCGGTGGCGAAGTCCTTGCGCTGACGCGCCGCCTGCCGCTGGTCCAGGACCAGGCGGACCAGCGAGTCGACCACACCGTGCATGCTCTTCATTGTCCCAGGCTCGCCGCGCTCCGACCCGGCCCACTGCGGGGCGAGCGGGTCGAGACCCAGCACTCCGAGCATCGCACGGACCTCGGCCAGACGCGCCACCGCGTTCTCCTTGTCGTCCGCGTTCAGGGCGCTGTTGCCCTGGCGGACGGCGGTGTGCACGACGGCGAGCGCCTGCGGAACGCCCAGGTCGTCGTCCATCGCCTCGGCGAAGGCCGGCGGCACCTCGGGGGCGGCGTCGACCGCCCCGCAGCGCTCGACGGTGCGCTGGATGAAGCCCTCGATCCGGCCGAACCCGGCCTCGGCCTCGCGCAGGGCGTCCTCGCTGTACTCGATCATCGAGCGGTAGTGCGGGGTGCCGAGGTAGTAGCGGAGCACGATCGGACGCCAGCGCTGGACCATCTCGGAGACCAGCACCGAGTTGCCCAGCGACTTGCTCATCTTCTCGCCGGCCATGGTGACCCAGGCGTTGTGCACCCAGAAGCTGGCGAAGGCGTCGCCGTAGGCCTTGGACTGGGCGATCTCGTTCTCGTGGTGCGGGAAGATCAGGTCCAGCCCGCCGCCGTGGATGTCGAAGGCCGGGCCGAGGTACTTGTGGACCATCGCCGAGCACTCCAGGTGCCAGCCCGGCCGGCCGCGGCCCCACGGGGTCTCCCAGCTCGGCTCGCCCGGCTTGGCGGCCTTCCACATCGCGAAGTCGCGCTGGTCCCGCTTGCCGGTCTCGCCCTCGCCCTCGGGCTGGCGCAGGTCGGCCAGCTTCTGGTTGGAGAGCGCGAGGTAGTCCGGGTACGACTTCACGTCGAAGTAGACGTTGCCGTCGGCCGCGTAGGCGTGGCCCTTCTCGATGAGCCCCCGCATCATCTCGACCATCTCGGGGATGTGCCCGGTGGCCCGCGGCTCGACGGTCGGCGGCAGGCAGCCGAGCGCGGTGTAACCGTCGTTGAACGCCCGCTCGTTCTCGTAGGCGATCTGCCACCACGGGATGCCGAACTCGCGCTCCTTGGCGATCACCTTGTCGTCGATGTCGGTGACGTTCCGGGCGAAGGTGACCTGGTAGCCGCGGTAGGCGAACCACCGCTGCATGATGTCGAAGTTGAGACCGGACCGGATGTGCCCGATATGAGGCGCCGACTGGACGGTAGCGCCGCACAGGTAGATCGAGACACAACCCGGTACAAGCGGGACGAAGTCGCGTACCTGGCGGGTGCTGGTGTCGTACAGGCGAATGCTCACAGCGTCAAGCGTAGTGGGCAGGAGGGGGTGCCCCGCGACATTCCCCGGGAATGATATGCCGCACTCCCGGGGAACCACGGGCCGCGCGGGCCGGTCAGATGTTGCCGACCACCTTGCGCGGGCTGAGTCGGACGACCACCCGGACGTCGTCCGGGCCGTCGAACCCGTACTCCTCGCCGCGGTACTTGCGGGACAGTTCGTTGATCAGCTCCCGGCCGCCCTCGGTGGTCATCGTCGCCGAGCCGCGCACCTCGACGTACTCGTACGGGTTCTCCGGCGGGTTGACCACGAGCGAGATGCGCGGGTCCCGCACCAGATTGAGGTGCTTGCGGCGGCCCTGGACGGTGGAGAACAGGATGTCGTCGCCGTCCCGCGTGACCCAGACGACCGAGGACTGGGGGCTGCCGTCGGGCTGGATCGTGGACACCACGGCGAAACTCTTGCGGTCGAGCAATTCCTTGGCGGGGCCAGAGAGTTCGACGCCCATCGAGAACCTCTTCTCATCGTCGGCGGTACGGCCCGAGGGGAAGCCCCGCCCGGGCCCGAAACCGCACACTACCGACCGATCCACCGCCACGCCGGGTGAACACTCGTCAGGACCCGCCTATTCCTGCCCTGCTGACCGCGCCCGGCTCAACGCCGTTCGTACACCAGGGCCGTGGCGATCGCGGCCAGCCCCTCGGCCCGACCGGTCAGGCCCAGGCCGTCCGTTGTGGTGCCGGACACCGACACCGGCGCACCGGCCGCGGCCGACAGCGCGGCCTGCGCCTCGGCCCGCCGCTTGCCGATCTTCGGCCGGACGCCGACCACCTGGACCGCGATGTTGCCGATCTCGAAGCCCTCGGCGCGCACCAGCCGGGCCGCCTCACCGAGCAGCTTCACCCCGGAGGCGCCGGCCCACTCCGGCCGGTCGGTGCCGAAGTGCGCGCCCAGGTCGCCGATCCCGGCGGCCGAGAACAGCGCGTCGCAGGCCGCGTGCGCGGCGACGTCGGCGTCCGAGTGCCCGGAGAGCCCGACCCCGGCGTCCGGCCACTCCAGTCCGGCCACCCAGAGCGGGCGGCCGGCCTCGAAGGCGTGCACGTCGGTGCCGATGCCCACGCGCGGCAGCACGGGGGCCGGGGCCTGGGCGGCGGGCGTCAGCGGGTCAGTAGGCATCGGCGGCCCTCCGGCGGGCGAGTACGGCCTCGGCGAGCACGAGGTCCAGTGGACGGGTGACCTTGAACGCCTCCTCGTGGCCGGGCACCACGACGACCTGGCCGCCGTAGCGCTCCACCAGGCCCGCGTCGTCGGTGACCGGCGGCGCGCCGTCGGCGCCCGCGGCCTCCTCGGCCAGCGCCTTGGCGTGCACCCCGACCAGGGTGGCCCGGTCGAAGCCCTGCGGGGTCTGGACCGCGCGCAGGGTGGCCCGGTCGGGCGTGTCGAGCACCGGCTCGGGGCGGCCCGGGCTCGACTCGACCCGCTTCACCGTGTCGGCCAGCGGCACCGCGGGCACCACCGCCCCGGCCCCGGCCCGGACGGCGGCCGCCACCGCGTCCACCACCTCGACCGGGACGAGCGGGCGGGCCGCGTCGTGCACCAGGACGATCTCCACCTCGGCCGGGATCGCGGCCAGGCCGAGCCGGACCGATTCCTGGCGGGTGGCGCCACCGGCGACCACCCGGATGTCCTTGCCGTCCAGCCCGTGGCTGTCCAGCAGGGCGACCACCTCGGCCACCCCGTCGGCGGGCGCGGCGACCACGACCAGGCCGACCGCCCGACTGCGGGCCAGCGCCCGCACGGCGTGCACCAGGAGCGGCACGCCGCCCAGTTCCCGCAGGGCCTTCGGGGCACCGGGCCCCAGCCGCTCACCGCGTCCGGCGGCGGGCACCACTGCTGCTGCGACTGCTGCTGAGGCGTTCAGGTTTCACTCCTTCGGAGAAGTGGGTATGGCCTTGGCGTGCCCGGCGGGCGCTACGGGCCCCTTCCGAAGAATTACGGTCCAACCGTCCGCCGCACAATCCCGCAGAATCGGTCTTGCAGGACGGAAAACGGTCTTGCCGGGCCTGGACCGGCTCGGGGCGGGGGCGTCGTCCGGACACGCCTCAGCGCCCGAAGTGCCACTGCACCACCCCGGGACGCTTGGTCCTGGGAGCGGCGCGCCGACACCGGGCGCTGTGAGCGGTGGGCGGCAGCCCGACTGCGCTACGAGGCCAGCACCTCGTCGAGCAGCGTCTCCGCCTTGTCCTCGTTGGTGTTCTCCGCCAGCGCGAGCTCGCTGACGAGGATCTGGCGCGCCTTCGCGAGCATCCGCTTCTCGCCGGCCGAGAGGCCGCGCTCGCGCTCACGGCGCCAGAGGTCGCGCACAACCTCGGCGACCTTGATAACGTCGCCAGAGGCGAGCTTCTCCAGGTTCGCCTTGTAGCGACGGGACCAGTTGGTCGGCTCTTCGGTGTACGGTGCGCGCAGCACCTCGAAGACCCGGTCCAGACCCTCCTGGCCGACTACATCGCGCACGCCGACGAACTCCGCGTTCTCAGCGGGCACGCGGAGCGTCAGGTCTCCCTGCTGCACCTTGAGCACCAGGTAGGTCTTGTCCACACCTTTGATCTGGCGAATTTCGATGGCCTCGATCAGCGCGGCCCCGTGATGGGGGTAGACCACCGTGTCGCCAACCTTGAACGTCATGTGACAGGACCCCTTCCGTGGCTTTCCAGAATAACACGCTTTTCAGCGCACCCGAAGGGCGTTTTCGCAGGTCAGGGCCGGTCTCGGGGCTTGACAAGGACCCCCATGACGTGCTGCGACCGGTGTTCGAGGGAGGCTTCCCGCAGGTCGGAGGCGGTTCCAGCGTTCGGCGAAACCTTGCGCAACACCCGGGAAACCATGATTGGATCTTGGGTTTTCACCGTTTATCGGGCCGTATCCACATCGTTATTCGATCTTGGTCGAAGCTTGTCCCGAGGGTGACCCGGACACGCCACAAGTGCGGCCGGACGGCCGCCCCGCGAACCCCGGGAGTGCGACACGGGGACCACCCCGTGAGGAGCGCATAAGTGAGGTCGATAATCTGAGGCCTGACCTATCGACACGTTGACTTAGGAGAAGCCGCCGCCGTGAGCCGCAGCCTTCGACGCGGCAGCATCGCCGCCATCGCCGCCATCGCCATCGCCTCGCTGTCGTCCTGCGCCGCCGGCAACACGCCGGACACGCTGCAGGTCAAGCCCGACAACGCGGCGGCAACCCTCGGAACGAACCTTCGGCTGAACAACATCGTGGTCGTCACCGGGGACGAGTCCTCGGGCGAGCACAACGGTCCCGCCAACGTGACCGTCAACATCGCCAACACGGGCAGCACCCCGGCGGAGCTGCAGTCCGTCACCGTCGGCAACGGTGCCACCGCCGCGTTCTCCGACGCCGCGGGCGCCCCGCTGTCCACCATCGTCGTCCCGGCCGGCGGCGCCGTGGCGATCGGTGGCGAGGGCAACCCGTCCGCCAAGGTCGCCTCGGTCGGCGTCCAGGTCGGCGGCTTCGTCCCCACCTCGTTCACCTTCAAGGACGGCCAGAAGGTCGACGCCCAGGCCGGCGTGAGCCCGAACAAGGGCCTCTACAAGGGCTTCGGCCCGACGTCGGCCCCGGCCGCCGCGCCCACCAAGGGCGCCACCACCGCCGCGACCACCCCGGCCGCCGGCACCACCACCCCGGCCGCCCCGGCCACCACCGGTGCGGCCACGCCGTCCGGTGCCGCCACCCCGGGTGCCACCCAGTCCGCCGGCGCCCACTGACGCACCACCCGGTGTCCGGCGGGCCCTCCCGGGCCCGCCGGACACCAACGCGAAGGCCCCCTCCGGCAACTGCCGGCGGGGGCCTTCCGCGTCTGTCCGCGCCCGCGGTTTACGGCTCGAACTTGTAGCCCAGGCCGCGGACCGTGACCAGGTAGCGCGGGGCGCCCGGGTCCGGCTCGATCTTGGCCCGCAGGCGCTTCACGTGGACGTCCAGGGTCTTGGTGTCGCCGACGTAGTCCGCGCCCCACACCCGGTCGATCAGCTGCATGCGGGTGAGCACCCGGCCCGCGTTGCGCAGCAGCATCTCCAGCAGGTCGAACTCCTTCAGCGGGAGGTCGACCTTGGCGCCGTCCACGGTCACCACGTGCCGGTCGACGTCCATCCGGACCGGGCCCGCCTCCAGGGCGCCCGGGCCGCCGCCGTTCTCGCCGGCACCGCCGTCCTCGCCGCGGCGGCGCAGCACCGCCCGGATCCGGGCGACCAGCTCACGGGTGGAGTAGGGCTTGGTGACGTAGTCGTCCGCACCTATTTCCAGACCGACCACCTTGTCGATCTCGCTGTCCTTGGCGGTGACCATGATCACCGGCACGTTGGAGCGCACCCGCAGCTGACGGCAGACCTCGGTGCCCGGCAGGCCCGGCAGCATCAGGTCGAGCAGGACGAGGTCGGCACCGTTGCGCTCGAACTGCTCCAGGGCGTCGGGGCCGGTGGCGGCGACGGCCACCTCGAAGCCCTCCTTGCGGAGCATGTACGACAGGGCGTCGCTGAACGACTCCTCGTCCTCGACCACCAGTACTCGGGTCACGATCAGGCCTCCGGGGCAAGCTGGGGGGTTGCGTCTGACAGGGGGTGTTCCCGCTCCCCCGTGGGGAGCGGACGGTCCGTGCGGCCTGTGGTGGCCGTCCGGTCCGTGGTGAGGGTTCTGGTGGGCGCGGCGGCGGCGCCACGGACGCCGGTGGCACCGCGGGTGCCGAGGTCGCCGGTGTCGTCGAGGTCGTCGCCGTCCTCGGCCTCGGGCGCCTGCCCGGCGGGCAGGCGGATGGTGAAGGTCGAACCCTGGCCCTCGACGCTCCACACCGAGACCGTGCCGCCGTGCGAGGCGGCGACGTGCTTGACGATGGACAGGCCGAGGCCGGTTCCGCCGGTCGCCCGGGAGCGGGCCGGATCGACCCGGTAGAAGCGCTCGAAGACGCGCTCGCGGTCCTTCTCCGAGATGCCGATGCCCTGGTCGGTGACCGAGATCTCGATCAGCTCGCCGTCCGCCTCCCCGAGCGCCGCGGCGCTGGAGATCCGGCGGGTGGCGATCGCCACCCGGGTACGGGGAGGACTGTAGTTGACGGCGTTCTCGACCAGGTTGCCGAGCGCCGCGGCGAGCTGGCCGCGGTTGCCGTGCAGGTAGAGCCCGGCGATGCCGCCGGCCGTGATCAGGATCTGCTTGGCGGCGGCCTGCTGTCGGCAGCGGTCGATCGCCTCGGCGATCAGCTCGTCCACCGCGACGGGCTCCGGGTCCACCATCAGCCGGTCGTCCTGCACCCGGGAGAGGTCGATGATCTCCTGGACCAGGCTGGCCAGCCTGGTCGCCTCGATCTGCATCCGGCCGGCGAAGCGCTGCACCGCCTCCGGGTCGTCGGACGCGTCGGCGACCGCCTCGGAGAGCAGCGACAGGGCACCCACCGGGGTCTTCAGCTCGTGGCTGACGTTGGCCACGAAGTCCCGGCGGACCGCCTCCACCCGGCGGCGCTCGGTCTGGTCCTCGACCAGCACCAGCACCAGCCGGGAGCCCAGCGGGGCGACCCGGACGGAGACCGCGAGCGGCTCGCCCGCACGGGCCACGCCGGGGCGGGGCACCTCCAACTCGACCTGGCGGATCTCGCCGTCCCGGCGGGTGGCGCGCGCCAGCGAGAGCATCTGGTCCACGGCGACCGCGCCGCCGCGCACCAGTCCCATCGCGTACGCCGCGGAGCTGGCCTTGACCACCTCGTCGCCCTCGCCCAGCACGATCGCGCAGGAGCGGAGGACGGAGAGGACGGTGTCCACCCCCGGCGGCAGCGGGGGCTCCGGGGTGCCGGCGCCCAGGCCCTGGTGCCGACCGTGGTGTCTGCTGCTGGTGCCGCCGTACCTGCCCCTGGCCTGCTCGCGCTCGCTCCAACGGAAGGCGATGGAGGCCGTGAGGCCGACGCCGAGCCCGGCTATGGCGCAGGCAGCGGCGGCGGCCACGTTCACGTCCATGTGGCCAGCGTAAGCGCACGGCCAGGCCACTCCCCAAGGGCCCGATCAAGGCATCGGCCACGCGTTGCCGAGAATTCACCTTCACGTGGCCGCTGATTCACCACACCGGCCGTGCATCGTCGCCCGGACGGCCCAGAGTTGGCCATGCAGCCCGTGTGGGAGTGGGCGGCGGGCCGAACCACCGGCCGTCGCCTCAGGTGTGCGCGTACGATTCGCGCCACCAGCAGCGGTCACCCGGACGACAAGACGATCGTCGGACGGGCCGGCCGGTCGGCACCGCCACCGACACAGCTACTGAGGAGAGAGCATGCGCGACGCGTACCACGAGGAACTCGATGCGATCGGCGACAGCCTGGTCGAGATGGCCCGACTGGTCGGCTCGGCCCTGGGCCGGGCCACCACCGCACTCCTGGACGCGGACCTGGCGCTGGCGGAGAGCGTGATCGCCGCCGACGAGAAGATCAACGACCTCCACCACGAGCTGGAGAACCGCGCGATCGACCTGCTCGCCCGCCAGCAGCCGGTCGCCACCGACCTGCGCATCGTCGTCACCTCGCTGCGGATGAGCTCCGACCTGGAGCGCTGCGGCGACCTCGCCCGGCACGTCGCCAAGGTCGCGCGGATGCGCTACCCCGACTCCGCCGTGCCCGGCGACCTGCACTCCACCGTCCTGGAGATGGGCCAGCTCGCCCAGCGCCTGGTGGCCAAGACCGGCCTGGTGATCGCCACCAAGGACGTCGACAAGGCACTGGAGCTGGAGCAGGACGACGACGCCATCGACTCCCTGCACCGCGAGCTGCTGTCGCACCTGATCGACGACCGCTGGCACCACGGCATCGAGACCGCCGTCGACATCACCCTGGTCGGCCGCTACTACGAGCGCTTCGCGGACCACGCGGTGTCGGTCGCCAAGCGCGTGGTGTACCTGGTGACGGGCGAGCACGTGGCCGAGTTCGTGGCCGCCTCGGAGGCCGCGGCGGCGGAGTGACCTCGTGCGGGTGCGGTGCGGCCGCCTCGGGGCTCGGTGTCTCGGGGCTCGGTATATCGGGGCACGGGCTCAGGCTCGGGGATCGGGCTCGGGGCTTCAAGGGGCGGCCGCTCCCCCCGCGGGGTGAGTAAACCTGCGACAGGGGTGGTGGGGGCGCACGACGCCCCGTACATCCCACCACTGCGCGCCTGTTGACGCTCCCTCCGATCGGCGGCTTCACTCGACGTTGGGGGCACAGGACTGTGCCCGTCACTAGGAGGGAACAGCTCGATGAAGGCCAACCC
This sequence comes from Kitasatospora sp. NPDC088160, assembly GCF_044741445.1. Taxonomy (NCBI): domain Bacteria; kingdom Bacillati; phylum Actinomycetota; class Actinomycetes; order Kitasatosporales; family Streptomycetaceae; genus Kitasatospora; species Kitasatospora sp. NPDC088160. The sequence continues at coordinate 228,807 of NZ_JBIUSS010000009.1, read as the reverse complement.
CACCCGACCGGCACGCGCCCACGAAACCGTCGAGCCGCCCACCCCGAAGCTCCTGCCCGTCCTCGCGGCCGGCTGCGGCTGTGGCCCCGGCTGCGGCTGCGGCTGCCAGTCCGGCGCGCCCTGCCAGTGCGGCGGCGCGGACGGCGGCTGCTGCGGCGGCCACTGAGCGGTCCGCCGCCGAGGAGTTCCCGAGGTGCACGGCCTTCCGTCGGCCGTGCACCTCGTTGCGCGTCCTGGTGCCCCGCGTCCGCGGCACGGCGTCACCGTGCCGCCCCGGGCGTCAGAACTGGACGTCGGTGCAGGAGTAGAAGGCGTTCCCGGTGTCGGCGATCGTCCAGACCGCGACCACGACCTGGTGGCCGGTGCGCCCGCTCGGGACGGTCGCGGTGTGGCTGAGCGTGCTGGGCACCTGCTTCCCGCCGTACGGGGCGATCAGGAAGGGCGTCAGGTCCAGGCTGTCCCGGGTGACCGGCTGGCTCGCGTCGTAGCCCGGCTTGGTCAGGTAGTAGCGGAAGTCGGTGGTCGCGTGCCGGGCGGTGAACGTCCAGGTGAAGGTGAGCTGCTGCCCCGCCGTCACCGCGGTGGTCGGCCAGGCACCGCCGTGCGGGTCGTCCAGCTCGGCGAAGCGGGAGTTGCCGCCGGCGCAGATGGTGCCGTCGGCGGGCCCGGCGTTCGGGAAGCCCTTGGGGCCCTCGACGCTCTGCGGCTCCCACTGGATGTCGCCGCAGTCCCACGACACCCCGCCCGCTCCGCAGAGCGCGGCCCTGCTGGGCGGCGTCGAGATGTACCCGTGGGACTGCGCCGGGACGGCGAGGGTGAGCGGCACCGCGAGGGCGGCGACCACCGCCCCGACGATGTGACGTGTGCGCATGATGCTCCTCCGTGGGGGTGGATGGAGAGTGCGCCGGGACGCAGACGCGCGCGCGTGGGGGTGCGGCGGCCGGGACGGGGAGATCCTTGGCATGCCTGCGGCAGTCCGGCGCCCTCACCGTAGGAGCGGACTCCGCCACCCGTCAATGGTCTGAACCACTATTGGGACGAGCCCGGATCCGGCCGCCGAATACGGACTCAACTCGACTTCCGCACAGGCCGGTTGAACGACGAAGGCCCCGCCCCCGGCGAACCGGGAGGCGGGGCCGTTTCGCCAGGCGGGTTACTTCTTGCCCTGGTTCTTGACCGCCTCGATGGCCGCGGCGGCGGCGTCGGCGTCGAGGTAGCGGCCGCCCTTGGTGACGGGCTTGAAGTCGGCGTCGAGCTCGTACACGAGCGGGATGCCGGTCGGGATGTTCAGGCCCGCGATGGCCTCGTCGGAGATGCCGTCGAGGTGCTTGACCAGCGCGCGCAGGCTGTTGCCGTGGGCGGTGACCAGGACGGTCTTGCCGGCGGCGAGGTCCGGGACGATGGCGTCGTACCAGTACGGGAGCATCCGGTCGACGACGTCCTTCAGGCACTCGGTGCGCGGACGCAGCTCGCTCGGGATGTCCGCGTAGCGGGCGTCACCGGCCTGCGAGTACTCGGCGTCATCGGCCAGCACCGGCGGCGGGGTGTCGTACGAGCGGCGCCACAGCTGGAACTGCTCCTCGCCGAACTCGGCCAGGGTCTGGGCCTTGTCCTTGCCCTGGAGCGCACCGTAGTGTCGCTCGTTCAGGCGCCAGCTGCGGCTGACCGGGATCCAGTGGCGGTCGGCCTTGTCCAGGGCGATCTGCGAGGTGCGGATCGCACGGCGGAGCAGCGAGGTGTGCAGCACGTCCGGGAACAGGCCCTCGGCGGCCAGGAGCTCGCCACCGCGCGCGGCCTCCTTCTCGCCCTTCTCGTTGAGGTCGACGTCGACCCAACCGGTGAACAGGTTCTTCTGGTTCCACTGGCTCTCGCCGTGGCGGAGCAGGATGAGTCGGTACGTCGTGTCAGCCATGGCCCCCAGCTTAGTGGAGGCAGGAAAAGCGCTGGTCCGGACCTACGACAGATGTGTAATGTGTGCACCGCCCATCTGACACTTACATACGTCGGCTGACCGGACCTGCCCGTGCCGCTCGGCGGACGCCTGCCCCGGGAGCCCCCCACATGCCCGTCGCCCTGATCACCAACCCCCGGATCCGAAGGCTGATACAGGAGACGGTGGGCGGGCTGCCACGGGAGTTCTGGTGGCTCTGGGTGAGCACGCTGGTGAACAAGCTGGGCGCTTTCGTGCTCACCTTCCTCGCGCTCTACCTGACCACCAACCGGGGGTACTCGGCCTCCTACGCGGGCCTGGTGGCCTCCCTCTACGGCCTCGGCTCGGCCGTCGCCGCGATCGGCGCCGGCGTGCTGACCGACCGGATCGGCCGGCGCCCGACCCTGGTCGCCGCCCAGCTCGGCACCGCACTGTTCACCGCCGTACTCGGCTTCACGGACGGCCAGGTGGCGATCGCCACGGTGGCCTTCCTGGTCGGCCTCTGCAACAACGCCACCCGGCCCGCGACCTCGGCGATCATCGCCGACCTCGTCCCGGCCGAGGACCGGGTCCGCGCGTACTCGCTGAACTACTGGGCGATCAACATCGGCTTCGGCCTCTCCGCCGCCGTGGCCGGCCTGATCGCCACCCACGGCTACCTCACGCTCTTCCTGCTCGACGCGCTCTCCACGCTGGTGTGCGCGGTGGTGATCTTCATCCGGATCCCCGAGACCAAGCCGCAGGACTCGCCGCAGCACGGGAAGGGGACGGACGAACCGACGGTCGGCCTCGGCGCGGTGTTCCGGGACGGGCGGTTCATGGCCGTCGTCGGGCTCAACCTGCTGCTCGCCCTGATCCTCCAGCAGGGCAGCACCACCCTGGCCGTCGACATGGGTGCCGCGGGCATCAGCTCCACCGAGTACGGGCTGGTCATCGGCCTGAACGGGCTGCTGATCGTGGTGCTCCAGATCCCGCTCACCCGGTGGATGGAGGCCCGCTCCCGGACCGCCATGCTGATAGCCAGCTGCCTGATCACGGGCTGGGGCTTCGGGCTGGCGGCGCTGGCCGGGTCGTCCGCGTGGCTGTTCGCCCTCTCGGTGGCGGTCTGGACGGTCGGCGAGGTCCTGAACGCGCCGACCATCATGGGACTGGTCGCCGAACTGGCGCCGACCCACGCGCGCGGCCGCTACCAGGGCGTCTACTCGCTCTCCTGGTCGCTCGCCTCGTTCCTCGGCCCGGCGATCGGCGGTCTGCTGCTGCAGCACGCCGGCTCCGCGGTGCTCTGGATCGTGTGCGGGGTCTGCGGCACGGTCGCGGCGGCCGGGCACGTGGTGCTCGGGCGGCGCACGGACGCGACGGCGGGCCGCGCCGGGGCGGTGCCGGAGGTCGCGGTGACCGAGGTGACCGAGGTGACGGAGGTGCCGGTGACCGAGGTGACGGAGCCCGCCGCGGAGAAGAAGGCTCCGGCGGGCATCTGAGGGCGTCGGCCCCGCTGCCGGGTCAGTCGGCCGCCGGGGCGGCCAGGTGGGCGAAGGCGGCCAGGTTGCGGGTGGACTCCCCGCGCTTGGTCCGCCACTCCCACTCGCGCCGGATCGCCGAGGCGAAGCCCAGCTCCAGCAGGGTGTTGAACGGCTCGTCGGCGTTCTCCAGCACCGTCCCGAGCAGCCGGTCCACGGCGTCCGGGGTGAGCGCCTCCAGGGGCAGGCGGCCGGCCAGGTAGACGTCGCCGAGCGGGTCGATCGCGTACGCGACGCCGTACAGCCGGGTGTTGCGCTCCAGCAGCCAGCGGTAGACGGCCTCGTGGTTCTCGTCCGGTCGGCGGATCACGAAGGCGTTCACCGACAGGGTGTGGTCGCCGACCCGCAGCGCGCAGGCGGTGCTCAGCTTGCGGGTGCCCGGGAGCGTCACCACCAGCGTGTACGGGTCGGTGGCGGCGGGCTCCCAGGCCGCTCCGGCGTCGTCCAGGGCGGTGCGCAGGAGGGTCAGGGCCTCGTCCTTGGTGCGGATTGCCATGGGGGTGACGTTACTCGGCGGTACCGGGGGCGCGCACCAGCGGTGCGTACCCCCGGCCGCCGCAGTCGGGCCGCAGTCGGCTCGTGGTCCGGCCGCGGTCAGGCCGCGGTCAGGCCGCGGTCAGGCCAGCCGCCGCCGGGCGGCGGCCAAGCGGCCGGCCGGGCGGGCCAGGCTTCCGGCGTACACCTCGGCGGTGCCGGCCGCGGCGGTGTCCCAGCCGAAGCCGGCCGCGTGCCGGGCCGCCGCCGCGCCGCGCCGGGCGACCAGGCCCCGGTCGGTGACGTACGGCTCCAGCGCGTGCGCCCAGGCCGCCGGGTCGTGGCCGTGCACCAGCGTGCCCGTCTCGCCGTCCCGCACCGCGACCGGCAGGCCGCCGACCGAGGCCGCCACCACCGGGGTGCCGCAGGCCTGCGCCTCCAGAGCGACCAGCCCGAAGGACTCGCTGTACGAGGGCATCACCAGCGCCGTCGCCGCGTGGTACCACTGCGCGAGCTCGGCCTGGCCGACCGGCGGATGGAACCGCACCACGTCGCCGATGCCCAGCTGGGCGGCGAGCTTGTGCAGGCTCTCCGGCCGGGCCAGTCCGGTGCCGGACGGACCGCCGACCACCGGCACCAGCAGGTGCTCGCGCAGCCCCGGGCGGCGCGCCAGCAGCTCGGCGACCGCCCGCAGCAGCACGTCCGGGGCCTTCAGCGGCTGGATCCGGCCCGCGAAGAGCAGCACCGCGGCGTCCTGCGGCAGGCCCAGCCGGGCCCGGGCGGCGGCCCGCGCCGACGCCCCGCCGGGGCGGAAGACGTCCAGGTTGACGCCAGGGTGGACGACGGCCAGCTGGTCCGGCCGGGCAGCGTAGTGCAGCGCCAGCTCGGCGGCCTCCTCGGTGGTGTTGGCGATCAGCCGGTCGGCCGCCTCGACCACCTGGGTCTCGCCGATCACCCGGGCCGCGGGCTCGGGCGTGTCACCCTCGGCCAGCGCGGCGTTCTTCACCTTCGCCATGGTGTGCATGGTGTGCACCAGCGGCACCCCCCAGCGCTGCGCGGCCAGCCAGCCGACCTGCCCGGAGAGCCAGTAGTGCGAGTGCACCAGGTCGTAGTGGCCGGGGCGGTGGCCCGCCTCCGTCCGCAGCACCCCGTGGGTGAAGGCGCACAGCTGGGCGGGCAGGTCCTCCTTCAGCAGGCCCTCGTACGGGCCGGCGGTGACGTGCCGGACCAGCACGCCGGGGGCCAGCTCGACGGTGGGGGCGTCGTCCGAGCAGATCGCCCGGGTGAACACCTCGACCTCGATGTTGAGCGCGGCCAGGCGCTTGGCCAGCTCGACGATGTAGACGTTCATCCCGCCGGCGTCCCCCGTGCCGGGCTGGTGCAGCGGCGAGGTGTGGACACTCAGCATCGCTATCCGGCGCGGGCGGCGGCGGCCCGGGACGAGCGACTGGAGCCGGCCCCGCGCGGGCGCGGCGGGCTGGGCACGGCGTACCGAACGGACGGGGTGCTGGATCACCTGGCTGAAGCCTCCTCTGTGCGGCCCGTCTCGGCGGCCCGCGCACGGGCCGCCCGCTGTCCGGTGTGCGCTGCCCCGTCCCGGGCACACATCACCACCAGACAGCCAACCACCCGGCCCGCGTCCGGCATTCCCGGTCCGGCGGACGAGATGCCGGACGAGATGTCGGACGGGGTGACGTCCCAGGTCACAGCGGTGCCGACGCGGACCCGACTACCCTTCCAGGCATGGCTGCCTCCTTCGACTCCGCGACCGCACCCACCCGTGGGCGGACCGGACGGCCGGTGGGGACGGTCACCCGGGGCACCACCAACACCAATCGGCTGCGGCGGATGGACCGCTGGATCGCCCACACCCTCGGCCGCACGCTGCGCGCCGGTGGCCGCCCGCCGGTGGCGGTCGACCTCGGCTACGGCGCCGCGCCGTGGACGGCCGTCGAACTGGCCGGGCGGCTGCGCACGGTGCGCCCGGACGTCCGGGTGGTCGGGATCGAGATCGAGCCGGAGCGGGTCGCGGCCGCGCTGCCGTACGCCGAACCGCCACTGCTCACCTTCCGGCGCGGCGGCTTCGAGGTTCCGCTGGACGGCGGCGCGCCGGCCCAGCTGATCCGGGCCGCCAACGTGCTGCGGCAGTACGACGAGTCGGCGGTGGCCGGGGTCTGGGAGCGGCTCTGCGCCCGGCTGGCTCCGGACGGGCTGCTGGTGGAGGGCACCTGCGACGAGATCGGACGGCGGCACGTCTGGGTCGCGCTCGGCCCGGAGGGGCCCCGGACGGTGACCTTCGCGGCCCGGCTGGGCGGCCTCGGCCAGCCCTCCGACCTGGCCGAACGGCTGCCGAAGGCGCTGATCCACCACAACGTGCCGGGCCGACCGGTGCACGCCTTCCTGGCCGACTTCGACCGGGCCTGGGCGGCGGCCGCGCCGTACGGGGCGTTCGGGGCGCGGCAGCGCTGGGTGGCAGCCTGCACGGCACTGGCGGGCGACTGGCCGCTGGTGGACGCGCGCGGGCGGTGGCGGCAGGGCGAGGTCACGGTGCCCTGGAGCGCGCTCGCACCGTAGTGGGTCGCGCGGCCGGAGCCGCCGGCCAGGCACGGACCGGGGCCGGTGCGGGTGAGCGACTCGCCGCATTCACTCGAACGAGTTATCGAATACCACTGGCGTGTTGACGCCCCATCACGTCACGATGGACGCCGCCGGACGACCCGCCCGTGCGCCGTCGCCGCCCGGTGCCACGGCGTCCACCTGCGGCCCCCGACGTCACCCTCGACCAGGGTGATCCGCGTCACCCTCGCCCGTCCCCCTTCCTTCCCCGCCGACGCGGGGATCCCAGCCGTCGTCCGAGTCAGATCACCGCACCGCCACCGGCGTGGCAAAAACCACAACGGCGCCGGTCGGCCAGAGAAATCCCCGGAGATCACGTTATGGTCGCGAGAAGTTCCCCGGCGCACGGTGCCAGGCGGGCACTGCGGACGGGCGCTGACCGTTACGCACTCGGGGAAAGGGAGGAACCACCGATGCCCGCAACGGGAGACGGGCGGGCACCTGGTGCCACGAGCCTGTCGGGCGCCCAGGCCGGCGCCCCCGTTGACCATGCCCGCAACCGCCCGGCCCTGACCGGCCCGACGCCGGCCGGCCCGGTGACGGCCGCTCCCCCGATACCGCACCCCCGGCACCAGACCGGACACACCTCGGCCCCCGCCGACGCCCCCGCCGCGGTGGCCGCCAGCAGCACCGCTCCGCTCAAACTGCTGGTGATCGAGGACGACGCCTCCGACGCCCAGCTGATCAAGGCGGCGGTCGCCGACAGCGGCACCTCGATCGAGATCCACTGGGCCCGCGGGCTGGAACAGGCCACCGAACTGCTCGCCGTGTCCCCGTCCGGCACCCGACGCGGGCGCTCCCGCGGCAGCGAGTTCAGCTGCGTGCTGCTCGACCTCGCCGCCCCCGCCGACCTGCCGCACCCGTCCGACGACTCCGACGGCCTCGAAGGCCTGCACGAACTGCTCCGCCGCGCCCCGCACACCGCGGTCGTGGTGCTCACCGACGCGGCCGGCGCCGAACTGGGCGCGGCCGCCGTCGCCGCGGGCGCCCAGGACTTCCTGATCAAGCACGCGACGGACGGCCCGCTGCTGGGCCGCGCCCTGCGCTACGCCGTCGAGCGCAAGCGCGCCGACGAGTCGCAGCGCCGCCTCGTCGAGGCCGAACTGCGCGGCCAGGAGAACGCCCGGCTCCAACGCCACCTGCTGCCCACCCCGCTGCTCGACGGCGCGGGCCTCTCCTTCACCCGGCGCTACCGCCCGGGCCGCCGCCGCGCCCTGCTCGGCGGCGACTTCTACGACGCCGTCCGCACCGACGACGGCACCGTCCACGTCGTGATCGGCGACGTCTGCGGCCACGGCCCGGACGAGGCCGCGCTCGGCGTCGCCCTCCGGATAGCGTGGCGCACCCTCGTCTTCGCGGGCCTCACCGGCGAGGCCCTGCTGACCACCCTCCAGCACGTGCTGGAACACGAGCGGCGCAGCGACGAGATCTTCGCGACGCTCTGCATGCTCGTCATCGAGCCGGGCGGCGCCAGCGGCGGCCTCGACTCGCTCGGCGCCGGCGAGCCTGCCCGGCTCTACCTCGCCGGGCACCCGGCGCCGCTGCTGCTCGGCCGCGACCACCAGCCGGTCACCCTGCCCGCCGACCTCGCCGGTCCGGCGCTCGGCCTGCTGCCGTGCCACGACGGGCAGGCCGCGTGGCCCGCCCACCAGCTCGAACTCCAGCCCGGCTGGCGGTTGTTGCTCTACACCGACGGGCTGATCGAGGGCCGGGTCGGGGCCGGCTCCCGCCGCCTCGGCCAGGACGGCCTGGCCGACCTCATCGGCGACCACCAGTCCGCCGGGCTCACCCGGGGCCGGCTCGTCGACAGCGCCATCGCCGAGGTCGAGGAGTTGAACGGCGGCGCGCTGACGGACGACGTCGCGGTGCTGCTGCTGGAACGCAACCCGGTGCAGCTGATCCTCGGCTGAGCCGGCTGGATACGGCGAGGCCCGGGCGGGTGAACTCCCCGCCCGGGCCTCGCCGTTGCCTGGTCGTCGCCCGATCGCGCGGCCTACCAGGGGCCGTACGGACCGGTGTTGCTGCGGCCGCCACGGCCGCCACCACCGGTCAGCTCCCGGATCGCCGGACGCACGTCCACCATGTAGACGATCGACGCGACCAGCCCGGCGAGCGTCCCGATGCCGGTGAAGAAGTTCACCCCGAACAGCAGGTCCCAGCCGAAGGCGATCGCCAGGATCGCCAGCCAGAACGGCTTGGTCTTCTTGTCCGCCGCCCGGTAGGCGTCCTCACGGCGGGTGACCGCGTCGCCCAGGGCGAACAGCTTGAAGCCCAGGATGGCGACGGACAGCCACCAGATCGGGTTCAGATAGGCCAAGTCCAGAATCTGGGCCACTCCGCCCATCACGCTCTCCTCTGTCTCTCGCCTCCGGCGCTCCGGCCACCGCCCATCCTGGCACGGTCGACCGTCCGCTCTCCTGTCAACGTCCTGCGGTCACCGGATGTGCCCGTCCGGCGGCCCTACCCTCACTCCGCGCGGTCGGTGGCCTTCCGGGCGCGGGCGGCCTTCTTCGGGGCGGGCCGGGCGTCGGCGGCCGGGGTGTCAGTGTCGGTGTCGTCCTCGACCAGCTCGGCCTCGACCGGCTCGGACGCCCGGGCGAGCTCCGATTCCCCGGCCGGCTGCCCCGGCTCGGCGGGCGCGCCCGGGCGGGCCCGATCCACCACGACCTTGCCGCGCTCGGCCAGCTCGTCGTACGTCTCCTTGGCTTTCACCGCCAGCTCGACCGCGCGGCCGACCTGCTGGAGGGCGAAGCCCTGCGCCCGCTCCTGGAGGGTCCGCAGGTCGACGGGGAGCGTCGTGACGGTCTCGGTGACCTTGGCCTGCGCCTCGGCCAGCTTCGTCTGCGCCTCCTGGAACCGGGCGGTGGCCTTCTCCTGCGCGCCCTTGCGGTCCGCGGTGAGCGCCTCCACCCGGCCCGGCACCTCGCGCAGCTTCTCGTACGCGAGATCCCCGGCGCCGGCGATGGCGTACAGCGGGGTCGGGTCGCTCAGGGTCTTCTTGATCTCGTCGGTGATCGGCATGCTTACCGGTCCTCCCGGTGGATGTTCTGGGTGGCTGAGCCGTCGGTCGTCGGGCCGGAGGCTGGTGGAACGCCGGTGCCGGTGCCGGTGCCGGCCGCGGGCGACCGCTCGGCCACCGCGCCCCGCTGGACGGCGTTCTCCTTCAGGAAGGCGTCGTAGACCGCGAGCAACGCCTGCTTCTGCTGCTCGTTGACCAGCGGATCGGCCAGGATCGAGGCCCGCAGCTCCAGGCCCTCACCACGCCGCTCCTCCAGGATCCCGGCCTGGACGTACAGCGTCTCCGCCGAGATCCGCAGCGCCTTCGCGATCTGCTGCAGGATCTCCGCGCTCGGCTTGCGCAACCCGCGCTCGATCTGGCTGAGGTACGGGTTCGACACGCCTGCGGCCTCCGCCAGCTGGCGCAGTGAGTACTGCGCGTTCCGGCGCTGCTCGCGGATGTACTCGCCCAGCGAGCCGACGTTCAGTGAGGCCATGCCAGCAGACTGCAACATCCTGCTTGCAGATGCAAGCAGGATGTTAACAACAGCAAACGGCGGGCGGGCTCAGCCGAGGTCGGGGACGCGGACCGGCATCAGGAGCGAGAAGGTGCCCTCCCGGCCCGGCGTGCGGATCGCCAAGGGGGCGATCGGGCCGCCGAGTTCGAGCACCAGTTGCTCGGGCCGGCCGACCCGCAGGGCGTCCAGCAGCAAGTCGCGGTTGACCGCCACCCTCAGGTCTCCGGACGCGGATTCGGGGCCGGGCTCGGCACCGGCCACCGCCAGGCGGCCGTCCGCCGTGAGGGTGAGGACGGTGACCGCGCAGTCCGCGCCGTTCGGGCCGGAGGGCAGGGTGCGGGTGGCGCCGGTCTCGACGGCGCCGCGCAGTTCGGCGGCGGACAGGTCGATCCGGTGCTCCGGTTCGAGCCGGGTCAGCACCCGGTGGTCGGGGTAGTCGAAGTCCAGGGCGGCGCCCTCGATCCGGTGGCCGCCGGTCTCGGCCCGGACCAGGCCGCCGCCGAGGGTCACCGCGACCTCGGCCGCGCCCGCGCCCGCGCCGAGCAGCGCGCGCAGGGCGTCGACCAGGGCGGTGGGGACGATCGTGCCGCCGTCCGGCCGGGCGGGCGCCGTGGTGGCGGGCACCTCGGCGAGCGCCATCCGGTAGCGGTCGGTGGCGACCAGGCGCAGCACCGGGCCGTCCGGTTCGAACAGCACCCCGGCGAGCGCCGGGGTTCCGGGGTCGCCGCCGACGGCGAAGCGGACCGCGTCCAGTGCGGCGGCCAGTTCCTCGGCGGGGACGGTGAAGCGGACTTCGGCGGGGGTGGTGCTCATCGGTTGCTCCCTCTGGTCGATCATCACGCGGATCAGGGAGAGCTCGCGGCGGGCGTCGGCGAGGCCGTCCTCCAGCCGGCGCCGGTGCGCGTCGAGCACCCGCGAGGCCTCGCCGGAGCCGGGCGCCGCGCCGAGCACGGCGCGGATGCCGGCCAGCGGCAGGCCGACCCGGCGCAGCCGGGCCAGCAGGCGGGCGTCGGCGAGTTGCCCGGGCCGGTACCAGCGGTAGCCCGTCTGCGGGTCGACCCAGGCGGGGGTGAGCACCTCGGCGCCGTCGTAGTAGCGCAGGGTGCCGACGCCCAGGCCGCTGGCGCGGGCCAGCTCGCCGATGCTGTGCAGCTCGCTCTCCATGCCGGTGACTCTGCGGGCTCGACCAGGTCGAGGGTCAAGCCCGGCCGGCGAGGTGGGCGAGCTTCGACGGGTTGCGGACGATGCGCAGCTCGGCGATCCGGGGCCGACCGTCGGGCCCCTCGACGAAGTCGAACACCGAGACGGCGTCGATCGCGCCGTCCTGGGTGACCAGCAGCCCGGGCTGGCCGTTGACCAGGACCGGCCGGAGCTCGACGCCCTCGCCCAGCTGGCCGAGCACCCCGAGCAGGAAGCGGGCGACGTTGCCGGCGCCGGTGACCGGGCGCAGCGCGGCGCGGACCACGCCGCCGCCGTCGGTCCAGGAGGTGACGTCGGGGGCGAGCAGGTCCAGCATCCGGTTGAGGTCGCCGCCGACGCAGGCCGCGAGGAACTCGTCGGTGGCGCGGCGGCGCAGCTCCGGCGGGGCGTCGTAGCGCGGCCGACGGGCCCGGACGTGCGCCTTGGCCCGGCTGCCGACCTGCCGGCAGGCGGCCTCGGTGCGCTCCAGCGCCTCGGCGATCTCCCGGTAGGAGAAGCCGAAGGCCTCGTTGAGGACGAAGACGGCCCGCTCCAGCGGGGACAGGCTCTCCAGCACCACCAGCAGGGCGAACGAGACCATCTCGACGCGCTCGACGTCGGCGGTCGCATCCGGTTCGGCGACCAGCGGCTCGGGCAGCCAGGGGCCGACGTAGGCCTCGCGGCGGACGGCGGCCGAGTCGAGCCGGTTGAGCGCGAGGTTGGTGACCGTCCGGGCCAGGTAGCCGCCCGGGTTGGCGACCGGGCCGCTGACCCCGCTCCAGCGCAGCCAGGTGTCCTGGACCAGGTCCTCGGCGTCGGCGACGCTGCCGAGCATCCGGTAGGCGATACCGAAGATCATCCGGCGGTGCCGCTCGAAGTCGTCGAGGGCGGGGTCGGTGAGAGTGTCGGTCACCGCTCCGACGCTACCGCACGGGCCGTGGCGAGCCGAGGCCTCGTCAGCCGCGGAACGCCTCGTACGCGGGGGCGAGCAGGGTGGCGAGGTCGCGGCCGCGCACGGTGACGCCGGAGCGGCCGAGACGGCGCAGCGAGGGCTCGTCGGGCTCCTCCTCGGGCCCGGGCGGGGCCGGGCGCAGGGTGAAGCCGCCGCCCCAGTAGGCGGCGACGTTCACGGCGGGGGCGTTCACGGCGGGGGTGTTCCCGGGTTGGGCGTCCCCGGGTTGGGCGTTACCGGCGGGGGCGTTACCCGGCGGGACGGGGGCGGGGCGGTCGGGTGTCATGCGTCCTCCTCGGCGACGGCGTCCTCACGGGTGAGCGCGACCAGTTCACGCAGCGCCTCGACCGGCAGGTCGGTGAGCCAGCGCTCCCCCTCCCCCACCACCGCTGCGGCCAACGAGCGCTTGGCGGCGAGGAGTTCGTCGATCCGCTCCTCGACGGTGCCGACGCAGACCAGTCGGCGGACCTGGACGTCCCGGCGCTGGCCGATCCGGAACGCGCGGTCCGTGGCCTGCTCCTCGACCGCCGGGTTCCACCAGCGGTCCAGGTGGATCACCTGGTTGGCGGCGGTCAGGTTGAGGCCGGTGCCTCCGGCCCGCAGCGAGAGCAGGAACACCCTTGGCCCGTCCGGGGACTGGAAGCGCTCGACCATCTCCTCGCGGCGGGCCCGGGGGACGCCGCCGTGCAGGTAGAGCACTTCCTCCCCGAGCCGGCGGGCCAGGTACGGGCGGAGCATCGTGCCGAACTCGGCGTACTGGGTGAAGACCAGCGTCCGGTCGCCCTCGGCCAGCGCCTCCTCCAGCAGTTCCGCCAGCCGGGCCACCTTGCCCGAGCGATCGCCCAACGCCGAGCCGTCGTGCAGCAGTTGGGCCGGGTGGTTGCACACCTGCTTGAGCTTGCCGATCGCGGCCAGCACGGTGCCGCGCCGCTCCACGCCCCGGATCCCCTCGACCCGCTGCAGCAGGTCGGCCACCACGGCCTGGTAGAGGCCCGCCTGCTCGGCGGTGAGGCTGCACCAGACGGTCATCTCCTGCTTGGCCGGCAGCTCGGCGGCCACCGCCGGGTCGGACTTGAGCCGGCGCAGCACGAACGGGGCGGTACGGCGCTGGAGTTCGGCGGTGCGCTCGGGGCTGCGGTGCAGTTCGACCGGGATCGCGTAGCGCTCCTTGAAGCGCTCGGCCGGGCCGAGCAGCCCGGGATTGGCGAAGTCCAGGACGGCGTGCAGTTCGGCGAGCCGGTTCTCCACCGGGGTACCGGTCAGGGCGATCCGGTGGCGGGTGACGGGCAGCGCGCGGACGGCCCGGGACTGGGCGGTGCCGGCGTTCTTGACGTACTGCGCCTCGTCGGCGACCACCCGGCGCCAGCGGATCGCCCGCAGCGCGGCGAGGTCGCGCTGGACCAGCCCGTAGGTGGTGATGACGAGGTCCGCACCCCGTACGGCTTCGGCGAGTCGGTCGGCGCCGAGGCGGCCGGAGCCGTGGTGGACGTGGCGCCGCAGCGCGGGGGCGAAGCGCTCGGCCTCGCGCTGCCAGTTGCCGACCAGGGACATCGGGCAGACCAGCAGGGTGGGGCCGACCGCCCCCTCGGCCTGCTCGGTGGCCAGCAGGGCGAGGGTCTGGACGGTCTTGCCGAGGCCCATGTCGTCGGCCAGCACGGCCCCGAGGCCGAGCCCGGCCATCGCCCGCAGCCAGGCCAGGCCGCGCTCCTGGTAGGGGCGCAGGGTGGCCCGGAAGTCGGGCGGCAGCACGGGGGCGGGGGCCGGGGCGGCGCGCCCGGCCAGCAGGTCGCCGAGCGGGCCGTCCGCGCGGACGGCGGTGACGGACAGCCCGGCGACGGTCGCCTCCGGATCGAGGGCCAGCCGCAGCAGGTCGGCGGTGGCCAGCACGCCGTCGCGCCGGTCGGCGAGGAAGGCGAGCGCGGCGGCGATCTGCTCCGGGTCGGCCTCCAGCCAGGTGCCGCGGACCCGGACCAACCCCTGCTTGGCGGCAGCGAGTTCGGCCAGTTCCTGCTCGGTCAGCGGCGCCCCCTCCGGGCCGAGCGCGGCCTGCCAGCGGAAGGCGACCACGGCGTCCCGGTCCACCTGGGAGGCGACGGCGAGCGAGCCCGGCGCGGGCGGGGTGGTGGCCCGCAGGGCGAGCCCGAGCCTGGGCCGGCGGCGCCACCAGGCGGGCAGCAGCACGCCGAAGCCGCCCTCGGCGAGGGCGGGCGCGGCGGTGCGCAGGAAGTCCAGCGCGCCGGCCCGGTCGAGCGGCAGGGCGGCCGGGCGGGAGCGGTGCCGCAGGCCGTCCAGGGCCGGCCAGCGGTGGGCGGCGCGGGCGAGCTCGGTGACCAGGACGTCGGCCGGGTCCGGCGCCTTGCGGGCCAGCGCGGCGTGGGCGGCGCCGCCTTCGTGCAGGTCGGCGGCACGGACCAGCAGGGAGGGCTCGTCGACGGCCTGGAGCAGGAACTCCAGTTGCCAGGCGTCGTCGGAGGGCCGGCCCTCGGGGTCGTCCGGGTCGGGACCGAGCGGCTCCAGCAGGCGGAAGCAGAGCCGGAGCGCGGGCGCGGTGGGCTCGGCGGCGGCGTACCAGGCGGCGAGCCGGCGGCGCAGTTCGGCGAAGCCCTCGGACTGGACGTTCGCGAGGCCGCCGTCCGGGGTGGTCAGGGCGTGCAGCCAGCGTTCGGCGGCGGCCCCCACCGCGGCGGTCCCCATCGCAGCGGCCGTCGGGGCGTCGGCTCCCAGCGCGGCGGCCGTCGGGGCGGGCGCCGGAGCGCCACCGGTTCGGGCGTCGCCGGTCCGGGCACCGCCCGGGCCCAACGGGGGCGTGCCGGCCAGGGCGGCCCGGGCCTCGGCGTCCACCAGCGCGCCCAGCGCGGCGTCCAGCAGGGCCTCGCCGGTGCCGGCGGCGCCGGCCGGCCACTCCCCCAGCAGGACGGGCGGGCAGCCGTCCGCCAGTGCGGCGGCCTCCCGGCGGCCCGCCGGGGTGGGGTCGGGCCGCCAACGGGCCTGCGGACGGCCGTCCGCCAGGACGGGCAGCGGCAGCACCCGGCCCCGGCCGACCGTTCGCCAGGCGAGGTCGTGCACGCCGGTCAGCCAGCGCAGCGAGGGGCCCTGGACGACCTCTACGCGCCCGGTACCGGGCAGATCGGTGCTGGTGACGGCCCAGTGCGGGTCGAAGACCTCGCCGAGCAGTTGGGCGGCCGCCCCGGTGTCGAAGAGCAGCGCGGGGACGCGCCAGGGCGCCAGGACCGCCGCGCCCCGGACCGGGGTGACGGGCAGGTCGGGCGAGGGCGCGGGCAGGGCGCCGGTGGTGGGCAGCAGCAGGGTGGCCCAGCGCTCGGGGGCCTGGCCGGCGAGCCAGCCGAGGCCGGGCCCGATGCCGCCGAGGACGGCGGCGAGTTCGCCGGCCGGGCAGGCGTAGGGGTGGGCGCGCGGGGCCGCCCGGCCGGGGCGGGGCTCGGCGGCGCCCGGATGGGCGCGGGCGTCCTCGGCCCACAGGGCCAGCCGTCCGCCCGCCCGCCAGAGCGCGTGCAGGACGAACATGCGGGAGGCCTTCCGGTCGGCGGAACCGTCCTTCGCAGCCTAACCGGGCGGTCCGACAGTGCCGCTCCGCCAAGTCTTTCGCGAAACGCCGAGGGCTGTGGTTGAAATTTGAACGAAAGCGGCCTACGCTGAAACCAACAAGTTGAAGCCTAAACAAATGGCTTCGGACCCGAGGAGGAGCCATGGGCCTGTTCAACCGCACCAAGACCACCACCCCCACCGCCGTCGCCGAGACCCCGACCGGCCCGGACCTCGCCCACCTGACCGGCGACTGGACCATCGACACCACGCACAGCGAAGTCGCCTTCTCGGTGCGCCACGCCATGGTGACGAACGTCAAGGGCCGCTTCACCGAGTACGACGGCAAGCTGCACCTGGACGGCAGCACCCCGGGCAACTCCTCCGCCGACCTGATGATCAAGGTCGCCAGCATCGACACCAACCAGGCCCAGCGCGACGAGCACCTGCGCACCGGCGACTTCTTCGCCGCCGACACCTACCCGGAGATCCGCTTCCGCAGCACCTCGGCCGAACGGCTGCGCGGCGACACGTACCGGATGAGCGGCGAGCTGACCATCAAGGACACCACCCGCCCGGTGGTCCTGGACCTGGAGTACACCGGCAGCGCCACCGACGCCTACGGCGCCGAGCGGGTCGGCTTCGAGGGCAGCGCCGTCCTCGACCGCACCGAGTTCGGCCTGACCTACAACGCGGCCCTGGAGACCGGCGGCGTGCTGATCAGCGAGAAGGTCAAGCTCAGCTTCGACATCTCCGCCGTCAAGGCGGCCTGACCCGGCCGTCCACGACCGCCACCCGGGCCACCGGACCCGCCGCGCGGCCCGGTCCGCCCACCCGCCGCCCCTGCCGACCCCCGACGGCAGGGGCGGTGTCGCGTCCCAGGGTTTCCGGCGGCCCGTCCCGACGGCCCGGTCTCACCCGAGCAGCGCCGCGTCCGCCACCGGCAGCCAGCTGCCCGCCGGCCGGCGCAGCCAGCCCTCGGCCGCACCGAGCCCGGCGGCCGCGGCGCCCAGTGCGGCCAGCCCCGGGTGGCGCTCGCCGGGCCGGTGCACCAGGCTGACCAGGCTCAGCGGCACCGGCTCCACCAGCGGCACGTTCACCGCCCCCGGAATCCTCGGCCCGCCGACGGTGGTCAGCATCGGATCGCCGTGCCGGGCCAGGTAGCGGGCCGTCTCGTCCACGCCCACCGGCGGCACGTACGGCGCGGCCGGCGTCAGGCCGTGCTCGCGCAGCAGGCGGACGCCGAGATCGGCCCACTCGGTGGTGGCCGGGTTGCCGGCGCAGACGTCGACGGGATGCCCGGTCAGCTCGGCGACCCGCAGCACCGGACGGCCGGCCAGCGGGTGGGTGTCCGCCATCATCACCGAGATCCGCTCCAACCGGACCGGCCGCTGGGCGAGTTGGTCGCGCAGCGGGGCGGGCAGTCCGGCGAACCGGCCGAAGGACACGTCCAGCCGGTGGGCCAGCAGTTCGGCGGCGGCCGCGGCGAGGCCGCCGTGGAAGCGGGCCAGCAGTTCGCCCTCCGGCCAGGCGGCGCGGGCGCGTTCGAGCACCCGGTCGGCGGTGAGGTCCGGGCCGGTGACGTCGCTGTTGAGGTCCAGCAGCAGCGGCCGGGCCGCGGCGCCCGCCAGGATCTCGTCGTGCAGGGCGAGGAGCCGGCGCGCCCGGGGCAGCAACCGCTGCCCGGCCGGGGTGAGTTCGACGCTGCGGGTGGTGCGGGTGAACAGCGCGTCGCCGAGCAGCCCTTCCAAGGTCCGGATGTCCCGGCTGAGCGCCTGCTGGGCGACGTGCAGCCGCCCGGCGGCCCGGCCGAAGTGCAGGCTCTCGGCGGTCGCGACGAAGCCGCGGAGCAGTCGGGGGTGCAGGTCACGGGGCATGGGCGGCAGATTAACAACAACCTGCTGTGAATGCGACGGAACAGGTGTTGGACCGCCGCCGGGCACCGACGGGAGGCTGATGGGCACCCCCCTCACTCTCCCCAGGAGCCCGATGCCCTCGCGCGCCCTCCTCACCTCCTACCGGCGGCTGTTCGCGGCCCCCGGCGCAGCCGCCTTCACCCTCGCCGGGCTGCTCGGCCGGCTCGCGTTGTCGATGAACGGCGTCTCGCTGGTCGTGCTGCTCGCCGAACGGCGCGGCTCCTACGCGCTGGCCGGCACCGTCTCGGCGGCCGGGCTGATCACCGGCGCGATCGGGATGCCGCTGCTCGGTCGGCTGGTGGACCGGTACGGGCAGGCGCGGGTGACCGTACCGGCCGCGCTCTACAACGCCGCCCCGCTCGCCGCCCTGTTGCTCTGCCTCCGGCTCGGCGCACCCGACTGGACGCTCTACGCCTGCTGGGCGGCCGGCGCGGCCGCGCCCAACCTCGGCGGCATGGCCCGGGCCCGCTGGGCACACCTGTACCGGGCCGACTCGGCCGCCCGGCACCTGGCCAACTCCCTCGAACAGGCCCTGGACGAACTCTGCTTCATGGCCGGGCCCGTCCTCGCCATGACGCTCTGCACGGCGGTCGCCCCGGAGGCCGGACTGCTCGCCGCCGGGGCGCTCGGCACCACCGGCGCCCTCCTGTTCGCGGCCCAGCGGCGCACCGAACCACCGTTGCCCGCCCGCTCGGAGGGCGACCGCCACGGCTCGCCGCTGCGGGTGCCCGGGCTGCGGGTGCTGCTGCTCGCCTTCCTCGCCACCGGCGTCGTCTTCGGCTCGACCGAGATCACCACCGTCGCGTACGCCGACGCGCTCGGGCACAAGGCGGCGGCGGGCGCGCTGCTGGCCCTGGTCGCGGGCGGATCCTGCCTGGCCGGGCTGCTGTTCGGACTGCTGACGCCGCGTCGGGCGACCGGGGTGCGCTTCCTGTCCGGGGCCGCGGCGATGGCCGGGGTGCTGCTGCTGCCGCTCGCCGCCGGACTGGGCGGGGCCGGGCTCGGCCTGCTCGGGATCGCGCTGTTCGCGGCCGGCACGGCCACCGCGCCGACCATGGTGACCGGCATGACGCTGGTCCAGGAGCTGCTGCCGGGGCGGCAGTTCAACGA
Organism: Kitasatospora sp. NPDC088160; assembly: GCF_044741445.1. Lineage (NCBI taxonomy): Bacteria > Bacillati > Actinomycetota > Actinomycetes > Kitasatosporales > Streptomycetaceae > Kitasatospora > Kitasatospora sp. NPDC088160. Next base: position 210,055 of record NZ_JBIUSS010000009.1, on the reverse strand, counting down.
GGGGATGGCGGTCGCGGTGTCCGGCATCGTGGTCGGCATCTCGGGCGGCGCGGCGCTCGCCGGCGCGGTCGCCGAGCACGCCGCCCCCGGCACCGGCTACGCGCTGCCGGCCTGCGCCGCCGCGCTCGCCCTGCTGATCGCCCTGGCCGGGCGGCGGCACCTGCGCGCCGGCGGGGTCGGGGCGGCACCCGCCGCCGGGGCCCCTGCGGAAAATGCCGAGCGGACTGTCAGAGCCTCGGTCTAGCGTTCGAGGCATGGCGGAAATCACCTATGTCCGGGGCGATGCCACCGCGCCGCAGGGCAAGGGCGTGAAGGTGATCGCGCACGTCTGCAACGACCTCGGCGGCTGGGGCAAGGGCTTCGTGCTCGCGCTGTCCGGACGCTGGCCCGAGCCCGAGGCCGCGTTCCGGCGCTGGCACCGGGAGCGGGCGGGGAACGACTTCGGGCTCGGCGCCCTGCAGTTGGTGCAGGTCGAGCCGTACGTCTGGGTGGCCAACCTGGTCGGCCAGCGCGGCATCCGGACGGGGCGCTCCACCGGGGTGCCGGTCCGGTACGAGGCGATCGACACCGCGTTGGCCGCGCTGGGCGACCACGCGCGGGAACTCGGCGCCTCCGTCCACATGCCGCGGATCGGCTGCGGGCTGGCCGGCGGGCGCTGGGAGCGGGTCGAACCGCTGGTGTCCGCGCGGCTGGTGGAGCGAGGGGTGCCGGTGACGGTCTACGACGTCGGCTGAGCCGGCGCCGCCTGCGCTGACACCGCCTGCGCCGCGAGGCTCTCGGCGGACCAGCTATACACGCACTCGGGCAGCACGTACCCGCCCGGGAACACACCCTCCTGCACCCGCGTCCGCACGCCGCCCTCGCGCTCGTAGAAGGCGATCGCGCGGACGTTGTCGCGCAGCACCTCCAGGTACAGCTCGGCCCCGGGGTGCCGTTCGGCGACGTGGGCGCGGGCCGCGGCGAACAGCGCGCGGCCGACGCCGCCGCCGGTCCGCCCGGGGCGGACGTGCAGGTTGTCGACCAGTACCCGGCCGTCCGGCTGCGGGACGAGGTAGATGAACCCGACCGCCTCCCCGGCCTGTTCGGCGATCAGCAGTTCGGGCTCGGCGGCCGGATCGCCGTAGTCGACGGTCAGCCGCAGCTCCCACAGCTCGCGCCGCTGGACGGGCAGCCCGTCGCCGAGTGCGTCCGCGGGGACGATCCCGCGGTAGGCGGTGCTCCAGCTGTGGGCGTGCAGGTCGGCGACGGCCGCGGCGTCCTGCGCTCCGCCGCGCCGGATGGTGGTCTGCACGGGACTGATCATGTGACGAGCCTCCCACAGATTGGAGTTGAACATGTTCAAGCGAAACCTCTACAGTGCTCACATCATTTTGAACGCGTTCGAAATGGCGGGGGTGGTGGATGTGGCACCGAGCACGGAGGGGACGCCCGGTGCCGCGTCCACCGACACAGGTCGGAGCTTCGTCTCCGGTTAGGCTCGTGCCCGTGGACGACCTGGCAGCGACGAACCGAACGGACGGCACGAGCGGTGCGGCCGACAGCGGGCCCATGCCCGGCGGCCGGGCGCAGCCGAAGACCGACAAGAGCGAGCAGACCCGGGCACTGATCCTGGAGACCGCGATGCGGCTCTTCCAGGAGCGCGGCTACGAGAAGACCACCATGCGCGCGATCGCCACCGAGGCGGGCGTCTCGGTCGGCAATGCTTACTACTATTTCTCGGCGAAGGAATTCCTGATTCAAGGGTTCTATGACCGAATGACGTACGACCATGCGGCGGATGCCAGGAACCGCATGGCCCATACGCGGAACTTTGCCGAGCGCCTGGAAATCGCGCTGACCTCCTGGCTCGACACGGCCGCGCCGTACCACGAGTTCGCCGCGCAGTTCTTCCGCACGGCCGCCGACCCCACCAGCTCGCTGAGCCCGTTCTCCAACGAGTCCCACCCGGCGCGAGCGACCGCCGTGGAACTGTTCCGCGACGTGTTGCAGGGATCGGAGCTGGCCCCCAAGCTGGACGCCGAGCTGGGCGAGCTGCTGCCCGACGTGCTCTGGCTGCACCTGATGGTCGTGGTGCTCTACTGGGTCTTCGACCGGACCGAGGACACCGAGCGGACGCGGGAATTCGTCCGCCGGTCCACTCCCATGGCGGCCCGGGTGATCAACCTCTCGCGTTATCGGGTGTTCCGCCCGATCGTCCGCGATGCCAAGGGCCTCATTCAGGACTTCATCCTGCCCACCATCGGGAAAACCGCCGTCAAGTAACCCGCCCGAGGGCAGCTCGGACGCGTCGAGGGCCGGACCGCAGCGGTGCGATCCGGTCCTCGGCGTGGCGGCCGCTCAGAAGCCGTCCGGGTTCCAGGGCTGCAGCGGCGTGCGCAGCAGCAGGTCGGCGGCGGCCGCCGCGCCGGGGCGCAGTTCGGTGAGCAGGCCGGCCGCGAGCAGCCGGGGCGCCGTCTCGCCGCCCAGGTAGAGCGACGCCAGCTCGGAGGCGTCCAGGGCGAGGTCGGCGTCGTCCGTGGTCCGGGTGCAGCGGCCGGTGCCGTCCGCGGCGACCTCGATCGCCCAGCGGCCGGAGGCGTAGCCGAGCCGGTCCTCGACCTCCAGGACCACCCGGCCGGGCGCGCCGTACGTCCGGGCGTCGAACGCGGCCGCCACGTCCAGCACCCGCAGCCAGGTGAAGTCGGCGTTGTCCACGTACGGGGTGGCGGCGCGCGGGTCCTGGAGCAGCAGCGGCAGCGGGTCGTCCGGGCCGATGTTCTCCGCGACGACCTTGTGCACCCAGTCGACGGAGAGGACGAAGCGCCACAGCTCGGCGGCGGTCGCCCGGTCGAGGGCGAGGAAGTCGGCCACGGTCAGGGTGCAGTTCGGGTAGCTGCCGTCCCAGGTGTCGTCGACCCGGTAGGCCACCAGGCCGGTGACCGTACCGTCGGCGTCCCGGTGGACGGCCGCGAACGGCTCCTTGAACTCGTTCCCCGGCACCTTGAGTTCGCCGGTGTTCCGCTTCCACCACAGCTCGTCGCGGGCGATCGCGCCCGGCTGGGTGCGCCGCCAGCGCTCGTGCAGGTCGGGGCCCAGCTCGCGGGCCTGCGCCATGGTCACGAAGTCGATCCGCCCGCCGGGCACGGTGGGCAGGCCGTCGCGCAGACCGCGGGTGCGGTGCAGGTCGATGTTCCAGCCGTGGCCGCGGGTGGCCGGGCCGAAGCCGTAGCGGCCGTAGATGTTGTACTCGGCGGCGATCAGGATGGCGACCGCCGAACCCCGCTCGGCGGCGGCCGCGAGGTCGCGGCGCATCAACGTGCCGAGCAGGCCGCGGCGGCGGTGGGTGGTGCTGACCGTCACGGCGGTGACGGCGTCGGCCCGGACGGTGGCCCCGCCCGGGACGGTCAGCTCGACGTCGAAGCTGCGGAAGGTGGCGATGCAGCGGTCGCCGTCGAAGCCGGCCAGCATCCGGCCCGGCTCCCACTGCAGGCGGCGGAAGTCGGCCGTGCTCTCCGCGTGCGAACGCAGGAAGCCCAGAGCGAGCGCCCGGTCCCACGCGGCCACCTCGCTCTCGGCGATCGCGCGGATCTGGAGGCCGTTCACGATGTCGACGGCCCCGTCATCGGTTGTGTTGCCCATCGGGCCACCGTACGGGCGCCGCTTTCGGGCGGCATCCCATTTATTCCGTGCCCGATGCGTGGTGCTCCCCCGGCACCACCACCCAGTGGTTGCAGTGCAGGACTCGGTCGGCGAAGTCGACGTCCAGCTCGCCGAGCAGCCGGAAGCCGAGCGCCCGGCAGATCCCGTTGGACGGGCCGTTGGCCGTCGCCGGGAAGGCGTGCACCGGGCCCCACCGGCCGTCCCGGGCGGCCGCGTCCAGCAGTTCCCGGACGGCCGCCTTGGCGAGGCCGCGCCCCTGGAACTCGGGCAGCACCATCCAGCCGATCTCGGCCACGGCGGCGCCGTCCTCCTCGTGCGACCAGAGCGTGACGGAGCCGGCCACCACCTCCGGCCCGGCGCCGTCCGGGACGATCACCTTGATCCACGAACGGTCCTCGGCGACCTCCACGACGTCCTTGCGCAGCCGCTCCCGCACCCGCTCCTCCGGCAGCGGCCCGCCCAGCTGGGCCATCATCACCGCGTCGCACCGCATCCGGACGTACGCCCCGACGTCCCCCGCCTCGACGTCCCGCAGCCTCATCGCGTCTCCTCCCGAGTGATCGACGCGGCCACGCTAGCGCCCGCCGCCGACAGCCCCGACGCGAGCCGGACGCGCACATCGGGCCCTGCGGGCGGGCGCGGAAGCGGGCCGGGCGCTACGGGCGGGCGTAGAAGTCGGGGGTGCCCATGATCCAGAGGCTGGCCTGTTTGACCGGCATGCCGACGCGGGGGGCCTCGATCATCTGGTCGTCGCCGATGTAGAGGCCGACGTGGTGGATGTCGACGGCGCGGCCGGTGTCCGTCCAGAACACGAGGTCGCCGGGGCGCAGCTGGCGGTAGCTGACCGGGGTGCTCTGGGCGTACTGGTCGGCGGCGAAGTGGTTGAGCTGTTTGCCGCCCTCGCGCCAGGCCATCATGGTGAGCCCGGAGCAGTCGTAGCCGGCCGGGCCCTCGCCGCCCCAGATGTAGGGCAGGCCGATCTTGGAGCGGGCGAAGGCGATGGCGGCGGCGGCGCCCTCGGCGGACCACGCGCCGCCGGCGGCGGGAGGTGCGGCCGGGGTGGCCTTGGCGGCGGCCTCGGCCGCGGCGGCCGCTTCGGCGGCGGCCTTCTCGGCGGCGGCGCGGGCGGCGGCCTCGGCCTCGCGGGCGGCGATCGCCTCCAGGGCCTCGCTGCGCCGGCGCTCCAGGTCGACGGTGGTGTGCCGGGCGGCGGCCAGGTCGGTGAGCAGTTGTTCGCGGCGGCGGTCGGCGGCGGTGACCGCCTCCTGCTGGGCCGCGAGCCGGGCCTCGGCCCTGGCCCTGGCGGCGCCGACCTCGGCGGCGGCCTTCTCGGCGTTCTCGGTGGCGGCGCGGGCGGCGGCGGAGGCTCGGGTCGCGGCGGCGGCGGTGGAGGTGGCGGCGTCGAGGATCTGCCGGGTGCGCTCGCTGGCGACGCCGATCACGGCGGCGCGGTCGCCGGCTTCGCGCGGGCCGTGGGCGCCGAGCAGGGCGTTGAGGGCGGAGAGTGCGGCGCCCGCGCCCTGGCGGTACGTTTCGGCGGCGAGCTGGGCGGCGTCCTCGGCGGCCGCGGTGCGGTCGGCCTCGGCGGCGGTGGCGCTCCGGGCGGCGGCAGTCTCGTCGGCGCGGGCCCGGACGAGGGCGAGCTGGGCGCCGTTGTAGGCCTCGACGGCCTGTTCGGCGCTGCGGCCGGCCTGGTCGAGTTCGGTCCGGGCGGCGGCGAGGCCGGCTTCGATGGCGGTGACGGAGGCGGCGGTGCGGTCGGCCTCGGCGCGGGCCCGGTCGATCTCCCCGGTGGTCGGGTACGGGTCCTCCGTCCGGGCGGGGCCGGCGGCCGGTTCGGGGTCCGCCGGGGCGGCCTGGGCTGCGGGGAGCAGCCCGAGCAGGGCGGTGAGGGACAACAGGAGGGTCGGCAGGAGCCTGCGCGCCACGAGACATCCCCTTCTCACGGGTCCGGAGGGGACGGCGGCGGACGGTCCGCGGCGCTCGGGCGGGGCGGCCGGGCGGAGCAGGTCCGACGAATCATCCCATCACATGACAGAACGGTCACTCGCCGATCATGTTCTCAACTCCGGCGCTTTTCACACCTCGGACGCACTCCGCCGGGCGGGTGACCATCAGATGATCTGACCACAAGTCACCTTCAGCCGGGCGCACAGGGTATGCGAACTACCGGTGGATCCGGCGGGTGTGCGGCCGCAGGTGGGGGTGTCGCCCGGACCGGTGCTCCACCCCGGTCGGACGAACCGCGTACGTCCGATTGCGCCCCGCCCGGATCGCACGACGGCGCTGCTGCGCCCCGAGGGACGGGCCCGCGCCGGGGCCGCCCCCGCCGTACGGCCCACCCGCCGCCGGGGAGTTCGCCGCCCCGGCCCCGGCGGCGGCCGCCGAGCGGCGGTCCGCCAGCCGCGCCTGACGCCGGGCCAGCGCCCGGGCGGCATGCGCGTCGAGGTGGGCGGTGGCCCGGGCGGACATCCGCTCGGCCACCCGGTGGGCGGCGGGGTGGTTCGCGGGCACCTTGTCGGGAGCGCCGGCGATCAGGTCGAAAAGCCAGGTACGGGCCCGGTCCGCACGCCGGTGCAGCAGGCGCTCGCGCCGGAGCGCACGCGCCCGGCGGCGCGGGCGCGTGGCGTACCGCCAGCGGGCCCACGGGCTGCTCGGGCGGGCCAGCCGGATCGCCCCGATCCAGGACAGGCCGGGGACCATGATGCCGAGCAGGCCGGTCCACATCTTGCCCTTGATCAGGGTGATCACCGAGGCCAGGGCGTTCACCGAGATCACCGTGATCAGGCCCCACCTGGTCTCCTGGCTGGGCACCACGCCGAGCGGCACGTACCCGACCAGCAGGAGGGCGGTGAACAGGATCCCGAAGATCACCGCGTCCACCGACTTGCGGCCCTGCTCGCTCCAGTACACGTCGTCCAGGTGCAGGATCAGCGCGAACTCGTCCAGCACCAGGCCGCAGCCGATGCCGAAGACCAGCCCGAACCAGTCGATCCACGGGTGCCCGCCGTACGTGGCGAACACCCCGACGCCGCCGACCAGCAGGAAGCCCAGGCCGAACACCATGTGATGGATGTGCAGGCCGCCGGGGGTGACGTTGCCGAACCACCACCGCACCTCGGCGCGGATCATCCGGACGCTGAACCGGATGCACACGAAGGAGGTGATGAAGCCGACCAGCAGCAGGAACAGCGGCTGTTTGTGCGCGGCGACGATGTGCTCGCGGTAGCCGTCCAGCAGTGTGGTCATGCGTCTTACCTTCGTTCCTGGTCCTGCGTGCGGCCTGCCGTGACATGGCCCGGAGCCCAACACCGGTCCAACGCGCGGTCAGAACCCGCGGGTGCGTTTGGCCGCCCGGCGCGGCACGACCGGGTACAGCGACGGGCGCTCGCCGCCGACCGGCAGCTTCATGAACATCCGGGCGATCTCACCGCCGAGGTTCACCCCGATCGCCAGCGCCATCGCGATCGCCGCCGCCCGGGAGACGGACACCAGGCCCGCGCTGGCGTGGCCCTGGGCGAAGGACAGCATCCCCAGGTAGAGCGCCGAACCGGGCATCAGCGGGCCGATCGCGGCGGTCACGTACGGCAACGCGGAGCCGTTGCGGTAGCGCGCCATCAGCTGGCCGAACAGGCCGACCAGGCCGGCCGCCACCCCCGTCGCCACGATCGGGGAGATGCCCGCGTTGTACGCCAGCACGCCGTAGCTGGCCCAGCCGATGCCGCTGTTCAGGGTGACCAGCGCGAGCGAGCGGCGGTCGGTCTGCAGCAGCGTGGCGAAGGCCAGGGTCAGCAGCATCGCGGCGATCATCTGGACCGGCGGGTAGGTGACGCCCGCCAGGCTCTCGTCCGGCCGCAGCTTCGCCTCGAAGCCGACCCCCAGGTAGAGGATCAGCATCACGCCGATCACGATGCCCGCGACCAGGTAGATCACCTCCAGCAGGCGGGCCGCGGCGGTGATGTAGAAGCCGGTCAGGCCGTCCTGGACGGCGGCGACCAGCGCCCGGCCGGGCAGCAGCGCGAACAGGCCACCGGTGATCACCACCGAGCCGCGCAGGCCCCAGTCGTTGAAGGACAGGATGATCCCGGAGGCGGCGGCCGGCATCGCGGCTGCCACGAACTGGTAGAACTCCGGCAGCCGGCGCCGGGCCAGCGTGGAGGCCAGCCGGTCGCCGAGGACGGCCGCGACGAAGGCGCTGGCGAACACCAGCCAGGCCTTGTCGTCGATCCGCCCGCCGACCAGGAAGGTGGCCGCGCCGGCCAGCAGACCCGTGGTCAGCGCGAGCATCCAGCCCGGGTACGGGTGCCGGTTGCGGCGGATCAGGGCGAGCCGGCGGTAGGCGTCGTTGACCGTGACCTTCTCCGCGGTGATGTCCGCGACCAGCTCGTAGACCGCGTTCAGCCGGGTGTAGTCGGAGGTGCGGCGGCGCACCACCCGGTCGGCGGTGATCGGCGGCTCGACCAGCGAGGGCTGGTGCGAGATGCCGATCAGGGTGAAGGTCACCTGCGGCTCGCAGCGGTCCAGCCGGTAGGCGTGCGCGATGCCGAGCATCGCCGCCTCGACGTCCTCGGCGGCCTCGCCGCTGGCGAGCAGCAGCTCGCCGATGCGCAGCGTCAGGTCGAGGATGCGGGGGACGTTGCGGGTCGCACCCGCGGAGGGGTGCAGCTCGCGGGCGGTCCGTTCGAAGGCGGGGCGCTCGGACATCGGCATGCGCAGCAGGGTGCGCATCCGGTCCGGCCAGGGCGCCTCGCCGGGGGCACCGGCGGTCAGCTCCGGGACCGGGATGCCCATCGGCGGGGTGTAGCCGGCGGCCCGCCACTCCTCGGGGGTGAGGGTGTCCTCGGCGACCGATCGGCGGCGGGCCGGGCGCGCGTCCTCCGGGCCGGGCGCCTGCCCGGGCACGGGGTGCGGCCCGAGCGCGGGGTGCGGCCCGGACCCGGCGGGCGCCCCGGACTCGGGGGCCGGCTCCGGCTCCGGCTCCGGGGACAGCAGGCCCCTGGTCTCCGTGATCGGCGGGACGAAGGGGACGACGGTGGCGGGCTCGACGGTCGGGGCCGGATGGCCCAGCAGGCCCTCGGTGGGCGGCGCCTCGGCGGGGTTCACCGGCCGTACCGGCGGCGTCCGCCGGGTCTGACGGACCGCCCGGCCTCCCCTCGCCCGCTTGCCTGCGCCCGGTCGGCCCCGCTTAGGCACTTCCGCTCCTTGCCGCCCCTGGTGGCCGTCGGCCACCGTTCGATCTCGGGTTACACCTTGCCTGATCGAACTGCCGGACGCACATGTACGTGGCGTACCCCGGCGGGGGCCGCGGACGCCTACCCGGCGCGGTGGCGGTCGGCGGACGCCGCGCCGGAACGGCGGGCCCGCAGCAGTTCGACCGCCACCGGGACCACCGAGACCAGCACGATGCCGACCAGGATCGCCTCGATGTTCTCCCGGACGAACGGGATCCGGCCCAGGAAGTAGCCGAGCACGGTGACACCGGCGCCCCACAGCACGCCGCCGACGAGGTTGAAGACCACGAAGGTGCGGTAGTTCATCCTGCTCACCCCGGCGACGATCGGGGTGAAGGTGCGCACGATCGGCACGAAGCGGGCCAGCACGATCGCCTTGGGACCGTGCCGGTCGAAGAAGGCGGCGGCCTTCTCCACGTTCTCCTGCTTGAAGAGCCGGGAGTCGGCGCGGCGGAACAGGCTCGGCCCGACCTTGCGGCCGAACAGGTAGCCGACCTGGTCCCCCGCCACCGCGGCGGCCACGATCAGCGCGCAGACCAGCCAGAGCGGCTGGTGCAGGTAGGTGCCGCCGGCCACCAGCAGGCCGGTGGTGAACAGCAGCGAGTCCCCCGGCAGGAAGAAGCCGATCAGCAGGCCGGACTCGGCGAAGACGATGGCCAGGATGCCGATCAGACCGAAGGCGGAGATCAGGTTGGTCGGATCGAGCCAGGACGGGCCGAGGGCGAGGCTGGTCACGGGCGGACACTCCTGGGGGTCGAGTCTTGGCAATGAAATGGTAAAGCATTTACCAAGACTCGACAGATCCCGGGATGGTTCCCGGTCCGGGCACGCGCGCCCCGCCCCCGTGGCGCGCGTGCCCGGACCGGGCCGGGGCCGGACCAGACCGGGGCCGGCGGCCGGGGCCGGACCGGGTCAGAGGCCGTAGCGCTCGACGACCTCCTCGTGCCGGGCGGCGTCCGCGCCCGCCGCCTTGGCCAGGTCGAGCCAGGCGAGCGGGTGCGCCCAGTCCCCGGTGAGCCGGTGCAGCAGCGCGTCGGCCTCGGCGGCGGAGGCCGTCGGCGGCACCCCGAGGGCGGCGTACACGCCGGGCAGCGTGCCGTCCTCGTCGGCCGGGTCGGTGATGCGGTACTGCTCCCCGCTGTACGCCCAGACCGCGTAGCCGGCCTGCTGGAGGCTCTCGCGCAGCGCCGCCCACGGCTCGTCGCCGGGCCAGCCGCCGTCGATCCAGTACGTGGTGTACCCCGCCGGGTCGAGCAGGGTGAGCAGCTCGAACACCGGGCGCCAGCCGCGCCGCTCCTCCTCGGGGGCGTCCTCGGCCGGCGGCGGCTCCAGCAGCGCCGGGGCGAAGACCACCACGTCGCCGTGGTTGAGCGTCAGGTCTTCGCCGAGCACCGGCAGGATCCGGGCGGTGGCCGGACCGGTGCGGACGGCGGGCAGGTCGGCGGTGGCGCCGTTGGTGCGGGTGGCCCGGACGGTGACCAGCTGCCACTCCTCGTCCACCGGCCCCTCGGGCTCGTCGAACTCGATGCCGAGCAGCGCGCCGGCGGAACGGACCGCGGCCCAGTCCCGGTTGGCGGTGGCCGCCGTGATCAGGTGCCAGAGGTCGGACTCCTGGACGGTGCGGTGGCGCTCCTCCTCCGGGGCGGCCTCGGCGGGCAGCGCGTGCTCCAGGAGCTCCTGGTACAGCCGCTGCGCGGTGGCGTGGTCGCCCAGCTCGGTGGCGGCGCCGGCGGCCAGCCGGCGGGTGTTGATCCGGCCGGCGTCCAGGGCCAGGATCGCCTCGCACTGCTCCAGCACCTCGGCCCAGCGGCCCTCGGCGGCGGCCCAGCGGGCGCGTATCCAGTGCCCGTCCTCCGGGCTGTCGTCGGCCAGCCGGTCGGCGAGGCGGCGGACGCCCTCGCCGTCCCCCGCGTCGATCAGGGCGGAGCCGAGCATGCCGATCAGCACCTCGTCGGTCGGGGCGGTGTCGAGCCAGTGCCAGAGCAGGTCGCCGGCGGCCCGGGCGTGGCCGAGGCCGCCGAGCACCGCGGCCAGGTTGACGGCCAGTTCGGTGGCACCGGCCGGCTCGCCCCGGTACTGGTCCAGGGCGACGGAGAGCAGGTCGGCGCCGGTCTCGTAGGGCACACCGACCTCGGCCAGGTGCGCCGCCAGCTCGCCGGGCGGGACGGGCAGCTCGGGCTCCGGCAGCGCCTCGGCGGCCGCCCGCAGCGCGGCGACCTCCGCGGCCACGCCGTCGGTGCGGCGCAGCTGGGCGAGCTTGCGCTCCCCGGTCGCGGCGAGGGTCAGCGCCACCGTCCGGGCGCCGCGGGCGAGGGCGAGCCGACCCGCCGCCAGCAGCAGGTCCACGCACGGGCGGTGCGAGCCGGTGCCGTCCAGGTAGCCGACCCAGCCGGCCACGGCGGCGCCCAGCTCGGCGTCGTTCTCCCAGGCGCCGGCCGCGACCAGCAGCTCGACCGTGTGCGTCCAGCCGTCCCGCAGGTCGGCGTGGCGCTCGGCGGCCTCCCGGTCGGGCAGCAGCGCCAGCGCCTCCTCCGTCCGACCGAGCGAGGCCAGCGCGCGGGCCCGCAGCAGGCCGCCCCAGAGCCGGTCGCTCTCGTCGATCTCGTGGCCGCGGGAGCGCTCGGCCTGCTCGGCGGTGTCGAGCAGCGCGAGCACCTCCTGGTGCCGGCCGAGCCGGTGCAGGGTGCCGGCCCGGGCGTGGTGGAAGTGCAGCGAGAGCCGCTCGCCGGCCGCCTGGATCCGGGTGGCGGCGGTGTCCAGGTGGGCGAGCGCCTCGGTGTGGCGGCCGTCGTCCTCCAGCGCGTCGGAGTACTCGCGGGAGAGGCAGTCGAAGCAGGCGCGGCCGGGCTCGATCCGCTCCAGCGTCTCGCCGAGCACCGCCAGCCGCTCCGGCACGTAGCCGGGGCCGTCGACCCGGGCGTGGCAGATCGCGAAGTCCTGCACCACGCAGACGGACTGCGGGCAGCCCGCCGTCTCCTCGCGGTGGGCGAACTCCAGCAGGTCGACCGCCTCGGGCAGGGCCTGCTCGCCCTGGTGGCGCTTGTTCAGCAGGTTCTGCATCCGCCAGTGCCGCAGGTAGACCTCGACCCAGGGCAGGCCGAGCGCCCGGGAGGCGGCCAGCGCCTCCGGGTAGACGGCGTCCACCTGGTCGTTGCGGCCCTCGTTGGCGTGGCCGGGCAGCTCGTAGATGGCGTCGGCCAGCCGCCGGTGGCCGGCCTCGGCCAGCTGGCGGTGGGCGTCGTGGACCCAGGCCCAGATGTCGGTACTCATGTGGTGTCCCCCTGCGTGGTGCTGATGTGATGTCTACCGCGGACCACTGACAATCCGTCCGTCACGCCTCGTCCGGGAGGGCGCCGAGGGTGTCCGGGACGCCCGGCAGGCCGGCCGGGACGGCGGCGGTCAGTGCCGAGACCGCGGTGCCGACGCCGGACAGCGCGGCGGTGAGGTCGCCTCCGGACGAGCCGGCCGGGCCCGCCGAGGCGGCTGCCATGATCACCTTGAGCGAGCGGAGCAGCCCCGCCGCCGTGGCGCTGCCGGTGTGCCCGGCGCGGTAGGCGGCGAGCAGGTCCAGCACGGCCGGGCAGGACAGGTTGAGGTAGAGGCGGGCCCTGACCTCGCCGTCGGTGCGGGCGGTGAACGCCCGGGCCAGCCGCAGCGCCGCGGACGGGATCCGGGCGTCGGCCTGGTCGTCCTCGATCCGGGCCTTCAGCTCGGCCTCGCGGTCCGGCACCAGGACCAGCGGCAGGCCGGGCGGGTCGAACCGGGCAGGGACGAGCTGCTCGCCCTCGTCCGCGAGGGCGCCGGCCAGCCAGGCCGCCTCGCCGGCCGGCAGCGGGCGCTCCGGGTCGCGGAACAGCTCGCGGTCGCCGTGCTCGCTGCCCAGCTCGACCAGGCGGCAGCCGCGCAGCTGGGCGTAGCGGCGCAGGAAGGGCAGGACGGCGTAGCGGTCGCCGCGGGCGATCGGCACCCGCATCGCCCGGTACAGCATCTCCTCGAAGCCGCCGCCGCTGCCGAGCGCGACGTGCACCGCGCCCCCGCCCGCGGCCCGCAGCGCGCCGGCGGTGAGGTCGCCCTGGGAGGTGGGGACGGGGACGTCGTCGGCGAGCAGGGTGAACAGCCGCTCGTCGCAGAGCGCGGCGCCGAGCAGGTCCTGGCCGTGCCGGGTGAGGATGCGGCGCCAGGCGGCGGGCCGCAGCCGGGCGGTCTCGTACAGGCCGTCGACGATGGCGTCGGTGAGGGCGCGCTGGAGTGCGCGGTAGTGGTCGTCGCGCTGGAGGTCCTCGCGGCTGGCGGTGGGGGTGAGCCGGCTGGACTCGACCACGCCGCCGATGAACCCGGCCCAGCTGGGCAGCAGGTCGCGGGCGTCCTCGGCGAGCAGCATGCCGCGCAGGTAGACGGCGAGGTCGCGGTTGTCGCTGCTGCCGTAAGTGCCGCCGTCCTGGACCCAGAGCAGGCCGATCGCGTCGGTGCCGCCCGCGGCCCCTCCCCCGGTGCCGCCCTCGGCCGGGTGGACGGGGAAGGCGGTGAGCGGCTCGAAGCGGCGGCCGAAGGCGGTGGCGAAGCGCATCCGGGCGGCGTGCTGGTCACCCGGCACGCTGTGGCGCCAGGGCACCTCGACGTTGTTGACGGGCTGCTCGTCGTCGCCGACGTGGACCGGGATCGGCAGCAGCACGCAGTACCGGCCGAGCACGTCGCGCAGCGCGTCCTCGTCGGCGAGGTGGGCGTGTTCGGCCTTGAGGGTCAGCTCGACGACCGTGCCGGGGCGGGGCCGGGCGGGCACCGGGTCGACCTGGTACTGCTCGCCGCCCCGGCTGCGGTAGCGGTGGCCGAGGTGCGGTTCGCGGTGCGAGGTGGTGGTGACGGCGACCTCGTCGGCCACCGAGAAGGCGGAGAGGAAGCCGAGGCCGAAGGCGCCGATCAGCTCCTGGTTGCCGGTGAGGTCGCGCAGCATCCGGGTGTAGCCGGTGCCGACGGTGGCGAGGTAGGCATGGATCTCCGGCTCGGTGAGGCCGGCGCCGGTGTCCTCGATGGAGACGGTCCGCCGGGCGGCGTCGCCGCGCACCCGGATCAGCGGGCGGTGGTCGCCGTCCGGGTCCTCCAGGAGTCGGCGGGTGTGCGAGTCGTGGGCGTTCTGGACGAGTTCGCGCAGAGCGACCAGCGGGGTGGAGTAGAGGTGGGTGGCGAGGACGTTCACCAGTCCGCCGAGATCGACCTCGGTCGTACGCAGATCCTCGGCGGGGGCGGGCTCGGGCGGGGCACCTTCAGACATGGGTCCCCAGTGTGCCAGTGCGACTATCCGGCCACCATTTCTTTCTCCCTGAGAAAACTCGGTCAACTCCGCGTTGACAGCTCAGGGTTGTCCGGCCTTGCCGCCTTGCACGTCAACTTCCATCTCCACCAGCAGTTTTGAGGAGTGGAGATGCCGCCGTCGCAACCGTCGGGCTATCTCCGGATACGGCGTCACCATGACACCATCGGGGGAATTGCCACCTGTTTGGTGGAGTTCGTCCACGCTGCTGGTGAATGCTGAACGTGCGACGTCAGGCAACGGCGCCACGGAGCGGCCACTCCGGATCGCGCCACATTTCGCACCCCCAGCTCAGGGAGACCACCGTGTCCCGTATCCGCGCAGCCGCCGCCACCGCCCTCGGGGCGTTCCTCCTCGTCGGCTTCGGCGCCGCCAGCGCCCACGCCGACAACGGCGCCGGTGCCATCGACCACTCCAACAGCAGCGTCGTGAGCAACACCGGCTCCGCCAACGTCATCGGCAACGTCCACGGCAACGTGGTCGTCACCCAGCAGACGGCCACCGGCTCGGGCGCGAGCAACCAGAACAACGGCCTCGCCGCGACCGGCAACGGCGGCAACATCGGCGCTCTGCAGGGCAACGGCAACCTCGACGCCCGGGCCTTCTTCCCGGGCGCCGTCGGCTAGGTCCTGTCCGGCCCCGGGCGCAGCCACACCCTCCGGGCCGGGTGCCCGCCCCGTCAACGCGGGGCGGGCACCCGGCCGCCGTCCGTTCCGGGCAGTCCGAGGACGGCCCGGCCGAGGTGCAGCAGGCAGTTCCCGAGGTCCGGGCGGGCGCTGTGCGGGCGGTTCCGCACCCCGTCGTTGACCAGCGCGAACAGGGCGTGGACCCGGATCCGGGCCTCGACCGCGTCGTACTCGGGCCGGACCCGCCGCAGCAGGCCGACCCAGGTGCGCAGGAAGTCGCGCCGGAAGTCCACCGCGACCCGGCGGTCCGGCGGGGCCAGCCGCTCCGTCTCGCTGAGCATCGCGCCCAGGTAGTCGCCGTTGCGCAGCGCGAAGCCGACGTACGCACCCAGGCCGGCCGCCAGCGCCGCCTCCGGCCCGGCGGCGGCGGCGAACGCGCCGTCCACCTCCTGCCAGAGCCGTTCGCGGCTGCGCACCAGCGAGGCGGCGAGCAACTGGGCCTTGCTGTCGAAGTGCCGGTAGACACTGGGGCCGGAGATGCCGACGGCGGCGCCGAGTTGGTCGGTGCTGACGTTGTCGAAGCCGCGCTGGTGGAAGAGCCGGACGGCCGCCGCGAGCAGCTCCTCGCGGCGCGCCTGCGGCCTGGGCTCCGGCGACCCCGGGGCGACGGGATCGGCGGCGGGGACGGGAGCGGGGGCGACAGCGGGACCTGGGTGGACAGCGGGATCCGGGTGGACAGCGGGACCTGGGTGGGCGGCGGGATCCGGGTGGGCGGCGGCGCCGCCCGGGGAGGCCGCGAGGACGGCGGCGACAAGTTCGCGCAACACCGCCTCGGCGCGGCGCGGCTGCGGCGCGGCCGACTGGTAGGAGAGCCCGGTGCAGGCCGAGAGCGCCGACCAGCAGAGCAACTCGGCGTCCGGCAGCGGAAGTTCCGGCCGTCCGGCGCGCAGCACGGCGGTCATCAGCGCGACGTCGGCGCGCAGTTCGCGGCGCAGCGCCGCCCGCCGGGCCGGCGGCAGCAGCCTGGCGTCACGCTGCACCAGGGTGCCGAGCGGGCGGTGTCCGACCGCGACGGCGGCCAGCGCGGCGCCGAGGTCGCCGGCGGTGCGGGCCCCGCGCAGCCCGCAGGCCAGCGCGTCCAGCCCCAGCCGGACGGCGCGGTCGAGCAGTTCGGGCTTGCCTCGGAAGTGCCGGTAGAGGGCGGGCGCGGTGATGCCGACCCCGGCGGCGACCTCGGTCATGGAGACCTGGTGGTAGCCGCTGCGGTGGAACCGGTCGGCCGCCACGGCGAGGATCTGGGCGCGCCGCCCGGGAGGTCGTCGGACCACCATGGCGAGCCCCCCTCCCGCGCTCCGGACTGCCGCCCGAAGGCTAGCAAGGATTCACTTGAGGGCGCCGACCGCCGGTGGCCACCAGCCTTTTCCGGTGCCGTCGACCCTGGACAGCCGAAGCTACCCGGGATTAACTTGTGAGGCCATCACCTGGCACGTTCAGCCCCCGCCGGCGCCCGCAGCCGGTCACCACCGAAGGGAGCGCCGCCGTGCGCCGCACCGTGTTCAACGAGGACCACGAGGCCTTCCGGGAGACCATCCGGGACTTCATCGCCAACGAGGTCGTCCCGGTCTACGAGAGCTGGGAGGCCGACGGCCACCCGCCGCGCGACTTCTACCGGCAGCTCGGCGCGCTCGGCGTCTACGGCATCGAGGTGCCGGAGGAGTACGGCGGCGCGGGCGAGAGCGGCTTCAAGTACCAGACGGTGATCACCGAGGAGACCGCCCGGGCGGGCGTGAGCTTCGGCTCCTCGGGCGTGCACACCGCGCTGGTCCTGCCCTACCTGCTGGAGTACGCCACCGAGGAGCAGAAGCGGCGCTGGCTGCCCGGCTTCGTCTCCGGCGACATCATGACCGCCATCGCGATGACCGAGCCGGGCGCCGGCTCCGACCTCGCGGGCATCGCCACCACCGCGAAGCTCTCCGAGGACGGCACCCACTACGTCCTGAACGGCGCCAAGACCTTCATCACCGGCGGCGTGCTGGCCGACCTCGTCCTGGTGGTCTGCCGCACCGCCCCGTACGACCCGGACAACCGCCGGGCCGGCCTGTCCATCCTCTGCGTGGACACCACCTCCCCCGGCTACACGGTCGGCCGCAAGCTGCAGAAGATCGGCCTGCGCACCTCGGACACCGCCGAACTGGCCTTCAGCGACGTCAGGGTGCCGGTGGAGAACCTGCTCGGCGAGGAGGGCCGGGCCTTCTCCTACCTGACCCACAACCTGGTGCAGGAGCGGCTGGCCATCGCCGTCAGCGCGTACGCGTCGGCGGCCGCGGCGGTGCGGTTCACGCTCCAGTACGTCAAGGACCGCAAGGTGTTCGGCAAAGCGGTGGCCGAGTTCCAGAACACCAAGTTCACCCTGGCCGACTGCGAGGCCCAGGTGGTGGCGCAGCAGTCGATGGTGGACCGCGCGCTGGAGCTGTACCAGCAGGGGGAGCTGACCGTCGCCGACGCGGCCGCCGCGAAGCTGTTCTGCACCGAGTCGGCCTCCACCGTCATCGACAAGTGCCTTCAGCTGCACGGCGGTTACGGCTACATCCTGGAGTACCCGATCGCCCGGCTCTACACCGACAACCGGGTGTTCCGGATCTACGGCGGCACCAGCGAGGTCATGCGCAGCATCATCGCCAAGTCCCTCGGCCTCTAGGCGGGTCCACAGCCGCGGCGGGCCGCACCCCCATGGCGGCCCGCCGCACCCGGACGGGCGCGGGTGCGGCTCAGGTCGACGGGTGCGCTCAGTTGGGCGAACCGTGCTCCGCGCGCCAGGCCTCCCAGCCCGCGCTGGACGCCACCTTCGCCTCGCGCAGCGCCCGCTGGGCGAACGCGGCCGGCGCGGTCTCCAGGCTGCGCACCCAGCTGCGGCCGGCCGTGGCCAGCGCCGCGCACACCATCGCCGCCCCGGCCACGCCGAGCACGGCGCCGATACCGGTGAGCAGCGCGCCGCCGGCCAGCAGCGAGCGGTTGACCTGGAACCCACCGGAGACTGTCTCGTTGATCGCCATGCCTCCACGATGCGGGCACTCGCCGGGGGCTGCACGTCGAACGGCTCCGGGTGCGCGAGCCGAGCGCGTCCGCGAACCTGGGCACACGGCGCCGGTCCGGGCGCCCGGGGTCGGCCCGGCACGCCGGGTCAGGAGGACGCGCGATGCCCGATCTCGAACAGCTCGCCGTGGAGCACGCCGCCCGGGCGGCCGAGAGCCCGCACGGGCGCAGCGCCCACCTGGTGCTCCACGACGGCGTCCTGCGGCAGACCGTGATCGCGCTGACCGCGGGCACCTCGCTGGACGAGCACACCCCGCCGACCGCCGGCAGCGTCCAGGTGCTGCGCGGCCGGGTCTCGCTGACCATCGCCGGCCGGCACCAGGAGCTGCCGGTCGGACGCCTGGAGCCGGTGCCCCAGGAACGGCACGGGCTGCTGGCCCACGTCGACTCGGTGGTGCTGCTGACGGTGGTCACCGCCTAGCGGGGCGGCGCGGGCGGCAGCGGTCAGCGAGCGGTAGCGGGCGACGGGCGACGGCCGGCCGCCGTCAGCGGGCGGTGGCGGGCGGTGACGGCACCGCGGGGCCGAACACGCTTCCGCTGACCAGCCGCAGCCCGCGCAGGAAGTCCCGCCCGTTCGGCGCCAGTTCGGGGGCGGCCAGCCACTGGGCGGCGTACCCGGCCAGCAGGGTCTGGTAGAAGGAGCCGCGGACGACCTCCTCCTCGGTGTCCGGCACTTCGGGCAGCCCCTGGAACAGCGCGGCGAGACCGAGCCGGCCCTCCTTCTGCGCCTCCGCGAAGGCGTGCGCCAGCTCGGGCGCGTGCGCGGCCTGGGCGAGCGCCTCGAACTGGGCCGCCCAGAGCCCGCGGTGCTCGGTGAAGACGGTCCTGAGGCCGTCCCAGACCGCGGCGAAGCGCTCCTCCGGGTCGCCGGACACCCGGTTGGCGGCGTCCACCACCGCGCCCAGGGCCGCCCCCATCTCCCCGATCGCCTCGATCATCGCCGCGTTGAGCAGCGCGTCCTTCGAACCGAAGTGGTAGCCGATCGCGGCCAGGCTGACGCCCGAGGCGGTCGCGACGTCACGGGCGGTGGTGCGCCCGTACCCCTTCTCGTACAGGCAGCGCTTGGCGCCGGCCATCAGGTCTTCGCGGTTTCCCATGCCCCGAATCCTACGGAAGGGCTGCACAGATGTCTTGCACGAATGTCTCGCACTGACGTCTCGCACGAGCGATTTACACATACGTACTAGACAGGCGTCTGACACGTCCGTACCGTCTTCCCCATGACCGCAACCACCGGCCGCGCAGGCCGTCGCGAATGGATCGGCCTGGCCGTCCTCCTGCTCCCGACCCTCGTCCTCGCCATGGACATGGGCGTGCTCTTCTTCGCCGTCCCCTTCATCTCCACCACGCTGGCGCCCAGCGGCACCCAGCAGCTGTGGATCATGGACGTGTACTCGTTCCTGCTCGCCGGGCTGCTCATCACCATGGGCTCGCTGGGCGACCGGATCGGCCGCCGCCGGCTGCTGATGATCGGCGCCGCCGGCTTCATCGGCGCCTCGCTGCTGGCCGCCCGGGCCGACACCGCCGGCCAGCTGATCGCCGCCCGCGCCCTGCTCGGCGTCGCCGGGGCCACCGTGATGCCCTCGACGCTCGCGCTGGTCCGCAACATGTTCCACGACCCCAAGCAGCGGCAGATCGCCCTCGGCGCCTGGGGCGGCGTCCTCACCGCCGGCGCCACCCTCGGCCCGGTCGCCGGCGGCCTGCTGCTCGACCACTTCTGGTGGGGCTCCGCGTTCCTGCTCGCCGTCCCGGTGATGGCCCTGGTGCTGCTCACCGCGCCCGTCCTGCTCCCCGAGTACCGCTCCACCGCCCGCACCGGCCGCTTCGACCTGCCCGGCGCCGCGCTCTCGATGGCCACGATCCTGCCGCTGGTCTACGGCGTCAAGACCCTCGCCGTGGACGGCTGGAGCCCGCTGCCCGCCCTCGCCGTCCCGGCCGGCCTGCTGCTGGCCGCCGCGTTCGTATGGCGCCAGCGCACCGCCGCCGACCCGCTGATCGACCTCGGCCTGTTCCGGATCCGCACCTTCAGCGGCGCGATCAGCGTCAACACCATCGCGATGTTCGCGATGATGGGCTTCTCCCTCTTCACCTCGCAGTACCTGCAACTGGTCAAGGGCATGAGCCCGCTCACCGCCTCGCTCTGGTCGCTGGTGCCCAGCGTCGGCGTCGGCGCGGCCGTCGGCACCAGCTCCGCGCTGGCCGGCAAGGTCCGCCCGGCGGCCCTGATGGGCGGCGGGTTCCTGGTCGGAGCGGCGGGCTTCGCGCTGATGACCCAGGTCGGCGCGCACTCCCCGCTGGCGCTCATCCTCGTCGCGGCGGGCGTCCTCGCCGCCGGCACCGTCGGCACCATGACCATGACCGCCGAAATGGTCGTCTCCGCCGCCCCCGCCGAGCAGGCCGGCGCCGCCTCCGCCACCTCCGAGACCGCCGTCGAACTCGGCAGTTCGCTCGGCATCGCCCTGCTCGGCGCGGCCGGCGCCGCCGTCTACCGCCACCAGCTGGACGGCGCCCTCCCCACGGGCGTCGACGGCGAGGCCGCCCGGGCCGCCCAGGACACCCTCGGCGGCGCGGTCACCGTCGCCGGCCACCTGCCCGGCCGGATCGGCACGGACCTGTTGGAGACCGCCCGGGCCGCCTTCACCGACGGCCTGCACGTCGCCGCGGTGGTCGGCCTGGTCTTCGCCCTCGGCACCGCCCTGCTGGCCTACCGCCTGATGCGCCACCTCCCCGCCGCCGCCCCGGCCCCCGAGGCCGTCACCGCCTGACCCACCCGGCCCGATCCACGCGAGTCATCGAGAGCCCCCGCCCCCTCGGACGGGGGCTCTCCGCCGTTCCCACCGGCCCCTACCGGTGCCGGTAGACCTCACGACGGTTGCCGACCGCCATGACCCAGACGATCAGCACCCCGCCCTCGACGGTGTACAGCACCCGGTGAGCACGGAGCAGCCCCTCAGGCTCGGCCGTGGTGATCGCGGAGCAGGGCGGCCATCCCCTCCAGCGAGACGGAGCCTTCGAGGCCCTCGGCCTCGGCCTCGGCCGCGAGGCGGTTCAGCCACTCGTCCTCGGCCTGGTCGGCGACTTCCCGCAGGCGCCAGCACTCGGCGATGTCGATCACCACCGCCTCCTGCCGGCCGCGCCTCGTGATGATCGTCGGAGTTCCGTCACGTCGTGCCCGGTCGATCACGTCCGCGAGGTGGCCCCGGACCGCGGCCATCGACTCGATCACTGGCTCGCCCATGGCGTCAAGGTAGCGGTTGTACGTCCATCGGCGTGCCAGGGTCGGCGGCACGGCCGCAGATCGCAGGCGGCAACGAACGGGCCTCGTCAACGGGCGGGCCGGACGGTCCACCTGGGGGTGGAGGCCGGGGCGTCCACCCCCGGGGGCGTGCGTCGGCGGTCCCCGGGGAGGACCGTGAAGGGGTACTTGGCCCGCATCTCCTATCCGCCGGGAGCCGCCGCATGTCCCTGACGACCCTGCTCTCCCTCCTCGGCATGCTCTGCTGGGTCGGCTACGAGCTGATGCTGCGCCGCCGCGAGGACTCCGCCGCCGGCACCTGGCGCGCGGACGGCCGCGACCGCGGCTCGACCCGGCTGCTGCTCGCCTGCTACGCCGCCGCGGTGCTGGTCGTGGTGCTGTTCGGCCGCGCCGGGATCGGCGAACTGCCGCCCTGGGCCCGCTGGTTCGGGATCGCGCTGATCGCCGCCGGGCTGGCCCTGCGGGCCTGGGGCATGCGCACCCTGGGCCGCTACTACACCCGCACCCTGCGCACCGTGGACACCCAGCGCGTCGTCCGCAGCGGCCCGTACCGGCAGATCCGCCACCCCGGCTACGCCGGCAGTCTGCTGGTCTGGACGGGCTACGCGCTCGGCCTGGGCAGCTGGCCGGCGGCCCTGCTGGTGCCGGCGCTGCTGCTCGGCGCGTACGGCTGGCGGATCACCGCCGAGGAGCGGCTGCTGCTGGCCGCCTTCGGGCCGGAGTACGCGGAATACCGGCGGACGTCGAAGCGGCTCGTGCCCTTCGTGTACTGAGCCGCCGCCGATCGGGCGGTTGCCGGCTGCGGACCCCGGCGACGGAACCGAAGGGGCTGGAGGGGTCGGAGAGGCAGGTGCTGCGCGGTGCGGTGCCGTGCGGGCTGGTCACGGGTGCGCGAGCCGGACCGGGCCGGCTCCGGCCGCCGCCGCGGGCGCTCGCGTTCCGCTCGAACGGCACCTGCTTTTTGGCCAGCGTTTCCCGGCCGGTGTATCCGTTCGCCGTCGTCGCCAGGCATACTGGCCAGCACGGGCGCTCGCCCACCCTTGACTCTAGACAAGAAGGGACCGGTGGCCAGGGATGCTGCGGAACGGTCTTGAGCCCTGGCACCTCCTGGTGGTGCTGGCGATCGTCATCCTGCTGTTCGGGTCGAAGAAGCTGCCGGAGATGGCCCGCGGCCTCGGCAAGTCGATGCGCATCCTGAAGGCGGAGACGAAGGCGCTGCGCGAGGACGAAGCCCCGGCGGACGCCGCGCAGAGCGCCGGCACCGCGCAGAGCACCGCCGCCCCGCAGAGCACCGCCGCCCCGCAGCCGGCCGCCACGACCCCGCCGGCCGTCACGCCGACCAACGTGACCAAGGCCACCGAGACGAAGCGGCCCGAGACGGCCGTCTGAGTCCCGCTCTCCTCCGGAAGCCCCCGGTACCGTCCGATGACGGTGCCGGGGGCTTCTGCTGCATCCGGGCTGCTCACGGCCCTCCCGGCTGGCCGTCCGATCTGATCCGTTATCTCCTGGTATGCACCCAACGGAGGAACGGAGTCGCGGCATGCCCACCGACGAGCCGGGCGACGAGCCGCCCGCCGGAACACCCGCCGGACCGCCAGGCGGACCCCCCGCCGGACCCCCGGGTGAACCGCCCGCCGGGTCGCCCGACGAGCTGGCCGACCTGCGGGCCCGCCTGAGCGCCGCCGAGGCCCACCAGGCGCAGCTCACCCGGCAGTTGGCGACCCGCCCGGACCGCCACCGGGTGCGCTCCCTCGTCGCCGTCCTGCTGATCCTGCTGGCCTGCGTGCTGACCCCGCTGAGCGCCGTCGCGGTGTGGACGAGGTCGGAGATCGGCGACACCGACCGGTACGTCGCGACCATGGCGCCGCTGGCCCGGGACCCGGCCGTCAGGGCGGCCGTCACCAACCGGGTCACCGACGAGGTCGTGGCGCGGATCCCGGTCGACTCGCTGCTCGACAACATCGCCCCCGACGACCGGCCCAAGCTCGGCGCGCTGCTGAACGGCATCGGCCAGGCCCTCACCGACGGGCTCACCGGCTTCGTCCGCGACCAGGTCCAGCGGGTGGTGGACAGCGACGCCTTCGCCACCCTCTGGACGGACGTCAACCGGCAGGCGCACACCGCGATCGACCGGATGCTGACCGGGCAGGGCGGCGGCGCCGTCGAGGTCAGGAACGACACCGTGGTGCTCGACCTCGCCCCGGTGATCGCCCGGGTGAAGACCGCGCTGGTCGACAACGGGCTCGCGCCGGCCGCGAGGATCCCGGAGATCCACACCTCGTTCACGCTGGTGCAGTCCGACGCCATCCCCAAGGTCCGCACCGGCCTGCGGCTGTTGGACCTGGCCGGCTTCTGGATGCCGGTGCTCACGCTGGTCTGCGCGGTCGGCGGGGTGCTGCTCGCGGTCCGGCGGCGCCGGGCGGCGGTCACGGCGGCGCTGGGGATGGCCGCCGGGGCGCTGCTGCTGGGCATCGGGCTGAGCGTGTTCCGAGCCGTCTACCTGGACGGGCTCCCCGCCGGGGTGGACCAGGCGGCCGCCCAGGCGGTGTACGACGCGCTGGTGCGCTACCTGCGCTCCGCCGTCCGGGTGGTGATCGCGCTCGGCCTGGTCGTCGCGCTCGGCGCCTGGATCAGCGGCGGCGGTCGCTGGGCCCGCACCGCGCGCAGCGGCTGGCACGCCGGGCTCGGCGCGGCCCGGAGCACCGCCGAACGGGCCGGGCTGCGGCTCGGGCCGGTCGGGCGGTTCGTCCACCGCTGGAAGGCCTGGCTGGGCTGGGCGGCGGTCGCGGGCGCGGCGCTGGCGTTCGTGCTGTGGAGCTATCCGACGGTGCTGGTGACGCTCTGCCTGGCACTCGCGCTGGTCGCCGTCCTGGCCCTGCTGGAGCTGCTGGACGAACCCGGCCGACCGGACGGAGGAACCCCGGCCTCCGCCTGAGGGGCGGTCAGCGGGGGCCGGTGCTACGGCCGGTGGAACGGCGGCGGACGGTCCGGCCCGAACGGCCCAGCCCGGGACGCGGCCGGCCCGGCGCGGCCGCAGGCTGGACGCGATGTCCGGAAGCCAGCCACCACCACCGCAGGGCCGGGTCGACCCGCGGTCCGCGCTCTGGCTGCTGAGCGCCTGCACCGCGCTGATCCTCGCGTACTGGGCCCTCCC
The DNA here is from genome assembly GCF_044741445.1 of Kitasatospora sp. NPDC088160. Lineage (NCBI taxonomy): Bacteria > Bacillati > Actinomycetota > Actinomycetes > Kitasatosporales > Streptomycetaceae > Kitasatospora > Kitasatospora sp. NPDC088160. Next base: position 185,748 of record NZ_JBIUSS010000009.1, on the reverse strand, counting down.
CCTGCGCCTGCTCGGCTACCAGCACCCCGTCCTCAGCTGGCTCGTGTTCGCCGCCGCGCTGGTCGGCCTGAGCGGCCTGCTGCTGGCGAAGACCACCGCCGTGCTGCGGGGCGACGCGAAGCGCCCGGTGGTCTGGCTGTCGTTCCTGATCTTCCTCGCGATGACCATCTTCTCCGCGACCTACTACGTCATGGCCGCCCGTCCGGGCGATTTCGAGGGGCTGGTCACCCGGCTCGACGCCCTGTACTTCACCGTCGTCACCCTGGCCACCGTCGGCTACGGCGACATCACCCCGACCGGTCAGGCCCCTCGCCTCGTGGTGATCCTGCAGATCGGGTACACGTTCGTCTTCCTCGCCACGGCGGCGGGGACGCTGTCGCGGGCGATCCGGGCGAACGTCGAGACCCGTAGCCACCGCAAGCCGTGACGTTGTCCACAGGCTGTGGACGGCCACGCCCGATCGGTCAGGATTCGAGAAGCACGCCCGAGCGGCCACACCTAGCATCGGCGCCATGGACATCACCATTCACACCAGCGTCCTCCCGCACGACGACCCGGACGCGTCCCTGGTCTTCTACCGCGACGTCCTCGGCTTCGAGGTCCGCGGCGACGTCGGGCAGGGCAAGATGCGCTGGATCACCGTCGGCCCCGCCGACCGGCCCGACACCTCCATCCTCCTGGCGCCGCCGGCCGTCGACCCCGGGGTCACCGAGGACGAGCGCCGCACCATCGCCGAGATGATGGCCAAGGGCACCTACGGCTGGATCCTGCTGGCCACCCGGGACCTCGACGGCACCTTCCGGGCGGTGCAGGCCGGCGGCGCCGAGGTCGTCCAGGAGCCGACCGAGCAGCCGTACGGCATGCGCGACTGCGCCTTCCGCGACCCCGCCGGCAACCTGATCCGCATCCAGGAGCTGCGCTGAGCCGACCGGCCGAGCGCCGACCGTGCGGGCGGCGCGGTCCCTGACGGCCGCCACGGCTGCCACGGCCGCGACGGCCGCGACGGCCGGAGTCGGGCCCGGTGAGAGGAGTCCTCCCGTGTGTCACCCCTCGTGGGCCAGCGCCCGCGCGGCGGCGCAGCGCCTGAAAGACCTCGCGCGGCTGCGCCGCGTCCGGGACCGGATCGACCGCGAGTACGCGCGGCCACTGGACGTCCTGGCGCTCGCGCGCGACGCCGGCCTGGCGGCCGGGCAGCTCAGCCGCGAGTTCCGGCTGGCCTACGGCGACTCGCCGTACGGCTACCTGACGGCGCGCCGTGTCGAGCGCGCGGCCGCGTTCCTGCGCTGCGGCGGCCTCGGCGTCACCGCGGTCCGCCGCGCGGTCGGCTGCACCTCGCCGGACGCCTTCCGCACCCGCTTCACCGAACTGGTCGGCATGCCGCCCGACGACTACCGGCGCCGCGCGCGACGGGCCGCCGGACCGGTCAGAATTCGAGAAGCCCCGGCCGCCGGGCCGCACCTAGCGTGGAGGACATGACTTCCATCGACTCCCTCATCCTCGACGTGGCCGACCCCACGGCCGCCCGCAGCTTCTACACCACCGCCTTCGGCCTGGACACGCAGCTGCGCCTGCGGGCCTCGCAGGAACCGACCACCGGCTTCCGCGGGTTCACGCTGTCGCTCACGGTGTCCCGGCCCGCCACCGTCAACGGCTTCGTCGACACCGCCCTCGACGCCGGCGCCACCGCCCTCAAACCCGCCGCGAAGTCGCTCTGGGGCTACGGCGGCGTCGTCCAGGCCCCGGACGGGACGATCTGGAAGATCGCGACCTCCGCGAAGAAGGACACCGGCCCGGCCACCCGGCAGATCGACCAGCTCGTGCTCCTGCTGGGAGTCGCGGACGTCTCCGCGAGCAAGCGGTTCTACGTCGACCGCGGCCTCACCGTGGCGAAGAGCTTCGGGCCGGTGTACGTCGAGTTCGCCACCGGGTCGAGCCCGGTCAAGCTCGCGCTGTACAAGCGCCGGGCCCTCGCCAAGGACGCCGGCGTCTCCCCCGACGGCAGCGGATCGCACCGGCTCGTGATCGGCGGCACCGCCGGAACCTTCACCGACCCGGACGGGTTCGCCTGGGCGGCCGAGCGGCCCGCGGCCGCGCGCTGAACCGCCGCGCCACCGTCGGACCGGACCTGAGGCCCCGCGGTCACCAGTCCTGGTTGTCGGCGGCCGTGGCGTGCAGGGTGATCAGCAGGGCGCCGAGGCGGGCGTTCCAGTTGGCGTTGGTGGGGCCGTCGATGGCGTGCTTCTTGGCCAGGTCGCGGATCACCTTCTGGGCGTCCTTGAGCTCCTGGGCCGCGTCGTCCGGATTGCCCTCGTTGAGGCGGGCGGAGGCGTCGTCGAGGATGCGCAGCAGCTCCGCCTGGCGGTCGTGCTCCTTGCCCGCGACCTGGGTCTGGACGACGGCCTGGCGGAAGGCGTTGAGCTGGAGGGCCGGCCCCTGGTTGCGGGGGACGGCCGGGTTGGGGGCCGTGGGGAGGCCGGCCGGGGTGGTGGGGGCCGTGGTGGTGGGCGTCGGGGTCGCCGCGGGGGTGGACGCGCGGGCCTGGGTGCTGGGCGCGGCAGCCGGGGTGCTGGGGGCGGTGGCCGCCGGCGGCTTGGTGGGAGCGGGGGCGGCGGCGTTGCCGGCGGGCTCGTCCAGGGCGGCGACGGCCAGGGCGGTGACGCCGGCGAGTGCGGCCACGCCCAGTGCGCCGAGGACGAGGGGCCTGCCGCGGCGGCGGCTGCGGCCGGCGGGCGCGGGCGGGCCCTGCCGGACGGGCGCCATCAGCGAAGTGGCCGGCGGGGCCTGCGGGACGGGTGCCATCAGCGAGGTGGCGGCCGGGGCCTGCGGCGGGAGCAGGGTGGTGTGCTGCTGGTTGGGGTTCACCGGCCTTACGGGCGGCAGCAGTTGGGTGGCGGCGGCGGTGGCGAGGAGTTCCGCCGTCGGGTCGCCGACCGCCAACCCGGGGATGGTGGAGAGGAGTTCGGCCCGCGCCGCGACGGCGTCCGCCGGCCGGTCGGCGGGGTTCTTGGCGAGCAGGCGCAGCACGGCCGCGTCCAGCGCGGGCGGCAGGCCGGGGCGGCGGTAGGACGGCGGCAGGGGCTGCTCGCTGACGTGCTTGAAGGCGATCGCCACCGGGGTCTCGGCGGTGAACGGGGTCTCGCCGGTGAGCATTTCGGTGAGCACGCAACCGACCGCGTAGAGGTCGGTGCGGCCGTCCAGGGGCGAGGCGGTGGCCTGCTCGGGCGACAGGTAGGCGGCCGTACCGAGCACGCTCGCCGTCTGGGTCAGGTTGCTGGACGAACCGGCCCGGGCGATGCCGAAGTCGACGACCTTCACCCCGCCGTCGTCGGTGATCATGATGTTTCCGGGCTTGATGTCCCGGTGGACCAGCCCGGCCGCGTGCGCGACGGCCAGCGCCTCGCAGACCGCCGCCGCGATGCCGACGGCGCGTTCCACCGGCAGGCCCGGCTGCTGCACCAGCACGGCGGCGAGCGAACGGCCGTGGACGAGCTCCATGACGATGAACGGCGTGCCCTGGTCGACGCCCGAGTCGAAGACCATGACGATCCTCGGGTGCACCAGCATGGCCGCGTGCTGCGCCTCGCGGCTGAACCGCTCGGCGAAGCGGGGGTCGTCGGCGAGTCCCCCGTTGAGGACCTTGACGGCCACCTGGCGGCCCAGCACGTGGTCCAGCCCGCGCCAGACGGTGGCCATGCCGCCGACGCCGAGTATCTCGACGAGTTCGTAACGCCCGTTCAGCGCCCGTCCGATCACCTGGAACTCCCCTCACGTGCCGTGCCCGGTGTTCCGGGCCGCCTCGTGCACCTGTGCACGATAGCCGCACCGCCGGACCGCACCGCCTGGGGCGGGGAGGCGGTCGGGGGACCGGGCAGCGGTCCCCCGGCCGCCGGCGCGGGGGTGCGACCCGCCCTGACTGCGGGAGGGCGGGCCGCACGTTCCAGGCCGACCGGGCCGACGGCGCGTCCGGGGTGGGCGCCTGCCGGGCCGGCCGGGGCCGGGCGGCCGGACGGCACGGGGAGCCGACCGGCCACCCGGGGTCTTCGGGTGGTACTGACGAGCGGTCCTGCGGGTGGTGCGGTCCTGCGGGTGGTGCGGTCCTGCGGGTGGTGCGGTCCTGCCGGTGGTGCGGTCCTGCGGGTACTGCGGGTGGTGCGGTCCGGGTGGGCGGCGAGCCCGGGGGGAGTCGCTCGCCGCCCACCCGGAGTTCCTGGGTTACCTCCGGCCCGACTGGCTGTCGTCGGAACGGTCGGTCCTGCTCGGACGGACGTCGGGCAGGGACGGCGCGGCCGGCGGCGCCGGGACGGTCACGCCGGACCGGCCGGGCCTGGCCCCGTTGCCGCCGTTGCCCTTGTCCTGGCCCTTGTCCTGGCCCTTGTCCTGGCCCTTGTCCTGGCCGTTGCCCTTGCCCTTGTCCTTGTTCTTGTCCTGGCCGTTGCCCCGGCCGTCCTCGGTGTTCCCCTTGCCCGCGCCCGCACCGGAGCCGGGGGTGGTCCGGCCGGGGTCGTGGGGCTTCGCGGCGGCACCCGGATGGTCGTCGTCCTCGTCGCCGAGCACCTCCGCGCAGTAGTCCGCCACCTTCTCCGCCCCGCCGGCCGCCGTGACCAGCGGGCCGAACCGCGGCTCGGTGGCCGGTGAGCGCTCGCCCCGGCCCGACCAGTCGGCGAAGCCGTGGCAGAGGGCGACCAGTCCGGGCGCGAGCGGCCGGGCGCCGTGCCCCTCGACGTCGCCGTCGCCGTCGGTATCGGCGGAGGGGGTGCCGGGCTTCGGGGCGGTGGACGGTCCGACCAACTGCGGACCGCCCGAGGCGGAGCCGCCGCCGGACGGGCGGACGGACGGGGTGCCGGGCGCGGCACTGTCGGGCGAGGTGGCGGACGAACCGGCCGACGCATCGGCGGACGCGGTGCCGGGCGCACTGCCGGAGGGCCCGCCCGCGGCGGCGAGCGCGTGCTCGGGCGCGCCGGACCCGCCGCCCAGCGGGGACGGCAGGTTGCCGGTGCCGGCGGCGACCGCGACCCCGCACAGCGCGGTGGCGCCGAGCACGGCGGCAGTGGCCTTCGTGCTGAAGGCCCTGGCCAACGTGGCGGTTGCCATCGATCGTCTCCGGACGGGTGTGGTCACTACGAGGTCGGACGTGAGACGCGCCTCCCGGAACGCGGTCAGGGCGGCCTGCTCCCCGGCCAGTTCGTCGGCCGTCGCCGGGGCGGCGGCCGCGGCGAGGATCCGGGCGAGCGGCCCGGGACCGCCGTCCGGTCCGGTGAGCGAGGCGTCCTGCCCGGCCAGCGGGCCGCCCACGGCACCGCCGAGCAGATGCTCGGCAGCGTCACGGTCGATCCGACGGGATCGGTTGGTGCTCATCTCATGTCCTTCAGCGTCGCGGCCCGGCGTTCTGTCACACCTTGCGGAGAACTTTTTCCCGCAGGCTTTCCCGCAGGTTTCCCCGTGGGCTTCCCGGCCGCCTTCCCCGCGGTTTCTTCGACGGGTTCCTCGACGGGTTCCTCGGTACGGCGCCGGCCGGTCCGGCCGGGCCGCCGCACCGCCGGTTCGGCCTCGCGCGCGGCGGGGATCCCGACCCCGGCCGCGAAGGACTGCTCCAGCAGCGTGGCCAGTTTCCGCAGCCCCCGGTGGGCGGCCATCCGGACGCTGCCGGCCCGCTTGCCGAGCACCCGGGCGGCGCTCTCGGCGTCCAGTTCCATGACCACCCGCAGCAGGACGGCCTCGGCCTGGTCGCGCGGCAGCCGGGAGATCAGCGCCAGCGCGTCGGCGGTGCCGACGGTGGCCAGCGCGGCGCCCGCGGTGTCGTCCCCGGCGGCCAGCCCGGCCAGGTACTCGAAGGGCAGGTCGGCGACCGGGCGGCGGCGCCGGGCGCGCAGGTGGTCGAGCGCGCGGTGGCGCGCGACGGTGGCGGCCCAGCCGCGGAAGCCGTCCCCGTCACCGGAGAAGCCGCCCAGGTCGCGGGCGATCTGAAGCCAGGTCTCGGAGGCGATGTCCTCGGCGTCCTGGGCGTCCTCGGGGCGACCGCCGACCAGGACCCGCAGGTAGCGCAGCAGGCCCGGCTGGACGGTCCGGAACAGCAACCGGAACGCCTCCTCGTCCCCGACCTGGGCGGCCCGGACGGCCTCGGTCAGATCGGCGGGAGAGGGGGCCCGGCCCGCTGGCGGGCCGGCGGAAGGGACTGGTCCGGACCGGCCGACGGGGCTGCCGGTGCCCGCTCCGGGGCGCTCTGCACTCTGCACCCGCCACATCATGGGCCATCCGGGCGAACGCGACCCCGCGAGCCGGGAGAAGTCGCAGGTCGGAGCGGCTGTCACGGCCCGCACCATGACAGCTGTCACGCGGATCCCGCAACGGACGGCACTGCTCTGACGGAGGGTCGGACGGAAACACTGGAGGCACGACGCGGGCAGCGGCCCGCGGCCACCAGCAGGGAAGGAACCCGCCGTGAGCCGAACCGTCACCACCGCCACCGCCGCCGCCACCACCGGGACCGACACGACCCCGAACCCGTCGGCCTCCGGGCTCCGCCCGCTCGCCATCGACGTGGTCGCCCCGCTGGCCGGCTACTACCTGCTGCACTCGGCCGGCGGCCTGAGCGTGTTCGCCGCGCTGGCGTGGAGCAGCGCCATCCCGGCCGCCCGGACCGTGCTCGGCCTGCTGCGCGAGCGCAGGCTCAACCTGTGGGCCGCGCTGATGCTGACCGTGAACCTGGCGGGCCTGGCGCTCACCTTCGTCACCGGCGACGCCCGACTGATGATCGCCAAGGACGGCGGGCTGAGCGGCACCGTGGCGCTGGCCATCCTGTTCTCGGCGCTGGTCGGCCGGTCGGTGATGACCCCGGTGCTGATGCCCTTCCTCACCAAGGGCAAGCGCGACCGGGCCGCCGCCTGGCAGCGGCTGGTCGAGGGCCGGGCGGCCGGCTCCCGGGCCTTCCAGCGCCACGAGCGGGTGTTCGCGGGTGCCTGGGGCACCGCGCTGCTGGCCGAGTGCGTCGCCCGGGTGGTCGGCGCCTTCACCCTGCCGGTGGCGACCATGGCCTGGCTGTCCACCGTGTTCATGATCGGCGCGATCGCGGCCAGCGCGATGCTCGGTCGGATCGCGGCCGATCCGATGGAGAAGCTGGTCGCGGCCGAGACCGAAGCCCCGACCGCCGTCTGACACCGCCTGCCGTCCACCTGCCGCCCGGGGGAGCATCACCGCCCCCGGACGGCGCCCGAACCGGCCCCAACGCCGGGTGTCGGCGATCCGAACAGCACGGAACCATCCGGATCTCCCGGGAGTCCTTCATAACGAGGGGGTAACGGGACCCCCGGTCGAGGAAACGGGGCCCCCATGAGCCGGACGCACGCGCTGACCGCCACCGAGGACCGCACCCTCGTGTGGGACGGCTGCCTGAACGTCCGCGACCTGGGCGGACTGCCCACCGCCTCCGGCCGGCCGACCGCCCGCGGGGCGATAGTCCGGGCGGACAACCTGGACCGCCTCACCGCCGAGGGCTGGGACGCCCTCCTCGACCACGGTGTCCGCACCGTGGTCGACCTGCGCAACGCCGAGGAGTACAAGCCGCTCCTCCCGCTCCCCGAGGGCGTCGAGCTGATCCGCGTCCCGCTGGACGAACTCGCCGGCCCCGCCTGGTGGGAGGCCTACGGCCGGCTGGACGGCACCCCGCTCGCGCTCCGCCCCTACCTGGACCACTGCCCGCACGCCGCCGCCGCACTGATCGCCGCCATCGCCGGCGCCCGCCCCGGCGGCCTGGTCGTGCACTGCGGCGCCGGCCGCGACCGCACCGGCCTGGCGGCCCTGCTGCTGCTCGCCCTGGCCGGCGTCGAACGGGCCGCGATCGTCGAGGACTACCAGCTCAGCGGCCCCAACGTCCGCCCGCTGTACGGGATGCTGGGCCTGCCGGACCAGTACCACCGGATCGACGCGGTGCTCGCCGAGGCCGGCACCACCGCCGAAGCCGTCCTCGCGGGCGCGCTGGAGGGCCTCGACCCGGCGGGCTACCTGCTCGCCGCCGGGGCCACCCCCGCCGAGGTCACCGCCGTCCGGGCCCGGCTGCTGCCCGCCGCGTAGCGGCCACCGGGCCAGGCCGGCTCCTGCAACTCGACCACCTGGAGCTTGAGTTCGCGAGACAGCCCGGCCTCGGGCAGGGCCGGGATCCTCGACCCGCCCATCGGACGCCTCCGTCCCGCAGGGGCCGCCGAAGACTACTCGCGCGTATCGTCAACCGATGGTTGACGGCCCAGGATCGACAACCTACGGTTGACGCATGGAGAATCCCGTCGTTCCCAACACCACTCCGCTGCGCCTCGACGACCTGATCGCCGCGATCAAGAAGGTCCACCCCGACGCGCTCGACCAGTTGTCCGACGCGGTCATCGCCGCCGACCACCTCGGCGACCTCGCCGACCACCTGATCGGCCACTTCGTCGACCAGGCCCGCCGCTCCGGCGCCTCCTGGACCGACATCGGCCGCAGCATGGGCGTCAGCAAGCAGGCCGCCCAGAAGCGGTTCGTCCCCAAGGACCCGGGCACCCCCGCCGACCTCGACCCCAGCCAGGGCTTCGCCCGGTTCACCGACCGGGCCCGGAGCGTCGTGATGGCCTCGCAGGAGGAGGCCAGGGCGGCCGGCAACGCCGAGATCACCGCCGAACACCTCCTGCTCGGCCTGCTCGCCGAACCGGAGGGCATCGGGCTCAAGGCGCTCGCCGCCCAGGGCGTCACCCCGGAGGCCGTCCGGGAGGCGACCGCCGCCGTCCTGCCGGCCGCCGCCGAGCAGGTGCCCGCGCTGATCCCGTACGACGCGCAGGGCAAGAAGGCGCTGGAACTGACCTTCCGTGAGGCGCTGAAGCTCGGGCACAACTTCGTCGGCACCGAGCACATCCTGCTCGCCCTGCTGGAGCTGGAGAACGGCTCGGGCGTGCTCGCCGGCCTCGGCGTCGAGAAGTCCGAGGCGGAGACCTTCACCTCCGAGGCCGTCAAGGCCATCATCGCCGCCCGGAACGCCGAGCAGGCGTGAGACGGGGCCCGGCCCCGGGCGGAACTCCCGCCCGGGGCCGGTCGGTTGGGCTCGGGCGGGACTCAGAAGCCGGAGACGGGCGTGGTGACGATCCGCACCCGGCCGTCGGCGGCCGCCTCCAGCGCCGCCCGCAGCCGGAGCGAGCGGGCCGGGCCGAGGAGTTCCAGCGCCTCCTCGACGGTGGCCCACTGGTGCCGGTCCAGTTCGCCGGCCGGGACGGTCACGGGGGTGCCGTCCGGGACGGTGCCGAAGTCGAACATCAAATGCTGCGCCGGGTGGTCGAGTTCGGACGAGGGGTGGGTCCAGGAGATGGCCAGTAGCTCCCCGGTCGCCCTGACGATGCCGGTCTCCTCCAGCAGCTCCCGCGAGGCGCACTCCACCGGGCCCTCGCCGAGGTCGATCGTGCCGCCCGGGAACTGCCAGTACTCGCGGTACCCGGCCTTCACGATCAGGATCCGGCCGGACTCGTCCCGCAGCAGGCAGCCCGCCGCCGCGTAGATCCTGGGCAGGGACGCCAACCATTCCTCGCGGGACTTCAAGGGCTCAGCCGTCACTGCGATCCTCCTGGGGCACGGTGGTTCTGCACCGCCCACTCTGCCACCGACCCGCCCGGGACCGTCAGTTCAGCGCTGGGCGGCGAGGTGCTCGACCAGGCGGTCGAAGCTGGAGTTGAGGCCCGCCCGGGCCTCCGGACCGCAGTACATCGCCGGCACCTCGGTCTGGTGCAGGACCACCTCGGTGCGGCCGTCGCCGAGGTCCTTGAAGGTCATCGTGGAGCGCAGACCCACGCTCTCCTCGACCAGGGCGATCAGCTCGCCCGGGCGGATCTCGGTGATCTTGGCGCACATCGGGTACGCGTCGCCGGTCGCGTCGATGGTCATGGTGCTGTCGTAGCGCCCGCCCACCCGCGGCTCGATGGTCACGGTGTCCAGCTCGACGTGGGTGCCGACCGGGCCCCAGAAGCGGACGAACTGCTCGGGCTCGACGTAGGCGCGGAAGACGGCGTCCGGGGTGGCCGGCAGCTCGCGGGTGATGGTCAGCTCGCCCAGGTTCTCGGTCATGGTGTCGTCCTTCGTGATCGCGGCGCCACGGTGGCGCTTTCACAGGAGTAGACCGAGGGCGCGACCGAAACTCATCGCTCCACGCGGAAATTCTTTCGAGAAGTTCTGCGGAGTTCTGCCGAGCTCCGGGAAGTTCCGAGAAGTTCCGCCGGAGCCGATGAGCCAGGGCCACCGGGCCGGTCCAAGCAGTATGGACACCACGCCGAAGCCCCCGCCCGCCCCCGCCCTGACCTGCGACCTGGACGCGCTGACCGCGCCCGACCTGGCCGTCGTCGACGCCCTCGCCCGGCTGCGGCTCGCCGCCGCGCGGCACGGGGTGGGCGTGGTGCTGGTGAACGCGAGCGGCCCGCTGCGGGAGCTGCTCGCGTTCAGCGGGCTCGCGGCCCTGCTGCCGGGGGGCGTGGACCCCCTCGACCTCCGGCGGCCGGACAGGGCCTAGTCGGCGGCCAGCCGGGGCGGGAGGCCGAACAGCGGGAAGAGCACGTCGGTGTCCAGGAAGTTGGTGAACCCGGTGATCCGGCCCGCTGACACCTCCAGCACGATCAGCGCCCACGGCTCGTGCCCGCCCGCCGGGCTCGGCCGGTACTGGGCGAAGGCCGGAGCGCCGTTGGCCGTCACCGGGACCAGCCGGGAGCCGCGGCAGCCGTGGCCCGGGCCGAGCATCCAGGCCCGGATCTCGCCCCGCCCCCGCAGCCACATCGCGTACGGCGGCATGTTGAGCGTGACGTCCTCGTGCAGCAGCGCGGCGAGGCCGTCCATGTCGTACGCCTCGAAGGCGCGGACGTAGCGGTCCAGCAGCGCGCGGTGGTCGTCGTCCAGCGCGGGGGCCGGGCGGGCGGCCGCGCCGTCCCCGGCGAGCACCGCGCGCGCCCGCTGCAGCGCGCTGTTCACCGAGGCCACCGTGACGCCGAGCAGTTCGGCCACCTCGGCGGCCTTCCAGCCGAGCACCTCGCGCAGGATCAGCACGGCCCGCTGCCGGGGCGCGAGGCGCTGCAGCACGGCGACGAAGGCCAGCTTCACCGACTCGCGCTGGGCCGCCACCTCGGCCGGGTCACCCGTCTCGGGCAGCACCCGGCCGTCCGGCGCGGGGCCGATCCACGTCACCTCGGGCAGCTGGATGTCGCTCGCCGTGGCCACCGTCACCGGGCCGGCCAGGTCCATCGGGCGGGCCCGGCTGTTGCGGCCGTTCAGCGCGTCCAGGCACACGTTGGTGGCGATCCGGTACAGCCAGGAGCGCAGCGCGGCGCGGCCCTCGAAGCCGCGGTGGCCGCGCCAGGCGCGGACCATCGTCTCCTGCACCGCGTCCTCGGCCTCGAAGACCGAGCCGAGCATCCGGTAGCAGTAGCCCGTCAGCTCCGTCCGGTACCGCTCCAACTGGAGCTCGACCGGCTCCTCCGTGATCAGGTCGGCCATGGTGCGCCCCCGTCGTCCCGCCCCGTGCTGGTGAACGGCACGAAGGTACTCCAGCCCACTGACAACGCCCCGGCGCGCCCCCGCACCGACCGCGAACCACCCCGGACACCGCCCCCGGACACCACCCCCCGAGCACGCGTCGGGGGGCGGGCGCCGGAACGCGGCGCCCGCCCCCGGACCCGGATCCGCTCAGTGGGCGGAGTGCTTCTCCGCTCCGCGGTGCCGGTGGCCCTTGAGCTCGGCGTGCGTCGACGGGGCGGCGTGCCCCGCCGAGGCCGCCTGATCGCGGCCGCCGTGCCGGAAGGCGTCGGGCGCGGCGTACCCGGCGGTGGCGGAGGACATGGCGTCGGCGCGCAGCATCGGCACCAGCCGGGTGGGCGCGGTCGCCATGCCGCGGCGCTCCAGCAGTTCCTGGGTGCCCCGGCGGAGCTGGGCAGTGCTGCCCGGTGTTCGCCTGGTCATCGTCGGCCTCCCTTCGGCGGTCACCGGCGGGACGGATGTCGACCGGAGGGGCCGGGGGCCGCGCGGGCGTTATGTCCGGATTTTATCCGGGTTGCGCCCGGATGCCACCGGAAACGGGCCCCGGCTTCCCCGGACCGGCCCGATCCGCGGGACGCGCCCCGCGCCGGGCCTCAGCCCATGACCTCGTGGACGAAGCACCAGCGCCAGTCCTCGCCCCGCTCGTACGAGCGGATCACCGGATGCGAGGTGTTGTGGAAGTGCGCGGTGGCGTGCCGCTGGGGCGAGAAGTCGCAGCAGCCGATGTGGCCGCAGTCCAGGCAGATCCGCAGGTGCACCCAGTCCCGGCGCCCCTGGGCCAGGCAGTCGGCGCAGCCGTCGGCCGGGGGGAGGGGCTCGATGTCCTGGGGGGCCGCGGCGAGGTCTTCGCAGGCACTCATGCCCGCAGGGTAGTGACGGCCCGGCCGGCCCCGGCCTCAAGACACGCCGCGCGCCCGGTCGGCCTTCCCGACGCCAGGGTGGTACCGCCGTACCCAGGAACGCGGATCCCGGGAGGGCCGCACCCGGGACGCACACGGCCCTGGGCGAACCTCCGCCGCCCGCACACAGTTGTCGTCGTCAGCCCCACCACCCTCCCAGGCCCAGGAGCCACCGATGAGCTACCCCTCCCTCGCCGCCCGCACCGCCGTCGTCACCGGAGCCGCCAGCGGCATGGGCGCGGCCACCGCCCGCCTGCTCGCCGCCCACGGCGCCCGGGTCGCCCTGCTCGCCCGCCGCACCGACCGCCTCGACACCCTCGCGGCCGAGCTCACCGCCGCCGGCGGCCAGGCCCTCGCCGTCACCGCCGACATCACCGACCAGGCCTCCGTCGACGCCGCCGCCAAGGCCGTCCACGACGCCTACGGCCGGGTCGACCTGGTGGTCAACAGCGCCGGCGTGATGCTGCCCAACCCCCTCGCCGACGGCCGGACCGACGAGTGGACCCGCATGGTCGACACCAACCTCACCGGCGCCCTGCGGATCATCCGCGCCTTCGCCGACGACCTCACCGCGGCCGCCGCCGACGGCCGGGCCGCCGACCTGGTCAACGTCTCCTCCATCGCCTCGCGCGTCGTCTTCCCCAACTACGCCGTGTACAGCGCCACCAAGGCCGCGCTCACCCAGCTGTCCGCCGCCCTGCGCTCCGAACTCAGCCCCCGCGACGTCCGGGTCAGCTCCATCGAGCCCGGCCTGACCGACACCGAACTCGGCGGCCACATCGACAACCCCGCCCTGCGCGAACAGCTCGGCGGGATGTTCGCGGCCATCCCCGCACTCACCGCGGAGGACCTCGCCGACCTGATCGCCTACACCGTCAGCCGCCCCCGGCACGTCAACCTGAGCCACACGGTCGTCGTGCCGACCCGGCAGGCGTAGGGCCTTCCTCGGACTCCCCCGATCCGGGCCGGCTTCCGGGCTCCGGCTCCACCATCGGGGGAGGCATGGGAGCATGCCACCCGTGGCGATCGTGACGGGGAGAACGAACGGCGACACCGGCGGTGGCGACACCGCCGGCACGCCCGCACCGGCGGACACCGGCATACCGGCGAGCGCCGGAGCCGGCCAGGGCCCGGCCCGGGCGGTGTCCGAACCCGGCCGGATCCGGCAGCCCGTCGCCCTGATCCGGCTGCTCACCGGGCTCATCGCCATCGCCCTCACCCTGCTGCTCGCCGACTACGCCCGGGCCACCACCGGCGGCATCGCCGCCGACGTGGCCGAGGCCGCCGAACTGGTGCCCCGGCCGCTCGCCGGCCTCGCCGGCGGCCTCACCACCGCCGCCGTGCTGCTGGTGCCCGTCGTCCTCGCCGCCCGCCGCCTCCTCGGCCCCGATCGGCGACGCGCCCTCCAGCAGGTCTCCGACGGCCTGCTCGCCGCCGTCCTCGCCTACGGCGCCACCCTGCTCCTCGACCTGTGGGCCGACGGCGTAGCCCCCGTCTCCCTGCTCGCCGCCCTCACCCAGGCCCTACCGGGCGGCGCCCTCGGCCACACCGAGCCCGTCTACGGCTACCTCGCGCCCGTCCTCGCCTTCATGACCGCCTCCGGCAACCGCGAACACCGGGCCCCCTGGGCCGTCCTCGCCCTCTCCGGCCTCGCCGGACTCGCCGGCGGGTACGCCACCCCCACCGCCCTGCTGCTCGGCCTGCTCATCGGCTGGACCGGCGCCCACGGCACCCTCTACGCCGTCGGCACCCCCGACCCGCTGCCCAGGCCCGGCGAGATCCTCCGGGCCCTGCGCGAGAGCGGCCTGCACCCGGCCGAGGCCCACCCCGCCGGGCCCGACCGCTACCTGGTCCGGCAAGCCGACGACCGGCCCGACCTCGACGTCCAGCTCCTCGACCGGCAAGCCGTCACCGCCGCCGCCGTCCAGCGCGCCTGGCGCCGCCTGCGGCTGCGCACCGCCCCCCACCCCCGGGCCCTGCGCTCCCCCCGCGCCGGCCTCGAACACGAGGCGCTCGTCACCTACGCGGCCCTCGCCGCCGGCGTCCGCACCCGCCGCATCGCCGCCACCGCCGGCCTCGGCCAGGACACCGCCCTCATCGCCTACGAACACCTCCCCGGACGCACCCTCGACCGGCTCCCCGACGAGGAGATCACCGACGACCTGCTGGCCGACGCCTGGCGGCAGCTCGCCCGCCTCCAGCGCCGGGAGACCGCCCACCGGGCGCTCGTCCCGTCCTCGCTGCTGGTGGACGCGACCGGCGCGGTGCACCTGGTCGACTTCGCCGACGGCGACATCGCGGCCAGCGAACTCGTGCTGCGCTGCGACATCGCCCAGCTGCTCACCACCCTCGCCCTGCGGGCCGGCGCGGCCCGCTCCGTCCACACCGCTGTCACCGTCCTCGGCGCCGACACCGTCGAGGCCGCCCTCCCCCTCCTCCAGCCCATCGCGCTCGCCCGCACCACCCGCCACGCCCTCAAGCACACCGCCCGCCCGACCGCCGCCGCCCGCACGGACGGCCCGGCAGGCCCCGGGCCCGACGAGGCCGCCGCCGGCGGGGGCGGGCTGCTGGAGGAGATCCGGGCGGAGGTGCTGCGGACCAGGCCGCAGGCGGAGGTGCGGCCGGTGCGGTTGGAGCGGCTGCGGCCGCGGACCCTGCTGGCGGTGGTGGGCGGGGTGGTGGCCGGGTGGCTGCTGATCCCGCAGCTGTTCGCGGCCGAGGACAACCCGATCTCGGCGGTGGCCGACGCCGATCCGGCGTGGCTGGCGCTGGCGCTGCTGGCGGCGGCGCTGAGCCACGTGACGGCGGCGATGGGGTTCGTCGGGTTCGTGCCGGAGCGGCTGGACTTCCGCAACGCGGTGCTGGCGCAGCTGGCCGGGGCGTTCGTGAAGCTGGTGTCGCCCGGGGGCGTCGGCGGGATCGCGCTGAACACCCGGCTGTTGCAGCGGGCCGGGATCCCGACCGCGCAGGCGCTGTCCAGCGTCGGGGTGGGGCAGTTGATCGGCCTGGTGCTGCACCTGCTCCAGCTGGGCGCCTTCGTCTACCTGCTGGACCTGCAACCGGGCGGTTCGGAGCTGGACGCGCTGCCCGCCGTGGTGGGCGGGCTGGCGGGGGCGGCGGCGCTGCTGGCGGTGGTGTCGGCGGTGCCGCCGGCCCGGCGCTGGCTGGCGGCGCGGCTGCGGCCGCTGACCACCGAGGTGCTGCCGCGGCTGCTGGACCTGCTGCGCAGCCCGGCCCGGCTGGCGGTGGGACTGACCGGGCAGCTGCTGGTGTCGATCTGCCTGATCGGCTGCCTGTACTGCTGCACCCGGGCGATCGGCCGGGAGCCGTCCTTCGCCTCGGTGGCGGTGGTGTTCCTGGTGGGCAACGCGGCGGGCAACGTGGCGCCCACCCCGGGCGGGGCCGGCGCGGTGGACGGGGCGCTGATCGCGCTGCTGCAGCAGACCGCGTCGATGGAGAAGGGCGGCGCGCTGGCGGCGGTGGCGACGTACCGCCTGCTGACGCTGATCCTGCCGGTGCTGCCGGGCTGGGCGGCGATGACCTGGCTGCAGCGCCGCCGGGCGCTGTAGGGCCCCGGACAGCGCGCGCACCCCGGACGGCGCCCCGGACCGGGCCCGGCGGCGGCTACTCGCGGTACTCGTCCTCGTCGAGCTGGACGACGCGGCTCTGCTCGGCGGCGTCGGCGACATCGGTGGCCGGGTCGGCTCCGACGGCCCGGCGTTCGGCCACCTCGTCGTACTCGTCGCCCTCGGGTGCCTCGTCGTCGGGTTCGACGGTCTCGACGGCCTCGTCGATCAGGTAGTCCTCGTGATTCTGCGGCATGGCGTCCGTCCTCACTGTTCGGAGGCACTGTCCGGAGGCTCCCACGGGCGCGGGGGCGGTACTGGCAGTATCCGTCGCCGGGCGGCCGGGCGCGATTGCGCCGCGGCGGCCCCGCGGCGCCCGGGCCGCCGGCCGGCACGGAACGCGCCGCAGGCCACCGGGGGTACGATCGGTGCCGTACCAAGGGCTTACCCACACCCACCCGGTGGCCCCGAGGCCCTTACGAACGACGGGGAAATCATGTCCGGCTCGCACTACTTCACCGGTGCACCCGAGGTCGCCAGCGAGCGCCGGCCGATCACGGTCTCCCTGCCGGACCTCACCCTCGAACTGACCACCGACACCGGAGTGTTCTCGCGCGGCCGGCTCGACCCGGGCACCCGGATCCTGCTGGAGCACGCCCCGCAGCCGCGGGTGCGCGGCCCGATCCTGGACGTCGGCTGCGGCTACGGCCCGATCGCGCTGACCTGGGCGAGCCGGCGCAGGCGGCTGCCGGTCTGGGCGGTGGACGTGAACGAGCGCGCGCTGGAACTGGTGCGGCTGAACGCCGAGGCGCTGCGGCTGGGCAACGTCCAGGCCGCGCTGCCCGAGGACGTCCCGCAGGACGTGCGGTTCGCCACCATCTACTCCAACCCGCCGATCCGGATCGGCAAGGCCGCGCTGCGCCGGCTGCTCACGCACTGGCTCGGCCGGCTGACCCCGGACGGCTCGGCGTTCCTGGTGGTGCAGAAGCACCTGGGCTCGGACTCGCTGCAGAAGTGGCTGAACGAGCAGGGCTACCCGACCACCCGGGTCGCGTCGGTCAACGGGTTCCGGATTCTGGAAGCACGACCCCGCCCGGAGCCGGGCGAGGGCACGGAGAGTGGACGGGGAACGTCGTCGTGAAGCAGTTGCGCGGGACCGAACTGAAGCGACTGCACCGCTCGTGGCGGCGCAGCAACGAGTTCCGGCTCGCGATGATCCTGGAGAACCTGCAGTCGCCGTTCAACGTCGGCTCGGTGGTCCGGACCGGGGCCGCGATGGGCGCCGAGAAGCTGTACCTGGCCGGGGAGACCCCGTCGGTGCGCTCCTCGGGCGCGCAGAAGGCCGCGATGGGCACCGACAAGTACCTGAAGGTGGAGCACTTCCCGACGGTCGCGGAGGCGGTCGCGGCGGCGAAGGCGGACGGCTTCAAGGTGGTCGGCCTGGAGCTGGCGGACGAGGCGGTGCCGATGTTCGCCGCCGAACTGACCCCGGCGGTGGCCTTCGTGCTGGGGCACGAGGACCGCGGGATCACCCCCGACGCGCTGGCGCTCTGCGACCAGGTGGTGTTCGTACCGCAGCTGGGCCGGGTCGGCTCGCTGAACGTGTCGGCGGCCGCGACGGTGGCCTGCTACGAGGCGCGCCGCCAGGGGTACGCGATCAGCGGCACCCCGGACGGCACCGACCTCGGCGACCTCGGCGGGGCCGACGACGAGTAGGACCTGATCCGATCCGGAGGGGTGTGCCGAAAGGCCACCCCTCCGGTCGTTTCCGCCCGGCGGTACGGGACGGTCGACCACGCCTGCGGGCCGGACCTCCCCGGCGTCCGCGGGGAGCTCGCCCCGGCCCCGCCGGCGGTGGTCAGCGCAGCGTCAGCTAAGCGTCAGCGCTCCAGGCGACTGTAGTTGGCATGACGTCGATCACGGCAGTCTCCAGCTGTCTTCCCGACACCATCCCGATCGCGCGCTTCCAACAGGAACTCCAGCTGACGGATGTGCAGCTCCGGCGCTACCAGCGCTTCTACGGGCTCTCCGAGGTGTGCCGCGACCCCGCGGCCACCGAGACCGAGCTGCTGCTGCGCGCCGCGACCAAGCTGGTGGAGCTGCGCGGGCAGGAACAGCGCGTCAAGTACGTCCTCCAGGCCCGCACGATGCCGTCGCCGCTGCCGTACCCGATGACCTCGCTCCGACCGATCCAGGTCGAGCTCGGCCTGGAGCACGCCGCCGGCTTCGTCGTCTCGCACCACGCCTGCGCCTCCGGGCTGCTCGCGCTGGACCTGGCGGGCACCCTGCTGGCCGCCGACCCGGATCCGAACGCGCTCGCCCTGGTCCTGGCCGGGGAGAAGGCGTGCACCACCCGGACGCAGTCCATCCCGGACGTCACCGTCATGGGCGAGGGCACCGTGGCCTTCCTGGTGAGCGCGGACCGTGCCGGCTCCGACCGGATGCTCGGCTACGCGACGCGCACCCACACCCAGTTCGGCGACGAGTTCATCATGGGCGACGCCGCCGCCAAGGA
Organism: Kitasatospora sp. NPDC088160; assembly: GCF_044741445.1. Classification (NCBI taxonomy): domain Bacteria; kingdom Bacillati; phylum Actinomycetota; class Actinomycetes; order Kitasatosporales; family Streptomycetaceae; genus Kitasatospora; species Kitasatospora sp. NPDC088160. Next base: position 167,242 of record NZ_JBIUSS010000009.1, on the reverse strand, counting down.
GTTCCAGGACCTGTACGGGCCCGGCCTGTGCGAGGTGATCGGCGCCGCCCTGGAGGAGGCCGGCTGCGGCCTCGACGAGCTGGCGCTCGTGCTGCCGCACAACGTCAACCGGCTGTCGTGGATCGGCGTCTGCAAGGCGCTCGGGCTGCCGCTCGACAAGGTCTTCCTCGACCTGGTCGGCGAGACCGGGCACTGCTTCTGCGCCGACCCCTTCATCAACCTGCAGAAGGCCACCGAGCTGGGGCGGCTGCGCCCCGGCGACCGCTACCTGATGACCAGCGTGGGGCTCGGGGCGACCTTCGCCGCGATGGTCCTGGAGCACTGACGGCCGCCCACCGGATCGGCCGGCCCCCGCAGTACCGGCGCACCCGCACCACCGCAGCACCGCAGTACCCGCGCACCCGCCGCACCGCGCCCGAGCGCACACGAGAAATGACGAGGTCGACATGCATCTACCGTCCTCCGGCTTCAGCGCGCGCCTCAAGCGCGCCGTGACCGGGTCCGCGGACACCCCGCTGGTGTTCCTGGGCAACTTCGAGGTGGAGAACCACTGGGCGCTCGGCGAGCCCGCGCTGCCCCGGGTCGCCTCGCACGCGGGCAGTGCGGTGGTGAACCGCATGGACGAGTTCGCGCTGCTGCTCGGCGGCAAGGACGACCACGTCGTGCTGAAGACCGCCCTGGACGAGGGCTACCGCGGCTACCTGGAGGGCCTCGGCCTGGAGCTGCCCACCGTGCACGTGGTGGCCGGCCAGGACCCGCAGCGCACCGTCAGCGAGGACGCCCTCGCCGACCCCGAGCTGCTGCGCGCGCTGTCCGCCGTCGCCGCCGAGGGCGCCCGGCTGACCGCGCACGGCATCTCCACCGTCGAGGAGGAGCTCGCCGAGCGCACCGGGCTGCGGCTGGGCGCGCCGACCGCCGCGGTCTGCAAGCGGGTCAACAGCAAGGTGTACAGCCGCCGGCTCTCCGACGAGCTGGGCATCCGCCAGGCCCGCGGCTGGGCCTGCGAGACGCTGGAGGAGCTGGCCGAGGCGGTGGCCGCGGCCGGTGAACTGCTGGCGGCGGGCCGCAAGGTGGTGCTGAAGGACGCGTTCGGCGTGTCCGGCAAGGGCATCGTCGTGCTGGACTCCGAGGCCCGGCTGGGCCGGCTGCACCGGATGGCGGTCCAGCAGGCCGAGCGCGCCGCCAAGGCCGCGGGCGGGGCCCCGCGCACCGCGCTGGTGATCGAGGAGTGGGTCGCCAAGCGCTGCGACCTCAACTACCAGTTCACGGTGGGCCGGGACGGCTCCACGCACTTCGACTTCGTCAAGGAGCTGCTGACCGAGGGCGGCGTCCACAAGGGCCACCGGATCCCGGCCCGGCTGACCGACGGGCAGGTCGCCGAGATCGGGGCGACGGCGCTGCGGCTCGGCGAGCGGCTCGCCGCCGACGGCTACTACGGCGTGGTCGGCGTCGACGCGATGGTCGACCCGGACGAGGGCCTGTACCCGGTCATCGAGATCAACGCCCGCAACAACATGTCCACGTACCAGAACGTGGTGCACGAGGGCGGCCTGGCCGGGGCCGACGAGGTCGCCGTCGCCCGGCACTTCCCGCTGCGGCTGACCCGCCCGCTGCCCTTCGCCGAACTGGCCGAGGTGCTGGACGGGCTGCTGCTGACCGAGCGGGGACCGCGCCCGCGCGGCCTGTTCGTGAACAACTACGCCACGGTGAACGCCGCCGCGGGCACCGCCGCCGACACCGAAGCGGACGGCTTCGAGGGCCGGCTGTACGGCGTGCTCGTCGGTGCCTCCGACGAGGAGATCGAGGCGCTCGACACCGACATCACCCGCCGCCTCGCGGCCTACCCGGAACGGAGCTGACCGTGAGCGTCGCATTCGAGGTGCAGGGCCTCGGGATCACCGAGCTCGCCGAGGAGTTCGGCACCCCGCTCTACCTGTACGACGGCGAGGAGATCACCACCCGCTTCCAGGGGCTGCGCGAGGCGCTGCACCCGGCGCTGGAGGTCTTCTACTCGCTCAAGGCGAACCCCAACATCTCCGTCTGCGCGCTGCTGCACAGCCTGGGCTCGCGCGCCGAGGTGTCCTCGCTGACGGAGCTGGTCACCGCCCGCCGGGCCGGGGTCGAGCCGCGCGACATCATCTTCCTCGGCCCGGGCAAGAGCCGCGGCGAGGTGGCGGCCTGCCTGGACGAGGACATCCACGCGATCGTCTGCGAGTCGATCGGCGAGCTGGACCTGATCGACGAGGTGGCCCGCGAGCGCGGGATCACCGCCCGGGTCGCGCTGCGGGTCAACCCGAGCTTCTCGGTGAAGGGTTCGGGCCTGACCATGGGCGGCAAGCCGCGCCAGTTCGGCACCGACGAGGAGCTGCTGCTGGCCGAGGGCAAGGACCTCGCCGGCCGCTACCCCAACATCCGGCTGATGGGCGTCCAGGTGTACCTGGGCACCCGCATCCTGATCGAGGAGTCCGTCGTCGAGAACACCCGGCGGATCCTGGAGCTGGCCGAGCGCCTCTCCACCGAGCTGGGCTTCCCGCTGGAGACGGTCGACGTCGGCGGCGGCCTCGGCATCGCCTACTTCGACAACGAGAAGGACCTCGACGTCGCCGAGCTGACCGCCGGGCTCAACCCGCTGATCGCGGACTTCCGCACCCGGCACCCGGACACCCGCATGATCATGGAGCTGGGCCGCTTCCTGGTCGCCGCGTCCGGCACCTACGTCACCCGGGTGCGCTACACCAAGACCTCGATGGGCGAGAACTTCGCGGTCACCGACGGCGGCACCAACCACCACATGGCGGCCGTCGGCATCGGCTCGTACGTGAAGCGCAACTTCCCGATGGCCGCGCTGGAGCGGCTGGACGAGCCGGCCACCGAGCCCTGGCACATCACCGGTCCGCTCTGCACGCCCAACGACGTCATCGGCAAGAAGGTGCCGATGCCGGCGCTGCGGGCCGGCGAGCTGATCGGGGTGCAGCGCTCCGGCGCGTACGGGCCGACGGCCTCGCCGGTGCACTTCCTCAGCCACGGCTACCCGGCGGAGGTGCTCGTCCTGGACGGGCGGGCGCACCTGATCCGGGAGCGCGACGACGTCGAGGCCATGCTCGGCCGCCAGCGGCTGTACGCGGCCCCCGGCGACGACCAGAACTGACCACCGACCGGCCGACCCACGGCCGGGACCAGCCCGAGGAGAACACCATGAGCGACACCGCCAACACCGTGGCCGACGTGAAGTACGTCGACGCCGTCCGCAAGGGCCTGTCGGAGGTCCTCAACAAGGACGTCTCCGGCGCCGACCCGGGCGTCCGCCTCTTCGACGAGCTGGGCCTGGACTCCAGCAGCGCGCTCGAACTGCTCATCACCATCGAGGAGATCCTCGACGTGCAGTTCGACGCCGACGAGCTGGACATGACCCACTTCGAGACCGTGGGCTCGCTGGCCGGCTTCGTCGCCGCGGAAGCGAGCGCCTAAGCATGTTCCGCGCGACTGCGCCCGTGCGGCGTCCGGCCCCGGCCGGCGCGGACGGCCCGCCCGGCACGCCCGGCCCGGCCCCGGCGGCGGTCCTGCCGCGGCTGATCCGGGCCGGCGCCCACACCCCGCCGGGGCCTGGCGCGCCGTACCGGCCGGAGGCCGCGCGGGAGGACTTCTACCGCGAGCTCGGGGCGCTCTACGGCGCGGACTTCGACCGCGAGCAGTTCGCCGCCTCGGGGCGGCGCACCTCGGTGGAGCTGGCCCACGGCGCGCTCGACGCGCTGGGCCCGCTGACCGCCGAGGAGTGCCCCGAGGTGGTGGTGGTCGCCTACTCCGCACCGGACTTCGACCACGCCGAGCTGGTCGCCTCCTGCGTGAAGGGGCGGCTGCCGGGCGAGCCGCTCTCCTTCGCCCTGTCCGACCAGGGCGTCCTGGCGCCGTTCAGCGCGCTGCGGGTCGCCGTGGAGTACGCCCGGCGGTGCGGCTGGTCGCGGCTGCTGCTGCTGGTCGTGGACCAGGGCACCCAGCCGTTCCCGCTGCCCGCGACGGGGCAGAGCGCCGTCCACGCGGACGCCGCGGTCGCGCTGCTGATCCACTGGGACGGCGGCGACGCGCCGCTGGGCGGCGCGGCCCAGGGCCTCCCGGAGCCGGGGCTGTTCGCCGGCTGGGACACCTCGGCCGCGCTGGTCACCGGCTCCGGCCTGTCCGACGGCTGTGCTGAACTTCCGACACACGGCGGTCCGTGGACCAAGGTGGCGGCCGGACAGCCCGCCACCGGCGGCTGGGCCGCCCTGCTCGCCGCCGCCGACCGGGACCGCCCGGTGGTGGTGGCCGACTACGACCGGGAACGCGGATTCCTGGCCTACTGCACACTCGACACGGGGGAGTTGGGGGTCCGATGACGGTTCCGGCCGAGGTGCGCGAGCACTGGCAGGAGGCCCGGACGAGCGCGCGCAACGACGGCCTCGTCCCCGCACTGACCCTGCTCTCCCGCGCGCTGTCCCCCGGGGTGGCACCGCGCGGCCCGCGCGGGCACGCCGTGGTCCCGCGCGAACTCCTCGGCGAGTACGCCGAGTTCGGCGACGACGAGGACGGGGACGGGGGCCGGGATCCGGTGCCCGGCCTGGCCGTCCTGGGCCCCGCCGGCGGCGATCGGGCCCCCGCCGGCCCCGACGCCCACGACTGGGGCACCGGCCTCGCCTGGCTGCGGCTCGGCGCGTCCGAGCGGCTGCGGGAGGCCTGCCTGGCCTACCTCGCGGGCCGCCAGGTCGAGGGTTCCTCGCTGCTGCTGCAACAGCTGGTCAAGGGCGCGCTCGCCGACGTGCTGATCGACCACCTGGAGATCGAGGGCGTCCTCGACGACCTCGCCGAGGGGCCGGACGACTCCCCGTCGGCCCCCGCCCACCCCCTGGACGGCCCGGCCCTCGCCCGCCTCCAGGCCCAGATCACCCAGGCCGACCGCGCGCTGCTGCGGCTGCTCGGGGCGTACGGTTTCACCGCCGAGGGGCCGGGCCGGGCGGCGTACGCCTCCGAGCTCCTCGCCGACGTGTACTGCGGCTGGCCGGGGCCGGCCGGGGACACGGCACAGAACGTCGACTCCCGGAAGGGGAACGTGTGATCAGCCTGCCCGGCCCGCTGGAAACCACGCACCGGTACGTGCGGCGGTGGGCCGAAGACCTGCGGGCGGGCGCGCTCGACCTCGACCGGGACCCGGACGCCGTCCACCGCTTCCTGGACCTGCCCGCCGTGCGCTTCCTGGCCGGCCACCAGGTGCCGCCGGAGTGGGACCGGGCGTCCGCCGAGGCCGGTGCCGGCCCCGCGCACGGCCTGGCCACCCTGGAGCGGGTCCTGGTGAGCGAGGAACTGGCGCGCGGCGACGCCGGAATGATGCTGGGCGCGCCCGGCGCCTCGATGTGCGGGGTGCTGCTGAGCGTGCTCGGCAGCCAGGCGCAGAAGGACTGGGTGTACGGCCGGCTCGCCGAACGCCCCCGCTGGACCTGCTTCGGCCTCACCGAGCCCGACCGCGGCTCGGCCATCGGCGAGATGACCACCACGCTGACCCCGGTGGGCGACGGCTCGTACGTCCTGGACGGCGAGAAGCGCTACGTCGGCAACGCCGCCCGGGCCGACCTGGGCGCCGTGTTCGCGCGGGTCGCGGGCACCGAGCGGCTCGGCGTGCTGGCCGTCCTGGTGGACACCGCCGACCCCGGCTTCCGGGCGGAGCCGCTGCCCACCCTCGGCCTGCGCGGCGTCCAGCTGACCCGGATCACCCTCGACGGGGTGCACGTGCCCGCCGAACGGGTGCTCGGCGCCCACCTGCCGCCGACCCGGCGGGGGATGTGGAGCATCGTCTCGGTCTTCAACCAACTCCGCCCGAGCGTGGCCGCGATCGCCCTCGGTATCGCCCGGGCCGCCCACGACTACGTCGCCGAGAACCGCCGGGAACTGCGCGGCGCGGAGCGCGAGCTGTTCGAGTCGCTCGGCCAGCGCATCGACGCGGCCCGCCAGTTGACCTACCGGGCGGCCCTCGCGGTGGACCGCAGGCCGGCCGCCGGGCACCTCTCCTCGGCCGCGAAGGCCCGCGCCTGCGAACTCGCCGAGGACGTCACGATGCGCGCGCCGGGTTTCTTCGGGCCCGGCGCCCGGCTGGACCACCCGCTCCTCGACAAACTCGCCCGGGACGCACGGGGCGTGGAGTTCATGGAGGGGACACGGAACATCCAGAAGCTGAATCTGTTCCAGGGGCTGCACACCGGAAAGGTGGGCCGGTTCTGAACGGGACAGAACAACCGGTCGGTCGGGACACGGTCGAGATCTGGCAGATTCCGCTGACCGGTGGCGAGCACCCGGACCAGCCGGGCGGCGAGGCCGTCCGGGGCGCCCCGGACGGGTACCCGCCGCACCTGGAGGAACTGCTCGACGAGCAGGAGCGGGCCCGCGCCCGGAGCGGACAGCTGCCCGGGCTGCGGCGCCGCTTCGTGCTCGCGCACGCCGCCACCCGGATCGTCCTCGGCGAGCGCCTCGGCCGCCACCCGGCCGGGCTGCGCTTCAGCCGCGGCCCGTGGGGGAAGCCGGCCGTCGAGGACGCGCCGGGCCTGCACTTCAACCTGTCCCACTCGGGCGAGATCGCCCTGCTCGCCCTGGCATCACGGCCGGTCGGCGTGGACGTCGAGCTGGCCCGTGCCGAGCTGGACACCGCCCGGCTGGCCGGTCGCTTCTTCCCCCCGGACGAACGGGAGCTGGTCGCCCGGGACGGGCCCGACGCCTTCACCCGGCTGTGGACCAGGAAGGAGGCGTGCGTGAAGGCCTCGGGCGCCAGGCTCACCCAGGGCATGGGGATCCCGGTCGCCCACGACGGACCGGAAGCCACCGTGTACGCACGCTCCGGGCCGTTGCCCGGGCCGTGGAGAGTCACCGACCTGCCGCTGCCCGAGGAATACGCGGGGTCCGTCGCACTGATCGGCGACGGGCCCTTTAACGTGTCCCGGCGGATGTGGTATCAAATTCCGCCCGGGGAATCCGGCGGCAGCCCTCTCGGGTCGGCTGTCAAGTAGAAGAAACTCCCCCTCCAATCGTCGAAGTTGTACCCGTGATCATGCGTCGAAGCGTCACTAGATTCAGTGATGCAGGCGAACGCCGCACCGCACCGGCCGGACTCATAAGTCAGGCCCGTGTCTTGATCCGGGCATTTCTTTTGAGGAGGGGAACGTGATCGTGGAAGGCAGGAACGTGATCACCAGGGCCGCTCGGTGGAGCGCCGTCCACCCCTGGTGGGCGATCGCGCTCTGGGTGGCGTTCGTCGTGGCGGCCCTCGTGGTCGGCGGCGTCACGGGCACCCGGCAGGCCACCACCTCCGACCTCGCCATCGGCCAGTCCGGCCGGGCGGCCGCGATCGCCCGCAGCGGCGGCCTCCAGGAGCGCGCGGTGGAGAACGTGCTCATCACCCCGTGGGGCGGCGGCCGGCTCGACCCCGTCCAGGCGCAGTCCGCGGCCTCGGACGCCACCCGCGACCTGAAGGCCCTCCCCGGCATCAGCTCGATCGACGCCCCGGTGCCCGCACCGGACGGCTCGGCCCTGCTCGTCCCGGTGACCCTCGACGGCGATCCGGAGACCTCCGCCGACCGGGTGCAGCCGCTCATCGACACCGTGGCGAGGACCCACGCGTCGCACACCGAGCTGCGGATGGAACTCGTCGGCGCCGGCTCGATCAAGGCCGGGCTCAACGAGATGCTGAGCAAGGACCTCGGCAAGGCGACCGTGCTGAGCCTGCCGGTGACGCTGCTCGTGATGGTCTTCGTCTTCGGCGCGATCGTCGCCGCGAGCGTCCCGGTCGTCCTCGGCCTGTCCTCGGTGCTCGCCGGGCTGGGCCTGTGGGGGGTGGCCTCCCAACTGGTGCCCGACCCGGGGCCGGTGACGCACGTCATCGTGCTGATGGGCATGGCCATCGGGGTCGACTACTCGCTGTTCTACCTCAAACGCCAGCGCGAGGAGCGGGCGTTGGGCGCCAACAACATCGACGCCATCGAGATCGCGGCCGCCACCTCCGGGCACTCGGTGCTGGTGTCCGGCGTGGTCGTCATGATCTCGATGGGGGCGCTCTACCTCGCCGGGCACATCGCCTTCGAGTCGATGGCCACCGGCGCGGTGCTGGTGGTCGCCATCGCGATCACCTCCTCGCTGACCGTGCTGCCGGCCATGCTGTCCCGGTTCGGCCGCTACCTGGACGCGCCGCGGGTCCCGCTGGTGTGGCGGCTCACCCAGAAGGGCGGGGTCAAGCCGCGGCTGTGGTCGACCATGCTCAAGCCCGCCCTGCGCCACCCGGTGATCGCGCTGGTGCTCTCAGTCGGCGCGCTGCTCGTCCTCGCGCTGCCCGCCCTCGGCCTGAAGCTCAAGGCCACCGGGATCGACGACCTGCCCCGGTCGATCCCGGCGATGCAGGCCAACGAGCGGCTGACCGACTCCTTCCCGAGCCAGGCCGACACCCACACCGTCGCGGTGAAGGTCCCGGCCGACCGGACGGCGGAACTGGGCGGCGCGGTGGAGGCGCTGGTCGAACGCGCCTCGCAGGACGCCCTCTTCGTGCACAACCCGGCGCCGACCGTCCGCACCTCCCCCGACGGCACGGTCGCCACCATCGCGATCGGCACCCACTTCGACAGCGGCTCCCCGCAGGCCCGCGCCTCGCTGGCCCGGCTGCGCCAGGACCTCGCCCCGCAGACCCTCGGCACGGTCGCGGGCGCCGAGTTCGCGGTCGGCGGCAGCGACGTCGCGTTCGACGTCGACTACCGGGCGAACGTCATGCACAAGATGCCCTGGGTGCTCGGGGTGGCCCTGGTCCTGACCTTCCTGGTGATGACCGTCGCGTTCCGCTCGGTGATGCTCGCGCTGATCACCGTGGTGCTCAACCTGCTGTCCGCGGCGGCCTCCTTCGGCCTGCTCGCGCTGATCTTCCAGCACACCTGGGCGGAGGACCTGCTGCACTTCGAGTCCACCGGCCGGGTGGTGGCCTGGCTGCCGCTGATGCTCTTCGTGATCCTGCTCGGCCTGTCGATGGACTACCACGTCTTCGTGGTCAGCCGGATCCGGGAGGCGGCGCGCGGCGGGCTCTCCGTGAAGGAGGCGGTCGAGCAGGGCATCACCCGCACGGCGGGCGTGGTGACCAGCGCCGCGGTGGTGATGGTCTGCGTGTTCGCCCTGCTGGCCTCGCTGAACTTCATCGAGATGAAGCAGATGGGGGTGGGCATGGCCTGCGCGGTGCTGCTCGACGCGACGGTGATCCGGATCGTCGTCCTGCCGGCCGTGGTCACCCTGCTCGGCTGGAAGACCTTCTGGCCCTCGCGGCTCGCGCGCCAGACCACGACCCGGACCCCGCGGATGCCGGCCATCGTGGCCGCGGCGGCGGCGGCCTCGGCGGCGCGCACGACCCTCCCGTAACACGGGACCCGTCCAACTCGACGGCCGGGGAAGGGCTTAGCCCCTTCCCCGGCCCTTTTCGTGTGCGTTTCGTGCAGGCACCGGCCACAACCAGTCGTGGCAAGGGGTTTGACGCCGACTGTCCCGTGGTGGTTTGTTACGGGAGTTGTAGAATCGCATGCGCGTTCGTCGGCACGTGAACGACCTTCCCGGTGACGGGGGGGCGCAACTGCCGCCGGACGCACCACGGGGAAGCAGGGGGCGGTCAGGGGGGTGGCCATGCACAGTGACGGCAGCCTCGCCTCGGCGCGCTGGCGCAACGAACTCACCCGGGTCGGGACGCTGTCCGGACGGGAACGGCAGGTCTTCGACCTGATCGGTGCCGGACACTCCAACCGCGGCATCGCCGCCCGACTGCACGTCACGGAGCGCACGGTGAAGGCGCACGTCGCCAACATCCTCGCGAAACTGGGAGTGGAGTCGCGGCTTCAGGTGGGGTTGGTGGCGCAGGTTCATCAACTCATGTACGAAGGTACATGGCCGGACGACCCAGGCGTGTCCGATACTTGACCAGCGCGAATGATACCCAGGCTTTTCCCCTTTGTCAGGCCACCCCAAACACGTCGACCACTGTTGGCGGTGGCCGGGCCGAGGTCACAGGAGAAAGGCTTGTGGCTGGAGTTCACCGCTAGGGACGGGGAATTTGGTGTACATCTCCATATTAGGCCCACTATTGATCGGCGACGGTCAGCGCACCGTAGGTCTACGGGCGAAGAAGAATCGCGTGATGCTCACCATGCTGGCGCTCAACGCCGGCCAGGTGGTCGCGTTCGACGAACTGATCGACGAGCTGTGGGGGGAAGCGCCGCTCAAGAACGCGCGCAACGCCTTGCAGGCCAATGTCAAACGCATGCGCAAGTCGTTGGCGGAACTTGGTCTGGAGGGGCCGGACCAGGAACTCATCCGCACGGTTGACAACGGTTACATGCTCAACGTCTCGGAGGACGCGGTCGACGCGTACCGATTCCTGCGGACGGCGGAGAAAGGCGCGGGGCTGGTCAGCGACCGGCCGTACGAAGCGATGGACACGCTCCGCAAGTCGCTCGCGATGTGGCGCGGACCGGCCCTGCTCGACACGAGCGACGGGCCCTGGTGCCGGGCCGTCGCGCTGCGTCTGGACGAGCAGCGCAAGACCGCGCGGGAGGACCTCATCTCGGCGCAGCTGCAAGCGGGCGAGGCGGGGGCGGTGGTGGCCGAGCTGAAGCAGTTGCTCGCCCAGTACCCGGAACGCGAGCGGTTCAGCGAGCAGTTGATGATCGCCCTCTACCGGTGCGGCCGGCAGTCGGAGGCCGTCGACATCTTCCACCGCACCCGGAAGTGGCTCGACGACGAGTTGGGGCTCAAACCGAGTCGTCGTCTCCACCACCTCTATCAGGCGATCCTGATGCAGGACCCCTCGCTGTAAGTCCCGTCGGGGCGAGGGCAGTTCGCCCCGGCACGCCGGCGGCTCCCCTCCTGGGGCGCCGCCGGCGGCCCCGTGACGGCCGGGCCCGGATTCCGGGCCCGGCCGTCCGGTCGTTCAGGACCGGCGCAGCGCGGCGTCGGCCACCGCGCCGATCCGGCCGGCCGCCTCCCGGCCGAGCATCTCCTCGTGGCCGCAGGCGACGTCGTACACCGTCAGCGCGCCGGTCAGGTGCGCGCGCCAGCGGTCGGCGAGCTCGGCGGCGGGGGCGCCCTGCACCTCGTCGGCAGCGGCGAACAGCAGCAGCGAGCCGTCGAACCGGCCGGGGGTGAACTCCCGGGCGATGTCCGTGTGGTGGCGCATCACCGCCATCAGCCGGCGCAGCTCCCCGTCGTCGATGCCCGCCCCGGTGGCGTGGTGGGCGAGGAAGGCCCCGCGGATCTCCTCGTCGGTCGGGTTGTGGTCGCCCGGCAGCACCGGGAAGACGTCCAACGCCGCCAGGAAGGCCACCCGCTCGCCCGCCGCCTGGAGCTGCACCGCCATCTCGTGCGCGACCAACCCGCCGAAGGACCAGCCCAGCAGGTGGTACGGGCCGTGCGGCTGCACCCGGCGGATCCTCGCCAGGTACGTGGCCGCCAGCTCCCGTACGCCCTGCGGCCGTTCCCACTCCCCCTCGGGCGCGGCGACGCCGTCGGACTGCAGCGCGTACACCGGCCGGGCCGGGTCGAGGTGCGGGGCCAGCTCCGCGTACGGCAGGCCGAAGCCGACCCCGCCGTGCACGCAGAACAGCGGCTCGGCGGTGCCGCCCGGCCGGATCGGCAGCACCGGCTCCAGCACCGTCGCGGGGAGCCGCTGCGAGGTGGCGGGCCGGGCGGCGGCGGCGAGGGCCGCCACCGTCTTGTGGGTGAAGACGTCGGCCAGCGAGAGCGTGAGCCCGGCCTTCGCGGCCCGGCTGACGATCTGCACCGAGCGCAGGCTGTCGCCGCCGAGGTCGAAGAAGTCCCCGTCGGCGCCGACCTGGTCGAGGCCGAGGATCTCGCCGAAGACCCCGGCGATGACCTCCTCGGCCGGCGTGCCCGGGCGCCGCACCGGGGTCTGCGCGGCGGCGGGCGCGGCACCGGGCGCCGGCAGGGCGCGGGTGTCGAGCTTGCCGTTCGCGGTCAGCGGCAGCGCGGACAGCGTCACCAGCGCCGCGGGCACCATGTGCGCGGGCAGCGACTCGGCGACGAACGCGCGCAGCACCGGCACGTCGACGGCGGCGACGCCGGGCAGCGGCACCACGTACCCGGTCAGCTGGGGCACGCCGGTGGGCGAGGGCGCGACCTGCACCGCGGCCTGCACGACCACCGGGTGGCGCACCAGCGCGGCCTCGATCTCGCCGAGCTCGATCCGGAAGCCGCGCAGCTTCACCTGGTGGTCCACCCGGCCGACGTAGTCGAGCGTGCCGTCGGCCCGCCAGCGGGCCAGGTCGCCGGTGCGGTACATCCGGGTGCCGGCCGGGCCGTACGGGTCGGCGACGAAGCGCTCGGCGGTGGTGACCGGGCGGCGCAGGTAGCCGTGCGCCAGGCCGGTGCCGGCGATGTACAGCTCGCCGGTGACGCCGACCGGCGCGGGCGCGAGGGCGTCGTCCAGGACGTACAGCCGGTGGTTGTCCAGCGGGCGGCCGATCGGCGGGCGGCCGCCGCCGGCGCGCAGCGGGTCGCTCCAGGTGGCGCAGACCGAGGCCTCGGTCGGGCCGTAGGCGTTGCGGAACTCGGTCAGCGGGGCGAACCGGTCGACCAGCGCGGCCGGGCAGGCCTCGCCGCCGACCAGCAGGTGCAGGCCCTCGGGCAGCACCACGTCCTCGGGCAGGCCGGCCACCACGGTGGGCGGCAGCACCACGTGGTTGACCTGGTGCTCGGCGAGCAGCGCGCCCAGCACCTCGCCGGAGACCCGGCTCTCGTCGGTGGCGACCACCAGGGTGCCGCCCGAGTACAGCGAGACGCCGAGCTCCCAGACGGTGGCGTCGAAGCTGAACGAGGCGAACTGGAGCACCCGGGTGTCCGGCCCCGCGCCCATCCGCGCCTGGTGGTTGGCGGCCAGGTTGGCCGCCCCCAGGTGCGGCACCGCGACGCCCTTGGGGCGGCCGGTGGAGCCCGAGGTGTAGATCACGTAGGCGACGTCCTGCGGGAGGAGCGGCCGGGTGCGGTCGGCGTCGACGGGGTTGCGGTCGGGCCAGCCGGTCAGGTCAGACCGGGTGCGCAGGGAGTCCAGGACCAGCGGGACGACACCCTCGGGCAGCCCCGGGATCCGGTCGGCGACCGCCTCGACGGTCAGCACCTGGGCGGGCGCCGCGTCGTCGAGCATGTAGGCGATCCGCTCGGCCGGGTACTGCGGGTCGACCGGCAGGTAGGCGGCGCCGGTCTTGAGCACCGCCAGCAGCGCGACCACCAGCGGCGCGGAGCGCGGCATCGCCAGCGCGACCACGTCGCCCGGCCCGACCCCGCGCTCCAGCAGCAGGTGGGCGAGCCGGTTGGCCCGCTCGTTGAGCGCCGCGTAGGACAGCCGCATCGTCGCCGGGCCGGCCGGCACGCCGTCCGGGCCGATCAGCGCGGGGTGGTCCGGGTCGGCGGCCGCCAGGCCCTCGAACAGGGCGGTCAGGGTGACCGGGGTGAACGGGGCGGTCGGGCCGGCCCACTCCTCCAGCAGGACGCGGCGCTCCTCGGCGGGGAGCAGGTCGAGGGCGCTGAGCGGCGCGTCGGGGGTGCGGGCTGCGGAGTCGAGCAGGGTGGCCAGGGCCCGGGCGAGGCGGGCCGCCGTCGCCCCGGTGAACAGGTCCTCGCGGTACTCCAGGCGGATGTCCAGACCGGCCGGGGCGCCGTCCGGACCGGTCCGCTCCAGCACCTGGAAGGACAGGTCGAACTTGGCCGTCGTGCTGCCGATCGGCAGCACCTCGGCGCTCAGGCCGGGCATCTCGGGCAGCGGGTCGGAACTGTTCTCGAAGGCCAGGATCACCTGGAAGAGCGGCTGCCGGCCCATCGAGCGGACCGGGTTGAGCTCCTCCACCAGGTGCTCGAAGGGCAGTTCGGCGTGCCCGTAGGCGGTCAGGTCGGTCTCCCGGACCCGCCCGAGCAGGGCGGTGAACGCCGGGTCGCCCGAGGTGTCGGTGCGCAGCACCACGGTGTTGACGAAGAAGCCGACCAGGTCGCGGACCGCGTCGTCGGTGCGCCCGGCCACCGGGCTGCCGAGCGGGATGTCGGTGCCCGCGCCCAGCCGGGTGAGCAGTGCGGCCAGGCCCGCCTGGACGGCCATGAACAGGCTCGCGCCGCCGCGCCGGGCGAGTTCGGCGAGCCGGGCGTGGGTCTCGGCGGGCACCGTGCACTCGACCTCGGCGCCGCGGTGCCCGGCGCGGGCCGGGCGGGGGAAGTCGGTGGGCAGGTCCAGCTCCTCCGGGATGCCCGCCAGCGCCTCGCGCCAGTGCGCGAGTTCGGCGCTGGCCAGGCTGTCCGGGTCGTCCTTGGAGCCGAGCAGTTCGCGCTGCCAGAGCGCGTGGTCGGCGTACTGCACCGGCAGCGGCGCCCAGCGCGGCCCGGCGCCGTCCAGCCGGGCCCGGTAGGCGTCGGAGAGGTCGCGGGCGAGCGGGCCGAGCGACCAGCCGTCGGCGGCGATGTGGTGCACCGTCAGGGCCAGCGCGTGGCTGTCCCGGCCGAGGGTGAACAGCCGGGCCCGCAGCGGCACCTGGGCGGACAGCTCGAAGGGGTGGACGGCCTCGGCGGCCAGCGCCGCCTCCAGCGCGCCCGGCGCCGCCCCGGAGAGGTCCACGACGACCAGCGGGGCGCCGGCCCGCTCCGCCTCCTCGGCGGAGAGCACCAGTTGCGACGGCAGCCCGTCGGCCTCGGCGAAGACGGTGCGCAGGCTCTCGTGCCGGGCCACCACGTCCCGGACGGCGGCGGCCAGCGCGGCGGCGTCCAGCGGGCCGGTGAGGCGGACCGCCAGCGGGATGTTGTAGCTGCCGGTGGGCCCGTCCATCTTGTCCAGGAACCAGAGCCGCTCCTGGGCGTGCGAGAGCGGCACCGAGGACGGCCGGTTCGGGACGGCGCGCAGCGCGGGGCGCCGGGGGGCCGGCTCCGCCGCCTCGGCGACCGCCGCCGCGTCCGGGTCGAGGGCGCGGGCCAGCGCCTCGGCCGTCCGGGCGTCGAACAGGGTCCGCACCGGGACGTCCACGCCGAGCGCGGCACGCAGCCGGTTGGCGACCCTGGTCGCGGACAGCGAGTGGCCGCCGAGTTCGAAGAAGTCGTCGTCGGCGCCGACCCGGTCGAGCCCGAGGGCCTCCGCGAAGACCGCGCAGAGCAGTTCCTCGCGCTCCCCCGCGGGCTCGCGTCCGGTGCCCGCCCGCTCGTCCGGCGGGGCGGGCAGGGCCTTGCGGTCGACCTTGCCGTTGGGGGTCAGCGGCAGGTCGTCCAGGGGAACGTACACGGCAGGGATCATGTGCGTGGGCAGCACCGATGACGCCCGCTCCCGCAAGCGGTCGCGGTCGATCCCTGCCGGTACGACATAGGCGACCAGGCGGGCGTCCCCCGCCCGGTCGGTGCGGGCCGTGACGACGGCCCGCGTCACTCCGGGCTGCGCCGCGAGCACGGACTCGATCTCGCCGAGCTCGATGCGGTAGCCACGGATCTTCACCTGGTGGTCGCTGCGCCCCGCGTACTCCAGGGCGGTGCCGGCGGCGTCCCAGCGGACGATGTCGCCGGTGCGGTACATCCGCTCGCCGCTCGGGCCGTACGGGTCGGCGACGAAGCGCTCGGCGCTCAGGCCGGGGCGGCCCAGGTAGCCGCGGGCCAGGCCGGTGCCGGCGAGGTAGAGGTCGCCGAAGGTGCCGTCGGGGACGGGGCGCAGCGCGCCGTCCAGGACGTACACCCGGGTGTTGGCGATCGGGCCGCCGATCGGCGGCGGCCCGGCCTCGGCGGCGGTCAGCGGCGCGGCGGTGGACCAGATGGTGGTCTCGGTCGGGCCGTACACGTTGGTCACGGACGCGCAGTGCGCGGTGAGGGTGCGGGCCAGCGGCTCGGGCAGCGCCTCGCCGCCGACCAGGGCGCGCAGGCCGGCCAGCCGGGGGGCGTGGTCGGCGGCGAGCGACTGCCAGAGGCTGGGGGTGGCCTGCAGCAGGGTGGCGTCCAGGCCGGTGACGGCGTCCGCCAGGGCGGCCGGGTCGCGGACCGTCTCGCGGTCGGCGACCAGCAGTTCGGCGCCGGCGGCGAGCGGGACGAACAGCTCCAGGTTGGCGATGTCGAAGCCGAAGGTGGTGACGGCGAGGAAGCGGTCCTCGGTGGTCACCTCGAAGCGGGCGACCATGTCCTCGACCAGGTTGACCAGCGCCCGGTGCGGCACCACGACGCCCTTGGGGCGGCCGGTGGAGCCCGAGGTGTAGATCACGTACGCGGGGTGGTCGGCGCGCGGGGCCGTGCCCGGTACGCGCTGCCCGGGCGCACCGGTCGCGGCGTCCGGGCCGTCCAGCACCCACAGCTCGCCGGTGCTCATCTCGCCTTCGGCGGCTACGGCGGCTTCGGCGGCGAGGAGTTCGCGCACCCGGCGGTGGGTGAGGGTGACCACCGGGGCGGCGTCGGCGAGCATGTAGCGCAGCCGGTCGGCCGGGTAGTCCGGGTCCAGCGGCAGGTAGGCCGCGCCGGACTTGAGGACGGCCAGGGCGGCCACCACCAGGTCGCAGGAGCGGTCCAGCGCGATCGCCACCACCTGCTCCGGGCCGGCCCCGGCGGCGTGCAGGGCGTGCGCCAGCGCGTCGGCGCGGGCGTGCAGTTCGCGGTAGGTCAGGCGCTCCTCGCCGCAGCGCACGGCGGGCGCGTCCGGGGTGCGGGCGGCCCGGGCGGCCAGCAGCGGGGCCAGCCAGTCGCCGGGCAGCGGCGCCCCGGTGGCGTTGCGGGCCTCGGTGATCTCGGCGCGCTCGGCCTCGTCCAGGACGTCCAGCCGGCCGCACGGCTCGTCGGGCCGGGCGACGGCGGCGGCCAGCAGCCGGGCGAAGCGCCGCCCGACCAGTTCGGCCTCGGCCCGGGTGACCAGCGCGGGCACGTGGTTGACGGCCAGGCCGAACGGGGTGCCGGGGAAGACCGTGAGGGTGACCGGGAAGTGGGTGGCGGAGCGGACGTCGGCGCCGGTCACCCGGGGGCCGGTGCCGGTGACCAGCGGCAGGCCGCCCATCGGGTAGTTCTGGAACATCAGGGCGGTGTCGAAGAGTTCGCCGCGCACGGCGGTGAGCTGCTGGACCTCCGCCAGGGTCAGGTGCTCGTGCGCCAGCAGCGCGGTCTGCGACCGCTGCACGTCGGCGAAGAGCTCGGCCGGGGTGCGGGCCGGGTCGACGTCCACCCGGACCGGGAGCGTGTTGGCGAACAGGCCCACCATCCGCTCGACGTCCGGGACCTCGGCCGGCCGGCCGGAGGTGACCGCGCCGAACAGCACGGTGTCCTGGCCGGTCAGCCGGGACAGCAGCAGCGCCCAGCAGCCCTGCACCACCGCGTTGACGGTCAGGCCGCGCGAGCGGGCGAAGCCGGTCAGCGCGGCGGAGACCTCGGGGGTCAGCTCCAGCGGGACGGCCTGCGGCAGCGCGGCCGCGCCGGCGGCCCGGTCGCGGCCGGCCGGCACCAGCCGGGTCGGGTCGACGACCCCGGCCAGGGCGGCGGTCCAGGCCTGCCGGGCGGCCTCCTTGTCCTGCGCGCCCAGCCAGGCCAGGTGCGCCTGGTAGCGGGCCGCGCCGGCCTGCGGCTGCCTGGCGGGGGCGCCGCCGGCCTTCAGCTCCTCGGCGAGCGCGGCGAGTTCGCCGATCAGCGAGACCATCGACCAGCCGTCCACCAGGATGTGGTGGACGGTCCAGACCAGCCGGCAGCGCCCGCCCTCGGCGCGGGCCAGGGTGAGCCGCTGGAGCGGCGGGCGGGCGAGGTCGAAGCGGCGCAGCCGGTCCTCCTCGGCGAGCCGGTCGAACTCCGCCTCCGGCCCGGCCGCGCCGACCGCCACCGCGACCTCGCGCCACGGCAGTTCGACCGACGTGGGGATCACCTGGATCGCCTCGCCGTTCCTGCGGTGCCGGAAGCAGGCCTTCAGGTTGGGGTGCCGTTCCAGGAGCAGGCCCGCCGCGGTGCGCAGCGCGGCGGCATCGGCGTCGGTCAGCTCGTCCAGGTCGAGGACCAGCTGAATGGTGTAGACGTCCGTCCCCTCACGGTCGTACTCCGAGAGAAAGAGCAGTCCCTGTTGCAGCGGCGAGAGCGGAAGGACTTCACTGATGGCGGACGGCCGATTCAAACCGGGCTCCTCGTGGAAGGCCTGCAAGTGCGGAATAACAAACGCTTTCCGATGGCGCTGACGAGCAACTGACCGGCAACTGACGGACGGCTGACGCGCGCCTCCGGGCGGGTCCGAAACCCTGGTCGCCGACCCCGTCAGCAGTCCGTCAGCCCCTCGTCAGCGCCCGGCGGGAGGCTTGCCGCCGAGGCTAATTCGTTACCGAAGGCCAGGAGTCTCCAGTGCCGGTCATTTCCGCGTCGCACGAATTCGAGGTCAGCGACCTCTTCGTGAATCTGCAGCCGTTCTTCGGGCACCGTCTCTTCCTGAAAGTCGAAGGGTTCAACTTCGCCGGGTCCATCAAGCTGAAAGCGGCCCGGGAAATGGTCGCGCAGGCCGAGGCGGCGGGCGTCCTCGGCCCCGGCTCGACCCTGGTGGAATCCTCGTCCGGGAACATGGGCGTCGCCCTGAGCGTGCTCGCCGCCAGCCGCGGCTACAAGTTCATCTGCGTCACCGACTCTCGTTGCAACGAGGTCACCCGCCGCACCATGGAGTCGTACGGCGCCGAGGTGCACCTGATCACCGAGCCGCACGAGACCGAGGGCTTCCTCGGTGCGCGGATCCGCCACGTCAAGGCGCTGCTCGCCGCCGACGAGAAGCGGGTCTGGCTCAACCAGTACCTGAGCCCGGGCAACTGGATGGCGCACTACCGGACCACCGCGCCGGCCATCGCCCGCCAGTTCCCGGACCTGAACGTGCTGTTCATCGGCGCGGGCACGACCGGGACGCTGATGGGCTGCGCCCGGTACTTCCGCGAGCGGCGGCCCTCGGTGCGGGTCGTCCCGGTCGACAGCGTCGGCTCGGTCACCTTCGGCGCCCCGCCGGCCACCCGGCACATCCCGGGCCTGGGCACCAGCGTGCGGCCCGCGCTGCTGGACGAGTCGCTGGTGGAGCGGGCGGTCCACGTCGAGGAGACCGACACCGTCCGGACCTGCCGCGAACTGATGCGCGGCGGCTTCCTGTTCGGCGGCTCCACCGGGACGGCCGTCAGCGGCGCGCTGCGCTGGCTGAACGAGCACTACGGCGACGGCGCGGGCGGCGTGCGCGAGCGGGTGACCGCCGTGACCATCTCGCCGGACCTGGGCGAGCGCTACATGGACACCATCTACCACGACGAGTGGGTGCGCGGTTCGGTCGGCCCGGAGGGCCTGCTGCCCGGGGTCGAGCACCGGGGCCTCGGGGCGGGCGTCGCCGCCGGGCTCCAGACGGTGTCCGGCTGACCGGACCGGCGGGGTCGGGGCCTGCGGAGCCGGGGCCTGCGGGGTCAGAGGGTCGAGAGTTTTCAAGGCGGGGCTGAGGCTGAGAATGACGGAGAGCAAAGCAGTGACGACAAACCGGAACGCTGTCCTTCCGCTCACCGCGGCACAGGCCGAGATCTGGTTCGACGAGCAGTTCGCCGCCGGGCCGCTGGCCTACAACATGGCGGACTACATCGATCTGCGCGGACCGCTCGACGCCGAGCTGCTCGGACGGGCGCTGCAACGCCTCGGCCACGAGGCCGAGGGACTGCGGGTGCAGTTCGTCGAGGAGGACGGCGCCCCCGGCCAGATCATCCGCCCGCTCGCCCAGCTCCCGCTCAAGACGCTGGACTTCAGCGGCGAGACGGAGCCGTCGGAGGCCGCCGAGCGGTGGATGCGGGCCGACCACGCCGACCCGATGAAGGTCACCGACTTCCCGCTGTTCCGCGGCGCGCTGATCAGGCTGGCCCCGGAGCACCACCTGCTCTACCTGTGCATGCACCACATCCTCGCGGACGGCTTCAGCCGCTCGCTGCTCTACCCCAAGCTGTCCAGCGCCTACACCCGGCTGGCCGCCGGCGAGGGCCCGGCCGAGCTGGACGCCGACGCCATGCCGGCCTTCCACCGGCTGCTGGACGCCGAGCGCAAGTACCTCGACTCGTCGATGGTCGAGAAGGACCGCGCCTACTGGACGGACCGCCTCACCTCCGACCGGCACGGCGCGGTGCCCGAGCTGGTCTCGCTCTCCGAGCAGGAGCCGGCCCCCGGCCGGGTCGCGCTGCGCGAGACCGCCCGGCTCTCCCCCGCGACCACGGCCGCGCTGCACGCCCTCGCCCAGGACGGCAAGGTCACCATGCCGGTCCTGATGGTCGCCGCGATGGCCGCCTACACCCAGCGCGTCACCGGGGTCCCGGCGCCGCTGCTCACCCTGCCGGTCACCGGCCGGGTCGGCGCGGTCAGCCGCGAGATCCCCGGCATGCTCGCCAACTACCTGCCGCTGGCCGTCCGGGTGCGCCCGGAGATGACCCGCACCGAACTGCTGCGCGCGGCCTGGGTCGAGGTCGCCGGCACGCTGAAGCACCAGCGCTACCGCGGGGACAGGGTCCGCCGCGACATCGGCCTGCGGATCGACGACCAGCGCGCCTTCGGCCCGTTCATCAACGTGCTCAACCAGGACCCCGAGCTGGCCTTCGGCGACTGCCGCGGGGTCGTGGTCAACCTGTCCACCGGCATCGTCAAGGACCTGATCATGACGGTCCTGAACGCGGACGACGGCACCGTCGAGATCCACCTCGACGGCAACCCCGAGCTGTACGAGCCGGCCGAACTCGCCACCCACCTCGCCCGGTTCGAGACCTTCCTCGGCGCCCTCGCCACCATGCCCGCGGACCGTCCGCTCGGCCAGGTGGGCCTGGGCGCGACCGGCGAACCGCTCGGGCTGCTCGGCGCCTGGGATCCGGCCACCGCCGCCGACCAGGGCCTGGTCGAGCGGGTCCGCGCCGTCGCGGCCGGTACGCCCGACGCGGTGGCCGTGGCCGACGGCGCCGAGCGGATCGACTACCGCGAACTGGTCGCCCGCGCGGCGGGCCTGGCCGCCCGGCTGACCGCCGCCGGGGTCGGCACCGGTTCGGTGGTCGCGATGTTCGCCGAGCCCGGCGTCCCCTTCGTCACCGGCGTGCTGGCCGTCCAGGCCGCCGGCGGTGCCTACCTGCCGCTCGACCCGGCCGCCCCGGCCGCCCGCAACACCGGGCTGCTGGAGGACGGCGGCGCCCGCCACCTGCTGGTCGGCGCCGGGTACGAGGCGCAGGCCGCCGAGCTCACCGCCGGGGCGGCCACCGCCCTGCCGCTGACCGACCCGTCCGACTCCAGCAGCGGCGCCGAACTCACCTCTGTCGGAGGTGAATTGGACCTGGCGTACGTGATGTTCACCTCCGGCTCCACCGGCAAGCCCAAGGGCGCGATGGTCCAGCGCTCCGGCATGATGAACCACCTCTGGGCCAAGGTCGGCGACCTCGACCTGGCCGCCGGGGAAGGCGTCGTCCAGAACGCGCCGCTCACCTTCGACGTCTCCGTCTGGCAGATGCTCGCCCCGCTCATCGTCGGCGGCACCGTCCGGGTCTCCGGCACCGACATGGCCGCCGACCCGGCCGCCCTGTTCGGGATGGCCCGGGACGAGAAGATCGCCGTGCTGGAGGTCGTGCCCTCGCTGCTGCGTGCCGCCCTGGACGCCTGGGACACCGAGGGCGACGCCCCCGAACTCCCGGGCCTGCGCTGGCTGATGGTCACCGGCGAGGCCCTTCCGGCAGACCTGTGCCGACGGTGGCACGCCCGCCACCCGCACATCCCGATGATGAACGCCTACGGCCCGACCGAGTGCTCCGACGACGTCACCCACGCCGTCATCCGCACCGGCGACACCCTCACCGCCCGCGTCCCCATCGGCACCGCGGTGCGCAACACCCGCCTCTACGTCCTCAGCGACGAACTCCAGCCCGTCCCCGTCGGCGTCCCCGGAGAGCTCTACATCGGCGGCGCCGGAGTCGGCCGCGGCTACCTCCACGACCCCGCCCGCACCGCCGGCACCTTCATGGCCGACCCCTACGCCGGACCCGGCACCCGGATGTACCGCACCGGCGACCGCGTCATCCAACGACCCGACGGCCAACTCGAGTTCATCGAACGCCGCGACCACCAGGTCAAGATCCGCGGCCGCCGCGTCGAAACCGGCGAGATCGAAGCCGTCATCCGCTCCCTCGACACCGTCGCCGACACCGCCGTCGCCGTCCTCCCCGACGCCTCCGGCAACCCCCGCCTCATCGGCTACCTCACCGGCCCCGGCGTCGACCCCGCGCAGGTCCGGGCCGAACTCTCCCAACTGCTGCCCGGCTACATGATCCCGGCGTCCTGGCTCGTCCTCGACGCCATGCCGCTCACCCCCAACGGCAAGCTCGACCGCAAGGCCCTGCCCAAGCCCGCCCTCGCCGAGCAGGACACCCTCCGCGGCCCCCGCACCGAGCGCGAGCGGGTCCTCTGCGACATCCTCGCCGAGGTCCTCGGCACCGGCCGGGTCGGCATCGACGAGGACTTCTTCGCCCTCGGCGGCGACAGCATCCGCTCCATCCAGGTCGTCAGCCGCGCCCACAAGGCCGGACTCACCCTCACCACCCGCGACATCTTCACCCACAAGACCGCCGCCGCCCTCGCCCGGGTCGCGGGCGGCGCCGACCCCACGGCGGCGACCGCGCCCGCCGAGGACGCCGGCGGCACCGGCCCGTACGAACTCACCCCGATCATGGGCCAGTTGCACGACGACACCACCAGCCTCACCGGCCCGGTCGTCAAGTACAGCCAGCACGTGGTCGTCCGGGTCCCCGCCGCCCTGGACGCCGAACTGCTCGACGCGGCCCTGCACACCCTGGTCGACCACCACGACGCGCTGCGCACCCGGGCCACCGAACCCGCCCCCGGCCTGTGGCACCTGGAGGCACTGGCCCCCGGCGCGCTCGCCGGCGTCCGCCTGGTCGCCACCGCCGAGAACGGCGCCGGCAGCGGCGCCGACGACCAGGACGCCCTCGGCTTCGCCGAGCGGCAGGCCGCCGCCGCCCGTGCCCGGCTCGACCCCGCCGCCGCCGTGATGATCCAGGCCGTGCTGATCGGCGCGGCCCCCGGCGCCGACACCGCCCTGCTGGTGCTCTCCGCCCACCACCTGGTCATCGACGGCGTGTCCTGGCGGATCCTGCTGCCCGACCTCGCCGCCGCCTGCGAGGCGCTGGCGGCCGGCCGCACCCCCGCCCTCGACCCGGTCGGCACCTCCTACCGCGCCTGGTCCCAGCTGCTCGCCGCGCAGGCCCGAACCCAGGTCCGCGGCCCCGAACTCGCCCTCTGGCAGTCGATCCTGACCGGCCCCGACCCGCTGGTCGGCACCCACCGGCTCGACCCCGAGACGGACGTCTACGGCACCCAGCGCACCCTGCGACTGGAGCTCGGCCCCGAGGTCACCGGCCCGCTGCTCACCGACGTCCCGGCGGCCTTCCACGCCGAGGTCAACGACGTCCTGCTGACCGGCCTCGCCCTCGCCGTCGCCGACTGGCGCCGCCGGCACGGCCGCGCCGACTACGCCCAGACCCTGATCGAGCTGGAGGGCCACGGCCGCGAGCAGCTCGGCGACGACCTCGACCTGTCCCGCACCGTCGGCTGGTTCACCAGCGCCTTCCCGATGCGCCTCGACCCCGGCACGCTCGACTGGGACGAGCTCTGGGCCGGCGGCCCCGCCCTCGCCGCCGCCCTCAAGCGGATCAAGGAGCAGCTGCGCGCGCTGCCCGACCGCGGCGTCGGCTACGGCCTGCTGCGCTACCTCAACCCGCACGCCGCCCGCGCCCTGGCCGGCCACCACAAGCCGCAGATCGGCTTCAACTACATGGGCCGCTTCGACGCCCGCGAGGCCCGCCTCTGGGAGCCGGCCGGCGGCGACGGTGTGGTCGGCACCGGCGCCCACCCCGCCATGCCGCTGCCGCACCTGCTCGACGTCACCCCGGCCACCGAGGACCGGCACGACGGCCCGCACCTGATCGCCAACTGGTCCTGGGCCGGCCGGACCGTCGCCGAGGAGGACGCCCAGGACGTCGCGGCCACCTGGTTCCGCGCCCTCGAACTGCTCGCCCGGCACGCCACCGCCCCCGGTGCGGGCGGCCGCACCCCCTCCGACCTGCCGCTGGTCGCCCTGGCCCAGGACGAGATCGAGGAGTACGAGGCCGAACTCGCCGAGGCCGGCACCGCCCTCGCCGACGTCCTGCCGCTCACCCCGCTCCAGCAGGGCATGCTCTTCCACGCCGACTACGACACCGCCGCCGGGGGCGGCGCGGACGCGGTCGACGTCTACACCCTGCAGATCGTCGCCGACATCGAGGGCGACCTCGACGCCGACGCCCTGCGCGCCGCCGGGCAGGCCCTGCTCGACCGGCACCCGAACCTGCGCGCCGCCTTCCGCGCCCGGGCCACCGGAGAGCCCGTCCAGGTCATCGCCCAGCACGCCGAACTGCCCTGGCTGGAAGCCGACCTGACCGACCTGCCGGAGCCCGCCCGGGCCGCCGAGCTGAGCCGCATCACCGAGGCCGAGCGCACCCGCCGCTTCGACCTCGCCGCGCCGCCGCTGCTGCGCTTCGCGCTCGTCACCCACGGCGAGGGCCGGCACCGGTTCATCTGGACCAGCCACCACATCCTGGTCGACGGCTGGTCGATGCCGCTGCTCGTCCGCGAGCTGTTCGCGCTCTGCGCGCCCGGCGCGGACGTCGCGCTGCTGCCCGACCCGGCCCCGTACCGCTCGTACCTGGCCTGGCTGACCGCGCAGGACCGCACGGCGGCCCGGGCCGCCTGGCACGAGGTCCTGGCCGACGTCGACGAGCCCACCCTGCTCGTCCCCGCCGACCCGAGCCGCCTCCCGGTGCTGCCCGACGCGGTGCTCGCCGAGGTGCCGCGCGAGCTGACCGCCGCGCTCGCCGGCTGGGCCCGCACCCAGGGCCTGACCGTCAACACCGTGGTGCAGGGCTGCTGGGCGCTGCTGCTCGGGCGGCTCACCGGCCGCCAGGACGTGGTGTTCGGCGCCGTCACCTCCGGCCGCCCGGCCGAGGTCCCGGACGTCGAGTCGATGATCGGCATGTTCCTCACCACCGTGCCGGTCCGGGCCCGACTGCACCCCGATGCCACCCTCGCCGAACTGCTGCACGCCCTCCAGGACCAGCAGACCGCGCTGCTCCCGCACGAGCACCTCGGGCTCGCCGCGATCCACCAGGCCGCCGGCCTGTCCGGCGAGGTCTTCGACACCGTGGTGCTGTTCGAGAACTTCCCGCTGGACGAGAACGGCCTCGACACCGGCGTCGCCGACGGCCCGCGCATCGTCCGCACCGAGGCCCTCGACGCCCGGCACCACCCGCTGAGCCTGGTGGTCCACCCCGGCGACAGCCTGCACCTGCGGCTGGACTACAACCCCGGCCTGTTCGGCCGGGCCGAGGTCGAGCGGGTCTCGGCGATCTTCCAGCACCTGCTGCGGACCGTCGCCGAGCGGCCCGGACTGCCGCTCGCCCAGATCGACGTGACCGGCCCGGCGGACCTCACCGGCACCGGCATCCCCGGCGAGCTGGGCGGACTGCTCGGCGCCTGGGACCCGTCGATCCCCGAGGAGAGCCTCGGCGTCGTCGAGCGGGTGCGCGCCGTCGCCGCCCGCACCCCCGAGGCGACCGCCGTCACCGACGGCGCCGGCTCGCTGACCTACCAGGAACTGGTCGAGGCGGCCGGCGGACTGTCCGCGGGCCTCGCGGAGGCCGGGGTCACCACCGGTTCGGTGGTCGCGATGCTCGCCGAGCCCGGCGTCCCGTTCATCACCGGCGTGCTGGGCGTGATCGGCGCAGGCGGCGCCTACCTGCCGCTCGACCCGGCCGCCCCCGCCGCCCGCAACACCGGGCTGCTGGAGGACGGCGGCGCCCGCCACCTGCTGGTCGGCGCCGGGTACGAGGCACAGGCCGCCGAGTTCGCCGCCGCCGTCCAGGGCGAGCCGGTCACCGTCATCGGCCTGGAGCAGGCCGCCGGCACGCGGGCCCTGCCCGACTGCGTGGGCACCGGGCTGGACCTGGCGTACGTGATGTTCACCTCCGGCTCCACCGGCAAGCCCAAGGGCGCGATGGTCCAGCGCTCCGGCATGATGAACCACCTCTGGGCCAAGGTCGGCGACCTCGACCTGGCCGCCGGGGAAGGCGTCGTCCAGAACG
This sequence comes from Kitasatospora sp. NPDC088160, assembly GCF_044741445.1. Classification (NCBI taxonomy): domain Bacteria; kingdom Bacillati; phylum Actinomycetota; class Actinomycetes; order Kitasatosporales; family Streptomycetaceae; genus Kitasatospora; species Kitasatospora sp. NPDC088160. Next base: position 141,074 of record NZ_JBIUSS010000009.1, on the reverse strand, counting down.
CGCCGCTCACCTTCGACGTCTCCGTCTGGCAGATGCTCGCCCCGCTCATCGTCGGCGGCACCGTCCGGGTCTCCGGCACCGACATGGCCGCCGACCCGGCCGCCCTGTTCGCCATGGCCCGGGACGAGAAGATCGCCGTCCTGGAGGTCGTCCCCTCCCTGCTGCGCGCCGCCCTGGACGCCTGGGACCTCGACGGCACCGCCCCCGAACTCCCCCACCTGCGCTGGCTGATGGTCACCGGCGAAGCCCTCCCCGCCGACCTCTGCCACCGCTGGCACGCCCGCCACCCGCACATCCCGATGATGAACGCCTACGGCCCCACCGAATGCAGCGACGACGTCACCCACGCCGTCATCCGCACCGGCGACACCCTCACCGCCCGCGTCCCCATCGGCACCGCGGTGCGCAACACCCGCCTCTACGTCCTCAGCGACGAACTCCAGCCCGTCCCCGTCGGCGTCCCCGGAGAGCTCTACATCGGCGGCGCCGGAGTCGGCCGCGGCTACCTCCACGACCCCGCCCGCACCGCCGGCACCTTCATGGCCGACCCCTACGCCGGACCCGGCACCCGGATGTACCGCACCGGCGACCGCGTCATCCAACGACCCGACGGCCAACTCGAGTTCATCGAACGCCGCGACCACCAGGTCAAGATCCGCGGCCGCCGCGTCGAAACCGGCGAGATCGAAGCCGTCATCCGCTCCCTCGACACCGTCGCCGACACCGCCGTCGCCGTCCTCCCCGACGCCTCCGGCAACCCCCGCCTCATCGGCTACCTCACCGGCCCCGGCGTCGACCCGGACCGGATCCGCCGTCAACTGGCCGAGCTGCTGCCCGGGTACATGATCCCGGCGTCCTGGCTGGTGCTGCCCGCCATGCCGCTCACGGCCAACGGCAAGCTCGACCGCAAGGCCCTGCCCAGGCCCGACCTGGGGGACCAGGAGGAGGCCCGCGCGCCGCGCACCGAGCGCGAGCAGGTGCTGACCGAGATCCTCGCCGAGGTCCTCGGCACCGGCCGGGTCGGCATCGACGAGGACTTCTTCGCCCTCGGCGGCGACAGCATCCGCTCCATCCAGGTCGTCAGCCGCGCCCGCAGGGCCGGACTCACCCTCACCACCCGCGACATCTTCACCCACAAGACCGCCGCCGCCCTGGCCCAGGTCGCCGAGGAGCAGGAGCAGAGCCCCGCCGAGTCCGCCCCGACGGAACCCGAAGGCAGTCTGATCGCCCTGTCCGACGAGGAACTGGCCGATCTGGAATTCGAGTTGAATGAGGAACTTTCGTGACGACCGCCCCCAGAACCGGGTCGAAGATCAGCGAAGTACTTCCGCTCTCCCCCCTCCAGCAGGGGCTGCTGTTCCTGTCCTCGTACGACCAGGCCTCGCCCGACCTGTACACCCTCCAGTTCGTCGCGGAGATCGACGGGCCGGGCGCGGGTGACGGCGAGCAGCTCGCCGCCCGGCTGCGCGCGGCCTCAGCCGCGCTGCTGCGCCGGCACCCCAACCTGCGGGCCTGCTTCCGCAACCGCAAGACCGGCGAGCCCGTCCAGGTCGTCCTCAAGGAGACCGAGGTCGAGCCGGACTGGCAGCTGCACGACCTCACCCACCTGCCCGAGGCCGACCGGGAGGCGGCGGCGCAGCGGCTGACGCGCGAGGACCGGCTGCGCCGGTTCGACCTGGCGCGGCCGCCACTGATGCGGTTCACCCTGATCCGGCTCGGCGCGGGGCACCACCGGTTCGTCTGGTCGGTGCACCACATCGTCATGGACGGCTGGTCGTTCCCGCTGGCCGTCCGCGAGCTGGTGCTGCTCGGCGACGAGGCGGGCGCGGCGGGCGCGGCGGCGCTGCCCGCGCCCGCGCCGTACCGCTCGTTCCTGACCTGGCTGAACGGCCGTGACCGGGCCGCCGCGCGGGCGGCCTGGGCGCAGCTGCTGGACGGCCTGGACGGGCCGGTCCGGGCGCTGCCCGGCGCCGGTGACGGCGATTCCCACGAACTGCCGTCGCTCGTCCGGGGGTTCCTGTCGCCGGAGCGCACCGCGGCGCTCGCCGGCTGGGCCCGCGGCCGGGGCCTGACCCTCAACACCGTGGTGCAGGGCTGCTGGGCGCTGCTGCTCGGCCGGCTCACCGGCCGCGAGGACGTGGTGTTCGGGTCGGTCACCTCCGGCCGCCCGGCCGAGGTCCCGGACGTCGAGTCGATGATCGGCCTGTTCGCCAACACCCTGCCGGTCCGCGCCGACCTGCGCCCGGACCAGCGGGCGAGTGAGCTGTTCGAGGCGCTGGCCCGCCAGCAGCTCGCGATGATGCCGCACGAACACCTGCCGCTCGCCGAGGCGCAGGCCGCCTCCGGCGCCCAGGGCGAGCTGTTCGACACCGTCCTCGCCTTCCAGAGCTACCCGCTGGACGAGGCCGCACTGTTCCGCGAGTCGGGCGGCACCGTCAGCTCCGCGCAGGTGCTCTCGGCCACCCACTACCCGCTGAGCCTCACCGTCTTCCCCGGCGAGCGGCTGGACCTGCACCTCGCCTACCGGCCCTCGGCCTTCGCCGGGAACCCCGAGGGCCTCACCGAGGACCCGCGGCCGTCCGCGCAGCGCGTCCTGGACCGGCTGGTCCGCGTCCTGGAGCAGGTCGCCGACGACCCGCAGGCCCCGCTCGCCCGGCTCGGCGCGCCCGAGCCCGCCGAACTGGCCCGCATCCTCGGCGAGTGGAGCGGCGCCTCGGCCGCCCCCCGGGAGCCCGCGCGGCGCGCCACCATCGCGGAGCTGTTCGCCGAGCAGGCCGCCCGCACCCCGGACGCCGTCGCGGTCACCGCTCCCGGCGAGGCCGCCCTCAGCTACCGCGAGCTGGACGAGCGGGCCAACCGGCTCGCCCACCTGCTCGCCGCCCGCGGCGCCGGCCCGGAGAGCCTGGTGGCCGTCGCGCTGCCGCGCGGCGCCCAGCTGATCGTCGCCGTCCTGGCCGTCCTCAAGGCGGGCGCGGCCTACCTGCCGCTGGAGCCCGGCCACCCGGCCGACCGGATCGGCTACACCCTGCGCGACGCCCGTCCGGCGCTGCTGCTGACCGCCGGCGGCGTGCTGCCCGAACCGCCCGAGGCCCCGGACCTGCCGCGCCTGGACCTGGAAACCCCGGAGACGGCCGCCGCGCTGGCCGCCCACCCGGCCACCGCCCCGGACACCGCGGCCTCCCCCGAGCACCCCGCCTACGTCATCTACACCTCCGGCTCCACCGGCCGCCCCAAGGGCGTCGTGGTGCCGCACCAGAACGTGGCGCGGCTGCTGGACGCCACCGACGGCTGGTTCGACTTCGGCCCCGGCGACGTGTGGACGCTGTTCCACTCCATCGCCTTCGACTTCACCGTCTGGGAGCTGTGGGGCGCGCTGCTGCGCGGCGGCCGGCTGGTCGTGGTGCCGTACGACGTGTCGCGCTCCCCCGACGCCTTCCTGGACCTGCTCGCCGAGGAGCGGGTGACCGTCCTCAACCAGACGCCGTCCGCCTTCTACCAGCTGATGCGCGCCGACGCCGACCGTCCGCGCCCGCTCGCCCTGCGGACCGTGGTGTTCGGCGGCGAGGCGCTGGACATCGGCAGGCTCGCCGACTGGTACAGCCGGCACTCCGACGACGCGCCGCGCCTGGTCAACATGTACGGCATCACCGAGACCACGGTGCACGTCTCCTACCAGGAGCTGGACGCCCCGACGGCCGCCGCCGGCGGCGGCAGCGTGATCGGGCGCGGCATCCCGGACCTGCGGGTCTACCTGCTCGACGGCGCCCTGCGGCCCGTCCCGGCCGGCGTGCCCGGCGAGCTGTACATCACCGGCCCCGGCCTGGCCCGCGGCTACCTGCGCCGCCCCGACCTCACCGCGGCCCGCTTCGTCGCCTGCCCGTTCGAGCCCGGCGGCACCCGGATGTACCGCACCGGCGACCTCGGCCGCTGGCGGGCCGACGGCACCCTGGAGTACCTGGGCCGCGCCGACGAGCAGGTCCAACTGCGCGGCTTCCGGATCGAGTTGGGCGAGATCGCGACCGTCCTCGGCCAACACCCCGCGGTCGCCGAGGCCGCCGTGATCGCCCGCGAGGACCGGCCCGGCGACCAGCGCCTGGTCGCCTACGTGGTGCCCCGCGACGGCGCGAACCCGGACGGGCTGCGGGAGTTCGCCGCCGAGCGGCTGCCCGAGTACATGGTCCCGGCGGCCGTGGTCCCGCTCGCCGCGCTGCCGCTGACCGCCAACGGCAAGCTCGACCGCCGCGCCCTGCCCGCCCCCGCGTACACCACCTCGGCCCGCGGCCCGCGCACCGCCGAGGAGGAGCAGCTCTGCGGCGTCTTCGCCGAGGTGCTCGGACTCGACCGGGTCGGTGTCGACGACGACTTCTTCACCCTCGGCGGCCACTCGCTGCTCGCCACCCGGATCGTCAACCGGGTCCGCGCCGAACTCGGCGCCGAACTCCAGGTGCGGGACCTCTTCGAGGCCCCCTCCCCCGCCCGCCTCGCCGAACGGCTGGCCGCCGCCGCACCCGGCCGCGCCCCGCTCGCCGCCGGGCCGCGCCCGGCCGTGCTGCCGCTGTCGTACGCGCAGCAGCGGCTCTGGTTCGTCGAGCACCTGGGCGCACCCGGCGGGCTGTACGCCATCCCGCTGGCGATCCGCCTCTCCGGGCGGCTCGACACCGCCGCCCTGGCGGGCGCCCTGCACGACGTGGTCACCCGGCACGAGGCGCTGCGCACTGTCTTCCCGCAGCGCGCCCCCGAGAACACCGGGTCCGGGGCCGCCCCCGGGGCCACCTCCGGGACCACCGGCAGCGGACCGGCCGAGCAGCGGGTGCTCACCCCGGCCGAGGCCGCCGTCCCGCTCCCGGTGAGCGAGACCACCGAGGCGGGCCTGCCCGCCGCCCTCGCCGCCGAGGCCGCGCGCGGCTTCGACCTGGAGCGCCACCTCCCGCTCCGCGCCCGCCTGTTCCGGCTCGGCCCGGACGAGCACGTGCTGACGATCGTCCTGCACCACATCGCCGGCGACGGCTGGTCGCTCGCCCCGCTCACCCGCGACCTCACCGCGTACTACCGGGCCCGGGTGGCCGGCCGCCCGGCCCAACTGCCGCCGCTGCCCGTCCAGTACGCCGACTACGCCCTGTGGCAGCGCGGACTGCTCGGCGCGGAGGACGACCCGCGGAGCGAACTCGCCCGCCAACTCGGCTACTGGACCGCCACCCTGAAGGGCCTGCCGGAGGAACTGGCGCTGCCCTTCGACCACCCGCGCGGCACCCGGGCCGAGCACCGCGGCGACGTCGTGCGCACCACCGTGCCGCAGCCGCTCACCGCCGAGCTGCACCGGCTCGCCGCCGCCTGGGGCGTCAGCGTCTTCATGCTGCTGCGGGCCGGGCTCGCCGCCCTGCTCACCCGGCTCGGCGCGGGCACCGACATCCCGCTCGGCAGCCCGATCGCGGGCCGCACCGACGAGCGGCTCGACGAGCTGGTCGGCATGTTCGTCAACACCCTGGTGCTGCGCACCGACACCTCCGGCGACCCGGGCCTGCGCGAACTCGCCGAACGGGTCCGGGCCTACGACCTGGCCGCCCACCAGCACCAGGACGTGCCCTTCGAGAAGCTCGTCGAGGTGCTCAACCCCGAGCGCTCGATGGCCCGGCACCCGCTGTTCCAGGTGATGCTCGGCTTCCAGCAGGCCGGCCCGGCCCCGGCGCCCGAGCAGGACCCGGAACTCGCCGTGGCCGAGCAGCCGGTGCCCGTCCGGACCGCCAAGTGGGACCTGTTCTTCCAGCTCACCGAGCAGGCCGGCGGCGCGCTCGCGCTCGCCGTCGAGTACCGCACCGACCTGTTCGAGCCCGCCACCGCCCGCCGGATCACCGACGCCTACCTGCGGCTGCTCGCCGCCGCCCTCGCCGAGCCCGCCCGGCCGCTGTCCCGGCTGGACCTGCTCGGGCCCGAGGAGGAGGCCGAACTGCTCGCCCTCGGCACCCACCGGGCCGGCACCCCGCGCAGCACCCTCACCGCCCTGGTGGACCGCCGGATCGCGGCCACCCCGGACGCGGTCGCGCTGGTCCACACCGAGCCCGGCCACCCCGAGCGGCTGCGGCACACCAGCTACGCCGAACTGGACGCCGAGGCCAACCGCCTGGCCCACCTGCTGACCGCGCGCGGCGCCCGCCGGGGCGACCTGGTGGCGCTGCGCCTGGAACGCGGCCCGGCCGTGGTGAGCACCCTGCTGGCGATCGCCCGCACCGGCGCGGCCTACCTGCCGATCGACCCGTCCTACCCCGACGAGCGGGTCCGCGACATGCTGGCCGACAGCGGCGCCCGGCTGCTCGTCACCGAACGGTCACCGGCCGGACGGGAGCTCCCCGCCGGGGTCGTCGAGCTGCTCCTGGACGCCCCCGAAACCCTGGCCGACCTGGCCGGCCGGCCCGTCACCGCCCCGGTGCCCGCCGCCCCGATCGACCCCGACGACCTGCTGTACGTCATCTACACCTCCGGCTCCACCGGCAAGCCCAAGGGCGTCGCGGTCCCGCACCGCGCCGCCGTCCGCCTGGTCCTGGGCCTGCCCGAGCTGGCGCCGACCGCCGCGGACACCTTCCTCTACTTCGCGCCGGTCGCCTTCGACGCCTCCACCTTCGAGATCTGGGGCGCGCTCGCCCACGGCGCCCGGGTGGCGGTCCACCCGCCGGGCCCGGCCGACCCGCGGGCCCTGGAGTCCTTCCTGGCCCGCGCCCGGGTGAGCGTCGCCTTCCTCACCACCCAGTTGTCCAACACCATCGCCGACACCCGGCCGCGCGCCCTGGCCCCGCTGCGGGCGCTGCTCACCGGCGGCGAGGCGCACTCCCGCGACCACCTGGACCGGCTGCGGGCCGCCCTGCCGGACACCACGGTGTTCAACGTGTACGGCCCCACCGAGACCACCACCTTCGCCACCGGCCAGGACCTCGGCCGCGCCGAGGGCACCGTCCCGATCGGCCTGCCGATCGGCGACACCCGCGCGTACGTCCTGGACGAGGCGCTGCGGCCGGTGCCGCGCGGCGTGGTCGGCGAGCTGTACCTGGCCGGCGAGGGCCTGGCCCGCGGCTACCTCGGCCGGCCCGCGCTGACCGCCGCCCGCTTCACCGCCTGCCCGTTCGGCGCGCCCGGGGAGCGCATGTACCGCACCGGCGACCTGGTCCGCTGGGACCGGCACGGCCGGATCGAGTACGTCGCCCGCGCCGACCAGCAGGTCAAGATCCGCGGCTACCGGGTCGAACTCGGCGAGGTCGAACGGCTGCTGGCCGAGCACCCGGACGTCGCCCGGGCCGCCGTCCTGGCCCCCGCCGACGCCGCCGGCCAGCGCCGCCTGGTCGCCTACCTGGTGCCCGCCGACGGCCGGCCGGCCCCCGGACCGGCCGAGTTGCGGGGCCACCTGGCCCGCTCGCTGCCCGGCCACATGGTGCCGGAGAGCTACACCGCGCTGCCGGAACTGCCGCTGAACGCCAACGGCAAGCTGGACGTCAAGGCCCTGCCCGCCCCCGCGGCCACCCCCTCGGCCCGCGCCCCGAGGGCGCCCCGCACCGAGCCGGAACGGCTGCTCTGCGCCGCCGTCGAGGAGGTCCTGGGCACGGGCCCGGTCGGCCCCGAGGACTCCTTCTTCGCCCTCGGCGGGGACAGCCTGAAGGCGATCCGGCTGGTCAACGCGGCCGGCCGGGCCGGGCTGCCGATCAGCCTCGGGGCGGTCTTCGAGCACCGCACCCTGGAGGCGCTGGCCGCGGCCGCCACCACCGGGGGCGGCGCGGTCGACCTGCTCGGGCCCGTCCTGCCGATCCGGCCCACCGGCGGGCGGCCCCCGCTGTTCTGCGTGCACGGCGGCCTCGGCTTCGCGATCCCGTTCGCGGCGCTCGCCGAGCACCTCGACCCGGAGCAGCCGGTCTACGGCCTCCAGGCCCGCGGCCTGTCCGACGACGGCCCGCTGCCGACCGACCTGGGCGACGTCGCCGAGGAGTACCTGGCCCGGGTGCGCGCCGTGCAGCCGCACGGCCCGTACCACCTGCTCGGCTGGTCCTACGGCGGCGTCGTGGCGCACGAGATGGCCGTCCGGCTGCACGCCGCCGGCGAGCGGGTGGCGTTCCTGGCCAACCTGGACGCCTACCCCGACGACGCCCTCGGGGCCCGGCCCAGCGACGCCGAGTTCCTCGCCGACTTCCTGGCCGAGGCCGGGGTCGACGCGGCGGAGCCGGAACGGCTCACCCCGCAAGGCGTCGCCGCGCACCTGGCCCGCACCGAAGGCCCCCTCGCCGCGCTCGAACCGGGTACGCTGGAACGGCTGCTGGGGGTCATGCGGAACAACCTGGAGCTGTTCCAGCGGTTCACCCCGGGCCGCTTCGACGGCTGCCCGATGACGCTCTTCGTGGCGGCCGGCGGCGACACCCGCCCCACCCCGGAGGAGCGCGCCCTCAAGGTCAAGAGCTGGGAGCCGCACGTCGGTTCCGCCGTCCTCGCGCACGACGTGGACAGCGGGCACCAGCAGCTGCTGCAACCCGCACCGGCGGCGGCGATCGGCGTGGTCGTCGAACACGCCCTCGCCGCCCTGGCCGCGGACCCGACCGGAACCCCGGCCGCACCGGCCGCCACCCCGACCACCTGACGCCCGATCAACCCGGCACGTCCCGAGATCCCGAGACCTGGAGAACAGTCATGGCGAACCCCTTTGACCGCGAAGACGGCACCTTCCTCGTCCTCGTCAACGCGGAGGGGCAGCACTCCCTGTGGCCGTCCTTCGCCGCCGTCCCGGAGGGCTGGTCGGTGACCCTGGAGGCCACCGACCGGGCCACCGCCGTCGCCCACATCGAGGGCAGCTGGACGGACATGCGCCCGCTCAGCCTCCAGCAGCAGGGCTGACCGGCCGGGCCCGCGCCCGGAATCCGGAAGAACGCCGCCGGACGGCTCCGACCCCGCCGCCCGCCGCACCCCCAGGGCCTTCGCCCGACGGTGCGGCGGGCGGCCGTTTTGTCCCCGACACCCCTCCCCACCAGGCACGCGACACCCCGCCAGGACCCGTCAGTGAGCGGTCAGTTGGACGTCATCGACCCGTCATCGGGCCTGACTAATTTGCTGCCCAGAGGCCCGGTTTCCGGGCACCCCAGGGCACCCCCACAGGGCGCCCGCGAAAACGGAGGAAAACGAGCATGACGACGGTAGCGCCGGAGCGTCTCACCCGGATCCGCGAGATCATCGCCGAGAACATCGACGTGCACACCGAGTTCGCCGACACCGCGCTGTTCGTCGACGAGCTGGGCGCCGACTCGCTGAAGCTCATCGACGTGCTCAGCGCCCTGGAGATGGAGTACTCCATCGTCATCGACATGAACGAGCTGCCGAAGATGGTGAACGTGGAGGCCACGTACCAGGTGACCGCGACGGCCGCCGGCTGGTGATCGGGGCGGGTTCCGGGACCGGAACCCCCGCCCGCAGGCATCCCACTGCTTAAGGAGTCCCATGTCCACCGCACAGTCACCAGCGGCACCCCGCGCCGGCGTGCCGGCCGACCGCCGCCGGGTCGTCCTCACCGGCCTCGGGGCGATCTCCAGCATCGGCACGGGTGTCGAGGAGTACACCGCGGGGCTGCGGGCCGGCCGCTCCGGTGCGCGGCCGATCACCCGGTTCGACACCGAGGGGTTCGGCCAGAACATCGCCTGCGAGGTCCCCGACTTCGAGCCGGAGCGCTGGATCCGCAACGTCCCCCTCGACGACATGGGCCGCGCCGGGCAGTTCGCCGTCGCCGCCGCCCGGATGGCCGTGGAGGACGCCGGGCTCACCGAGGCCGACCTCGGCGAGCGCCAGGCCGTCATCAGCGTCGGCACCACCGACGGCGAGGGGCACGACATCGGCGTGCTGGTCGAGCAGGAGCTCGCGGCCGGGGACCCTGGGGCCATGGACCCGGTGCTGTCCCGCCGGATCAACGCCGGCCGGCTCACCACCGTCATCGCCCGCGAGCTGCGGATGCCGAACGTGGAGCCGACCACCATCACCACCGCCTGCGCGGCGGGCAACTACTCGATCGGCTACGGACTGGACGCGATCCGCTCCGGCGAGGTCGACATCGCGCTGTGCGGCGGCGCCGACGCCGTCTGCCGCAAGGCCTTCGCGCTGTTCAAGCGCTTCGGCGCGCTCACCCCGGACGTGGTCCGCCCGTTCGACAGGAACCGCCAGGGCATCCTGACCGGCGAGGGCGCGGGCATCCTCGTCCTGGAGAGCCTGGAGTCCGCCCTCGCCCGCGGCGCGCACATCTACGCCGAGGTGCTCGGGTACGGCCTCAGCTGCGACGCCGCCCACCCGACCGCGCCGAACCGCGACGGCATCGCGCGCGGCATCCGGCTCGCCCTGGACGACGCCGGGGTCGAGCGGGACGAGATCGACTTCATCTCCGCGCACGGCACCGGCACCAAGGCCAACGACAAGACCGAGTCGGCCGCCATCGTCGACGTGTACGGCGACGCACCGCCGCGCACCGTCGCGGTGAAGTCGATGCTCGGCCACTCGATGGGCGCGGCCAGCGCGCTCGGCGCGATCGCCTGCAGCCTCGCCATCGAGCACCAGTTCATCCCGCCGACCATCAACCACGTGGAGACCGACCCCGACTGCCCGCTGGACGTCGTGCCCAACCAGGCCGTCGACGCGGAGGTCCGGATCGTGGAGAACAACTCCAGCGCCTTCGCCGGCAACAACGCCATCCTGATTCTGGGCACGTACGGAGAGCGAGTCTGACGATGACCACCGCAGCCACCCCGGCGGCCCTGCCGCCGGAGACACTCGTCATCACCGGCTGGTCGGCCGTGTCGCCGTACGGCCTGACCCGCCAGGACTTCGCGTCCGGCGTGCGCGCCGGCGCCAAGACCGCCGTCAAGGCGGACGCCGCGCTCGGCACGCTGCCGTCGCCCGACGTCTGCCTGGTGCCCGGCTTCGACATCAAGGGCCTGCTCGGCCCCACCGGCACCGCCAAGATGGACCGGCTCACCGCGCTGGCCCTGGTCGCCTCCGACGGCCTGCTCAAGGACGCCGACGGCAACCGGGTGGTGGAGACCGACGACCGCACCGGTGTGGTCCTCGGCATCTCGATGGGCAGCCTGGAGAACGTCACCAACTTCCTCAAGCAGTCCTACACCAACGCGCTGCCCTTCCACGTCGACGCCGGCCGCATCCCCTTCGGCAGCCTCAACCACGCCGCCGGCGCCACCGCCATCCGGCACGACCTCAAGGGCCCCAACACCACCGTCGCCGGCGGCCGGGTCAGCGGCCTGCTCGCCCTCAACTACGCGCGGCGCCTGATGGGCCAGGGCCGGGCGACCAAGTACCTGGTCGGCTCCGCCGAGGAGTTCTCCGCCGCGCACGCCTGGATCGAGCACACCGCCGTCGCGGCCGGCGACTCCACGCCGCTGCTCGGCGAGGGCTGCGGCCTGTTCGTGGTCGAGCACGCCGGCACCGCCCAGCGCCCGGCGCTCGCCGCGGTGCTCGCGGTGGAGACCCGCGTCGACATCGACGACGACCCGAAGGCCGCCGTCACCGCGTGCGTGCAGCGCGCCCTGGCCCGCGCCGGCGTCACCGCCGACGAGGTCTGGGCCGCCGTCCCGTGCGCCGCGCCCACCGCGGCCGGCCGGGCCGAGTACGACGCGCTCGCCGCGCTGCTGCCGGCCGAGGCACTGGGCCGGGTCCCGTCCATGGAACTGCTCGGCGACACCGGCGCGGCCTCCGCGTCCTTCCAGATCCAGGCGGTGCTCGGCGTGGCCGGGACCGACCCGGCGGCCCGGGGCCGGATCGCCCTGGTGTCCGCCGTCGACCGTGACGGCGCGGTGGGCTGCGCCGTCCTGAGACTCTTCGGGGAGCACGCGTGATCGCCCTGGTCAGCGGCGGGTCCCGGGGCATCGGCAAGGCCATCGTGCTGCGCCTGGCCCAGGACGGCTACGACGTCGCCTTCTGCTACCGCTCCAACGCCGAGGCAGCCGAGCAACTCGCCAAGCAGGCAGGCGAGTTCGGCACCCGGATCACGGCCACCCAGTGCGACGTGGCCGACCCGGAGCAGGTCCGCGACTGGTACAACCGCACCGAGCGCGAGGTCGGCCCGGTGGACGCCGCCGTCACCTCGGCCGGCATCACCCGGGACCGCCCGGTCATCCTGATGCCGGAGGACGACTGGAACCAGGTCCTGCGCACCAACCTGGACGGCGTGTACCACGTGTGCCGCGCCGCCGCCTTCGCGATGAGCAAGCGCCGCAGCGGATCGATCGTCAACCTGTCCTCGGTGTCCGGCATCTACGGCAACCTCGGCCAGGCCAACTACGCCGCGTCCAAGGCCGGCATCATCGGCTTCACCAAGTCCCTCGCCAAGGAGTGCGGCCCGCGCGGCGTGCGCGCCAACGTGGTCGCGCCGGGCCTGATCGCCACCGACATGGTCGGCGACATGTCCGACGCCGCGGTCGAGCGGATGCTGAAGAACGTCGCCCTCGGCCGGGCCGGCAAGCCCGAGGAGGTGGCCGACCTGGTCTCCTTCCTGCTCTCCGACCGCGCCGCCTACATCAGCGGGTCGGTCTTCGAGATCCACGGCGGCGGCACGTTCTGATGGGAGCACGCATGCAGGGGGCCCAGGGACTGCGCGACCACTACGACGCGATCGTCGTCGGCAGCGGCATCGGCGGCCTGACCACCGCCGGCTACCTGGCGGCCGACGGGCGCAGCGTCCTCGTCCTCGAACAGCACGACATCGCCGGCGGCAACGCGCACGTGTTCCGCCGCCGGCGCAAGTACGAGTTCGACGTCGGCACGCACTACCTCGGCGACTGCGGCCCCGACGGGCACTTCCCGGCGATCCTGGCCGGCCTCGGCGTCCTGGACCGGGTGCGGTTCCGGCCGATGGACAACGAGCAGGGCTTCGACCGGATCATCACGCCCACCGCGACCGTCGACGTGCCAGCCGGCTGGGACGCCTACCGCGACCGGCTGCGGCAGGCCCTGCCCGAGGAGGCCGACCGGATCGCCGGCTTCCTCGAACTCGCCGAGAACGTGGCCGGCTCGACCCGCGCCGGCCTGAACGGCGTCTCCCTGGTCGACCTGTTCCGCAAGTCCCCGCAGACCATGCGCTGGTCCCGCCGCACCTTCGCCGACGCCCTGGGCCACTTCGGCCTCTCCGCCAAGGCGCGCACGCTGCTCGCGGCACAGGCCGGCAACTACGGCACCATGCCCGACGGCATCAGCCTGGCCCACCACGCCTCGATGATGGACCACTACCTGCGCGGCGCGTACTACCCCGAGGGCGGCGGCCAGGCGATGGTCGCCGCGTTCGTCGAGGCGCTGGAGGCGCACGGCGGCGAACTGCGCACCCGCTGCGACGTCCGCCGCATCCTGATCGAGAACGGGCGCGCCACCGGCGTCGAACTCACCGACGGGCAGCGGGTCTCGGCCCCGCTGGTCATCTCCAACGCGGACTACCGGCGCACCGTCCTCGACCTGTGCGGCGGCGAGGACGCCTTCCCCTCCGAGGTGGTGGCCCGCACCCGCGCGGCAACCATGCGCGGCTCCTTCGTCTCGGTGTACATCGGGCTCGACACCGAACTGCCGGGCCTGCCCAACGCCAACCTCTGGTGGCACGACAGCGACGACATGGAGGGCGCGCACGCCGCCATGCTGGAGCGGTACGCGCGGGACGGCTCGATGGACTCGGTGCCGGCGCTCACCTTCTCCTTCGCCTCCCTCAAGGACCCGGGCGCCGCCGCCGTCTGCCCGCCCGGCCACAGCAACTTCCAGCTCATGACGGGCCTGCCGCCCGGCTACGGGTTCTGGGGCCTGGAGAGCGGCCCGGCCGACGGCGAGCCCTACCGCCGCAACGCCGCCTACCTCGCCCGCAAGCAGCAGCTCACCGAGGTCATGCTGGCCACCGCCGAGAAGGTCATCGGCCCGTTCCGGGAGCGCGTCACCCACCTGGAGACGGCCACCCCGCTCACCCACGAGCGCTACATCCGGGCCACCGGCGGCACCCCGTACGGCATGGCCAGCTGGGGCGGCTCCAGCCAGCGGCCGGACGTGCGCACCGAGGTCGAGGGCCTGTACGTGGTCGGCCAGAGCGTGCGCTACGGCAGCGGCATCGCCGCGGTCGCGAACAGCGGCATGGCCGCCGCCTCCGACATCATCGGCCGCGCGCTGCTGCGTGAGGTGTTCGGCGGCGCGGTGCTCGGCGACCCCTCCCGGCTGCCCGAACGCGGCCCGGACTGGGACCCGCTGGTGGTCTCGCGCGGGCGGGCGCGGCAGCGTGCCAAGGGCCTGGCCCGCATCGGCTGACCCCTCCCCCTCCGTTTCCTCACCCTCCGATCCTCACCCCTCCGACCAGGAGCACTGTTCCCATGAATCAGGTACCTCCCTTCGCCGTGGTCTCCGGCGCCCAGGTGCACGAGGCCCTCAACGGGCACGAGGACGAGGTCGTCGCCACGGTCGAGGCCGCGTACCGGCTGCACGGCGAGGGGCAGACGGTCAACCCGGACTCGTACTTCCTGCGCTTCCCCGACCGCCCGTCCTCCCGGATCATCGCGCTGCCGGCCTCGGTCAAGGGCGAGGTCGGCGTGCACGGCATCAAGTGGATCTCCAGCTTCCCGGACAACGTGGCGGCCGGCCTGCCGCGCGCCTCGGCCGTCCTGATCCTCAACGACGCCGAGACCGGCTACCCGTTCGCCTGCCTGGAGAGCTCGATCATCAGCGCGGCGCGCACCGCCGCCTCCGCGGCCCTCGCGGCGGCCCGGCTCGCCGACGCCCGCGGCGAGCGCCCGACCCGGGTCGGCTTCTTCGGCGTCGGCCTGATCGCCCGCTACGTGCACACCTACCTCGCCGCCAACGGCTTCGACTTCACCGCGGCCGGCGTCCACGACCTGTCCGCCGAACACGCCGAGGGCTTCTCCGACTACCTGCGCCGGGCCGAGGGCGAGGGCGTGGAGATCACCGTCCACGACAAGGCCGAGGACCTGATCCGCTCCAGCGACCTGGTGGTCTTCGCCACCGTCGCCGGCGAGCCGCACGTGACGGACCCGCAGTGGTTCTCGCACAACCCACTGGTGCTGCACGTCTCGCTGCGCGACCTCTCCCCCGAGATCGTCCTCGACTCGTGGAACGTCGTCGACGACATCGAGCACTGCATGAAGGCCGGCACCTCGCCGCACCTGGCCGAACAGCGCGTCGGCCACCGCGAGTTCGTCGCCGGCACGCTCTACGACGTGCTCACCGGCACGATCACCCCGCCGTCCGACCGGCCGGTGGTCTTCTCCCCGTTCGGCCTCGGCGTGCTCGACATGGCCGTCGCCAAGCACGTCTACGACCGCGTCCTCGCGGCCGGGCAGCTGCACACCGTCCCGGACTTCTTCCACGAGCTCAAGCGCTACGGCTGAGCCCTCCCCGCCCCGTCCCGGAGGCCCGCCCGCGCTCCCGGCGCCGGCGGGCCTCCGGCCTTTCCCGCCCCCTCCGCTGACGGCCAACTGACGCCGCGCTGACCGAACGGCCCCCCGGCCCCCCGACGCCTTGTCCGCGCCATGGACGGCCGCCCAGAATCACCCGCATGAGATCCTTTGCCAACCTGGCCGAGTTCACCGGGGCGACCGGGGAGCACCTCGGCTACAGCGAATGGCTCGACGTCACCCAGCACAGCGTCGACCAGTTCGCCGACGCCACCGGCGACCTCCAGTGGATCCACGTGGACCCGGAGCGCGCCGCCACCGGCCCGTTCGGCGGGACCATCGTCCACGGCTACATGACGCTCGGCCTGCTGCCCGCGATGATGCGCGCGATCTTCGAGATCCACAACGTCGAACTGGGCGTCAACTTCGGCCTGGACAAGGTCCGCTTCCCCCGCCCGGTCCCGGTCGGCGCCCGGGTCCGCGGCGGCGCCAAGGTCACCAGCGTCCGCGAGACCCCGATGGGCCACCTGGCCGCGGTCCGGATGACGGTGGAGGTCGAGGGCCAGCAGCACGCGGCCTGCGTGGCGGACACCCTGTCCCTCTTCGTCGCCGCCCCCGACACCGCCGAGGGCGCATCGGACGGCTTCTGAGCCCGCCCGCCGACGTCACCGCCGCCGCCAGGTAGAAGAACCTCCCCCTCCGGTCGTGCAAGAGGGGGGTTATTACTACCGATTTCGCCGCGCCGCCCCCGCCAGAATGGTCACACGGCCACCACGGCCGGGGCACAGCGAACGGCACCAGAGAGGAGCGGGCCATGGACCGCACGATGAAGCTCGGGGGAAGCCCCTCGGCGGTCGAGATCAGGGGATTCTCCGTCCCCGCCGGATTCACCGGACTGCGGCGGGCGCTGGCCCTCTGCTGGATGTCCGTCGCGGCCTTCGGGCGCTCGCTCGGGGTCACCGGCGCGATCTCCCTGGTCGGCCCCGGCCTCGGCCTGGTGCCGCGGGCCATGGAGCGCGTCCGGGCACTGGCCGCCCGCCAGCGCGGCCTGTCCGAGCGCTGGTCCGGCGTGCAGATCCCCGGCCCGCCCAGCGGCCTGCCGGCCGCCCCCGAGGGCGCCTCGGGAGCCGTCGCCCGCTACCGCTGGATCATGAGCGACCCGCAGACCAAGCGGGAGTTCACCTGGGTGCTCACCGACCCGATCGTCGGCGGCTTCCTCGCCTTCATGCCGATCGCCGTCCTGCTCAGCGGCTTCTGGGGCATCTTCCTGGCCTTCTTCGGCGTCCCGCTGTCGACCCAGTGGGACGGCCTCTGGTACCAGTTCATCCCGATCGACGGCCAGGCCACCGCGGTGCTGGCCGGCGTCCTCGGCGTCCTGCAACTGCCGCTGGCCCTGTGGATGGCCCCCCGCGCCATCCGCAAGCACGCCCGGTACACCCACTCCATGCTCGCCCCCAGCGAGCAGGAACTGATGGCCAGCCGGATCGAGCACCTCACCACCACCCGCAGCACCGCCGTCGACACGCAGATGGCCGAGATCCGGCGGATCGAACGCGACCTGCACGACGGCGCCCAGGCCCGCCTGGTCGCGATGGGCATGACCCTGGACGCCGCCGAACACCTGCTGGAGACCAACCCGGAGGCCGTCCGGGCCCTGCTCATCGAGGCCCGCCAGTCCTCCTCCAAGGCCCTGGAGGAGATCCGCAACCTGGTCCGCGGCATCCACCCGCCGGTCCTCGCCGACCGCGGACTCGCCGACGCGGTGCGGGCGCTGGCCATGGTCTGCCCGGTCCCCACCGAGGTCGTCGTGGACCTGCCCGGACGCCCCGAGATGCCCGTCGAGTCCGCCGCCTACTTCGCGATCTCGGAGATCCTCACCAACGTCGCCAAGCACTCCGGCGCCGACCGGGCCTGGATCGACATCCGTTACGATCACGGCATGCTGCGCATCACCGTGACCGACAGCGGCCGCGGCGGCGCCGACGCCACCCGGGGCACCGGCCTGCGCGGCATCGAGCGACGACTCAGCACGTTCGACGGAGTCCTGGCCGTGAACAGCCCCGTCAACGGCCCGACCATGGTGACGATGGAGCTTCCGTGCGTATTGTCCTCGCCGAAGACCACTTCCTCCTGAGGGACGGCCTGATCCGCCTCCTCCAGGCCTACGGACACGAGGTGGTGGCCGCCGTCGACAACGGCGCCGACCTCCTCGCGGCCCTCACCGAGCAGCAGCCGGACGTCGCGGTCGTCGACGTCCGGCTTCCGCCGAACTTCACCGACGAGGGCCTGCGGGCCGTCCTCACCGCCCGCCGCACCATGCCCGACCTCCCGGTCCTGCTCCTCTCCCAGTACGTCGAACCGCTCTACGCCCGCGAACTCCTCGCCAGCGGCGGCCGCGGCGTCGGCTACATGCTCAAGGACCGCGTCACCAACGGCTCCCAGTTCCTCGACTCGATCCGCCGCGTCGCCGACGGCGGCACCGCGATGGACCCCGACGTCATCTCCCAGCTCCTCGTCCGCAAGGAACGCGACGAGAACGTCGGCAGCCTCACCGACCGCGAACGCGAAGTCCTCGAATGGCTCGCCCAGGGCCGCTCCAACGCCGGCATCGCCCAGGGCCTCTTCATCACCGAGAAGGCCGTCGCCAAGCACATCAGCAACATCTTCACCAAGCTCGGCCTCCTCCCCACCGACGGCGACAACCGCCGCGTCCTCGCCGTCCTCGCCTACCTCGACCAGTAACCCGCCCCACCCCGCCCGCCTCCGCCGGCCCGCGAGCGGCCGGTTCAGCCGTGGCGGGCGCCCGAGTCCCAGACCCAGGCCGCGATACCGACCCGGTTGTTCACCTTCAGCTTCCGCTGCACGTGGGTCATGTGGGTCTTCACCGTGCCGGCCGAGATGAACAGCGCCTCCGCGATGTCGGAGTTGGTCAGACCGTCCGCGACCAGCCGCGCGACCTCGAGCTCACGCGGCGTCAACTGCTCGACCTTGGGCGCCTTCTTCTGCTTCGGGCCGGCCAGGCTTCGCAGCAGCCGGGTGGTGATCTGCGGGCTGATCAGCGAGTCGCCCTCGACGGCGGCGCGCACCGCCTCGATCAGCAGCGGCGCACCGGAACGCTTCAGCAGGAAGCCGTACGCGCCCGCCTTCAGCGCCGAGTGGACGTACTCGTCGAGGTCGAAGGTGGTGACGATGACGACCCGTACGCCCGGGCTCTCCTCGGCCAGCCGGCGGGTCAGCTCCAGCCCGTCCATCCGCGGCATCCGGATGTCGGCGAGCAGGACGTCCGGCCGCAGCGTCCGCGCGATCTCGAGCGCCTCGTCACCGTCGCCCGCGACCGCGAGCACCTCCATGTCCGGTTGCAGGTCGAGGATGTGTCGAAAGCCTTCCCGCACGGTTGCCTGGTCGTCAGCGATCACGATGCGTGTCGTCATGGGCTGATCCTCGCACGGGGTAGCATCCGAGCACATGACAAATCAACTGGCCAGGATCGGACGCCCAGTTGGCGCGGCGTTCCTCGCGACGGTCGCCATCTCGGTTGCGGTGTGGGCGGGTTCACCGGTTTCGACACTGATCCGGGGCTCGACGACGGCGACAGTGCTGGCCGCCGCGGTCCTGATCGTGTGGCTGCCGGGGCAACCGCGGACCCGAAACCCGGTGACCGTCCCGGTGGCCTGCGCGATCTCGCTGTACGCGACGTTCCGCTACGAGGGCCCCGCCGACAACACCTCGGGGCTCTGGATCCTGGTCGAGTCGGTCGCCCTGCTGGTCACCGTCATGCCCGCGGTGCGCGGGTCCGCTCCGGCGGTCGCCGCCCTGCTGGGGCTGCTCCTGCTGGTGACCGTGACCCTGCTGCCGCTGCGGATCGCGCTGACCCTCGACCCGCCGGCCGGGCCGCGCGAGACCATCGGGCTCTGCGTGGTCTGGGGCCTGGCCGCGGTGGCCGCGGTGGGGGCGTCCTGCTACCTGCGCTCACTGGACAGCCGACGCAAGCTGGCGGTCACGGAGGAGCGGCGCGCCCAACGGCTGCACGTCGCCCGGGATCTGCACGACTTCGCCGCGCACGACGTGACCGGGGTGATGGTGCTGGCGCAGGCGGCCCAGATGCTGGCCAAGGAGTCGCCGGAGAAGGCGCTGGCGCTGCTCCCGCAGATCGAGAGCGCCGGCATCCAGGCGCTGAAGTCGATGGACCGGACGATCCGGATCCTCAGCGAGCTGGAGGAGGACCGCCGGCCGGGCCGGGGCGGGGAGGAGCCGGCGGCGGACGATCCCGAGGAGAACGCGGCGGCCCGGCCACACTCGCTGGACGAGCTGCCGGACCTGATGAACCGGTTCGAGCGCACCGGGATGATCCCGGCCCGGCTCGAACTCTCCCCCGGCGCCGTGGACGGCCTGCCGGAGCAGGTCGGCGCGGTCGGCTACCGGGTGGTGATGGAGGCGCTCACCAACGTCCGCCGGCACGCCCCCGCCTCGCCCAGGGTGACGGTCACCGCCGAGCGGGTGGCCGACGGCGGCGCCCTGCGGGTCCTGATCTACAACGAGCCGGTTCCGGCCGGCGCCCGGGCGGACGCCGCGGCGGCGGTCGACCGCGAGGGCGGCGGCACCGGCATCCGGGAGCTGCGTCGACGGGTCGCGGGGCTGGGCGGCGAGCTCACCGCCGGGGCCTGCGCGAACGGCGGCTGGCAGGTCGCCGTCCTCCTGCCGCTGGACGGCGTCCCGGCCGCCCGCGACGTCGGCGACGGGGCGGGCGGCCCGGCCGGGCACGCTCGGGGCACTCTCACCCGTTCGGGCGATTAGTCCTCTCCGGGTTGACCGACGTCCCTCACCTGATCGGCGGACGGCAGCCGCAGCGAGCCCGCCGCCGCGCCGGCCAGCCCGAGCATCGCCAGGCCGACGGCGCAGCCGAGCATCGCCTCGGTGCCGCTCAGCCACTGCGAGAGCAGCCCGCCCAGGGCCGCGCCGCCGGCCTGCGCGCCGCCGTTGAACAGGTTGGTCGCCGAACTCAGCCGGCCGCGCATGCCGTCCGGGGTGAGCAGGATCTGCTGCGTACCGACGACGGTGTACGCGGTCGGCGCGAGGAAGGCCATGGCGGCCAGGAAGCCGCCCCAGACCAGCGCGCCACTCGTGACGGACATCAGCGGGACGAGCACCGCGAGCAGCCAGATGATCCCGACCACGGCCTGGTAGGGCGTGATCGAGCGGGAGATCCGCGGCGCCGCGAGCGCGCCGATCAGGCCGCCGACGCCGAACATCGCGGCCATCGTGCCGACCTTCCCCGGCGAGGCCCCGTTCTGCTCGGCGGCCACGATGACGACCAGGTAGAGCGCCTGGAACAGCAGGTTGAGGCCGAGCAGCAGCAGGGTGGTCGAGCGCATGAACGGCTGGCGCACCAGGAAGGCGAAGCCGGCCACGATGTCACGCGGGATGGTCGAGATCGGGGAGGGCTTGCGCTCCTGCTTCGGCAGCCGGACGAACAGCAGTGTCACGAAGGCCACCAGGTGGGCGACGGCGTCGGCGAGGAATGGAACGGCCCGCCCCAGGCCGAACAGGAACCCGCCGCCCGAGGTGCCGACCAGCTGCCCGAGGTGCATCCGCGCGGTGTTCACCGAGAGCGCCGTGGGCAGTTGCCCGCGGGTCACCACCAGTGGCAGCGAGGCCCGCTCGGCCGGGTCGAACAGGCTGGTGGCCGCCCCGGCGACGGCCGCGGTGAGCAGCAGCAGCCAGGTGGTGACGTGCCCGGTGGCGGCGGCGAGCGCGAGCAGGCCGAGCATCACCGCCCGGACCAGCACGCAGACCACCATGATCTTCTTGCGGTTCCAGCGGTCCACCAGCGCACCGGCCGGCAGCCCGACGGCCACTTGGGCCACCGCGTTGACCGCGCTCACCGCGCCGGCGACCCCGGGGGAGCCGGTCGTGGCGAGGGCGAGCAGCGGGAAGGCGATGGTGGAGACGTTGAGACCGGTCTCGGAGGCCGTGGTGCCGATCCACAGCAGGTGGTAGACCCGGTTGCGGCGGAGCGGGAGCTCCGGTTCCGTGACGGCCGCCGGGCGGTCGGCGGCGGGTGCGAGCTCGCTCATCCCCGCACCTCCCGGCACTCGTCGGCGATCGCGCGCAGCACGCCGGCGAACTCCGCGGCCAGCCGCTCCACCGTCCCGTGGTGGTGGACGGCCGGGGAGTAGTACCAGGTGAACTCCAACCGTCCGTCGTGGATCCCGCCGACGATCTCCAACACGTGCTCCATCCGGTCGTCCGGGCCGAGGTCCTGGCCGATCGCGCCGTGCACGGTGTGCACGAGCCCGCTGCCGGGCCCGCCGTCGCTGCGGTGCCGGCCGAGGAAGTTGAACACCACGTCCGGGTCCGGCCCGGTGAGCGGGGTGTCCGGGTGCAGGTGGCGCAGCGGGCCGTGGCCCAGGCCCTTGCCGGGGACGGCACGCAGCTGCCGCCGCACGACGCGGGTGAGGGCCCGCCAGTCGTCGCCCTCGGGCACGGTGAGGCGGACGGGGTGCACCGCGGTGAACCAGCCGACCGTCCGGGACAGGTCGACGTCGTCGAGCAGCCGCTCGCGGCCGTGGCCCTCCAGGTCGACGGTGACCTCGTCCTCGCCTGTCCAGCGGGCCAGCACCCGGGCGAGCGCGGCGAGCGCGATCTCCTCGACCTTGGTGCGGTAGACGGTCGGCGCGTGCTCGGCCAGCTGGGCCGAGTCTTCGGCGCCGAGCCGCACCCGCACCTCCCGGCCGCCGCCCACGGTGGCGACGCCGTCGAGGTCGCGGGGCACCGGCCGGGCGGCGCCGACCCCGTTCCAGTGGTCGAGCTCGTGGTCCAGCCCCCCGGAGCGCACGTGCTCGACCAGGCGGGCGGACCACTCCTGGAAGGTGGTGCTCCGCGGGCCGAGGTCGACCGGCCGACCGGCCGCCGCCTGGGCGTGGGCCGCGTCCAGGTCGTCCAGCAGGATGTTCCAGGACACGGTGTCGACCACCAGGTGGTGGACCGTCAGGAACAGTCGGTCGCGGCGGCGTCCACCGGACTCGAAGAGGACGGCGGCGAGCAGTGGGCCGCGGCCCAGGTCGAATCCGGCCTGGGTGGCGCGGGCCTCCCGGTCCAGCAGCGCGCCCAGTTCGCCGTCGGGGGTGGCGGAGGTGTCCACCACCCGCAGCAGCGGCTCGCCGGCCCGGTAGGGCGGGTTCTCCTGGGCCCAGCCGTCGCCGGTGCGGGTGTAACGCATCCGCAGCGCGTCGTGGTGCTCGACCAGGGTCTCCAGCGCGGCCGTGAGCGCCGCGCGGTCGGCCGGCGCGCCGAGCTCCAGCAGCACCGACTGGTTGAAGTGGTGCGGGTGGTCGTGGGTGTCGAAGAACCAACGCTGCACCGGGGTCAGCGGGACGGGCCCGACGGCCGGCGGCCGGCCCTCGGCCGCGCCGTCGCCGACCTCGGTGGCGACGGCGGCGAGTTCGGCCACGGTCTGGTGCAGGAAGACGTCCTGGGCGTCCAGCCGCAGCCCGGCCCGGCGGGCCCGGGCGACCACCTGGATGCTGAGGATGGAGTCGCCGCCGAGGTCGAAGAAGCTGTCTTCGACGCCGACCCGCTCGACGCCGAGCGTCTGCGCCCAGATCCGGGCGAGCAGTTCCTCCTTCCGGCCGCGCGGCGCCACCCGGGCCGCCACGGCGGTGTCCGGTCCGGTCGGCGCCGGGAGCCGGCGCCGGTCCACCTTGCCGTTGGTGCCGACCGGGAGCTGGTCGAGCACCTGGACGGCGGCCGGCACCATGTAGCCGGGCAGGGCGCGGGCCACCGCGTCCCTGAGCACCGCAGGCGAGAGCTCGGAGGCGCCCGACCGGGCGCCCGGGGCCACGTACGCGGCCAGCAGCTCGCGGCCGCCCTCCGGCTTGAAGACCACCACGGCGGCGTCCCCGACGCCGGGCTCGCGCAGCAGCACGGCCTCGATCTCGGAGGGCTCGACCCGGTGGCCACGAACCTTGAACTGCGTGTCGGTGCGGCTGACGAACTCCAGCTCGCCGCCGGCCACCCGGCGGACCAGGTCGCCGGTGCGGTACATCCGGCTTCCGGGCCCACCGAACGGGTTGGCGACGAACCGTCCGGCGGTCAGGCCGGGCTGTCCGGCGTAGCCGCGGCCGAGCCCGGGGCCGTCGATGTAGAGCTCGCCGGGCACGCCGTCCGGCACCGGCCGCAGGTGGCGGTCGAGGATGTGCAGGCCGACGCCGTTGAGCTCGGTGCCGACCGGCACGGGGGCGCCCTCGTGCAGCTCGCCCGGGCTCCACAGGGTCGAGACCAGCGTGGCCTCGCTCGGCCCGTACACGTTGAAGAACTCCCGGCCCTGTGACCAGGTGCGTACCAGGTCGGGCGGGCAGACGTCGCCGGCGGCGGCGACGGTGGGCAGCCGGCCGCGCAGCCGCTCGGCGTCCATCACCGCCAGCAGCGCCGGGGGCAGCACCGCGACGGTGGCGCCGGTCCGGATGATCTCCCCGGCCGGGTCGGGTGCGGGGCGCGGACTGGTGAGGCAGAGCGCGCCGCCTGCGGTGAGGGTGCAGAACAGGTCGCACACCCCGCCGTCGAAGCTGGCCGGCGCGTACTGCAGCACCCGGCTGTCAGCGGTGATGTCCCAGGCCTCGCGCAGCACCCGGGCGGTCCGGGCGATCGCGCCGTGGCTGATCACCACGGCCTTGGGGCGGCCGGTGGAACCGGAGGTGTGCACCACGTACGCGACGTGGTCGGCCTCCACCCGGTACGGGGAGCCCGGCTCGCCGGGCAGCGCGGTGCCGGCCGGGGCCGCATCGCCGTCCGACCCGTCCGCCCCGTCCATCCGCAGGACGGTGAACGGCCCCTCGGGGAGCCGCTCGGCCAGGTGCGCCTGGGTGAGCAGCAGCGGGACCGCGGTGCCGCAGATCATCGCGCCGATCCGGTCGGCCGGGTACTGCGGGTCCAACGGCACGTAGCCGCCGCCGGCCTTGAGCACCGCGAGCGCCGCCACCACCATCTCCACCCCGCGGTCGGCGAACACGCCGACCAGGGTGTCCGGGGTGACGCCCCGGGCGACCAGGCGGCGGGCCAGGTCCCCGGCCCGGGCGTCGAGTTCACCGTACGAGACCTCGGTGCCGTCGTCGGCGACCACGGCCACCGCGTGCGGGCGCTCCTCGGCCCGCCGGCCCACCAGCTCGTGGGCGAGCACGCCGGCTTCCTCGTCCGGCTCCCGGTGCCAGCGCCGGGGCTCCAGCACGAGCTCCCCGGCCGGGACGTAGGGGAGTTCGCGCAGCGGGTCGCACGGGCGCTCGGAGATGCCGCCGAGCAGCAGGACCAGGGCGTCGGCCATCCGGCGGGCGGTGCTCCGGTCGAACAGGCCGACGCTGTACTGGAGGGCGGCGTCCAGGCCGCGGTCGGTCTCCTGGAACTGGAAGGTGAGGTCGAACGCGGCGCCGCCGGTGGGCAGGCCGAACTCCTCGGTGTGGGCGCCGTCGAGGCGCACCGGGCCGCCCGGGGCGTCCTGCAGGACCACCATGGCCTGGAACAGCGGGGTGCGGCTCGGGTCGCGCTCCGGCCGCAGCGCCTCGACCAGCCGGTCGAAGGGCACGTCAGCGTGGGCGAAGGCGCCGTTGACGGACTCCCGCACCCGGCCGAGGAAGCCGTCAAAGCCCTCCTCCCAGTCCACCTCGGAGCGCAGCACCAGGGTGTCCACGAAGAAGCCGACCACCTGCTCCAGTTCGGGCCGGTCGCGACCGGCCGAGACGGTGCCCACCGCGATGTCGTCCTGGCCCGACCAGTGCGCGAGCAGCAGCTGGGTCGCCGCGACCAGCACGGTGAACAGCGTCGCGCCGCGGTCCTGGGCGATCCGCTTGAGCCGCTTGGCGGTCTCCGCGTCCACGGCGAACTCCAACTGCGCCCCCTCGCGGCCGCGCACCGGCGGCCGGGGCCGGTCGGTGGGCAGCTCCAGCGGCTCCAGGCCTGCCAGCCGCTCCCGCCACCAGTCGAGCAGGCCGCTCCCCGCGCTCTCCCAACGGGCACGCTGCCAGGCCGCGAAGTCGGCGTACTGGACGGGGAGTTCCGGCAGGTCGGCAGTACCGCCGTGCCGCCGGACGCGGTACAGCTCGGCGAGGTCGCGGACCAGCACGCCGGCCGAGCGGCCATCGGTGACGATGTGGTGCAGGACCAGGGTCAGCACGTGCTCGTCCTCGGCCAGCCGGACGAGGTGGGCCCGGAACAGCGGCCCGGTGCGCAGGTCGAAGGGGGTGGCGCCGTCGGCGCCGACGGCCTCCCGCAGCCGGTCCTCGCGCTCGTGCGCGGGGTGGCCGGACAGGTCGGTGCGGGCCAGCGCGAAGGGCCTCCCCGCCGGAGCGATCAACTGCCGCCCCTCGCCGTCGACCTGGCCGAAGAGCGTGCGCAGCGACTCGTGCCGGTCCACCAGGTCGGCCAGCGCCAGTTCCAGCGCGTCGGCGTCCAACGGGCCGTGCACCCGCAGGCCCAGCGGTGAGTTGTACTCGGCGCCGGTCCCGCCGAACTGCCCGAGGAACCAGAGCCGTTGCTGGCCGAAGGAGAGCGGCGGGGCACTTTCCCGGCCGACCGGCACCAGCGCGTCGGCGGGCGCCTCCCGCTCGGCGGCGAGCAGCACGGCCAGCGACCGGACGGTCGGCGCGCTGAACAGGGCGCGCGGGGAGATCCCGGAGTCCACGTGCTGCCGCAGCCGGGACACCACCCGGATGCTCAGCAGCGAATCACCGCCCAGCTCGAAGAAGTTGTCCTCGGCCCCGATCCGCTCGACGCCCAGCACCTCCGCCCAGATCCCGGCCAGCAGGGTCTCCGACGCGCCCTCGGGGGCCAGGTACTCGCCGCCGAGGGCGAGGTCCTCGGGCGGCTCGGGCAGCGCCCGGCGGTCGGTCTTGCCGTTGGGCAGCAGGGGGACGCGCTCCAGTCCGACGAAGGCCGAGGGCACCATCGCCTCGGTGAGGCCGACGGCCAGTCGGGACCGCAGCCCGGCCGGGTCGATCCCGGCGCCGGGCACGGCGGGCACCACGTACGCCACCAGCCGGTCCCGGCCGCGGTCGCGGCGGGCTACCACGACCGCCTCGGCCACGTCGTCCAGCGCGGTGAGCGCCGCCTCGACCTCGGCGAGCTCGATCCGGAAGCCGCGGATCTTGACCTGGTGGTCGGCCCGGCCGAGGAACTCCAGGACGCCGTCGGCCGTCCAGCGGCCCAGGTCGCCCGGCCGGTACAGCCGGCCGCCCGGGGTGAACGGGTCGGGCAGGAAGTGCTCGGTGGTCAGCTCGGGACGCCGCCAGTAGCCGGCACTCACGCCGTCACCGCCGATGTGGATGTGGCCGGGCACGCCGACCGGCACCGGCTCGCCCCGCTCGTCGAGGACGTACACCCGGGTGTTGCCGATCGGGCTGCCGACCGGCACGTAGGCGGCGAGGCGGGCCAGCCGCTCGGGGGTGGGGACGAACACCGTGGAGTCGACGGTGGCCTCGGTCGCCCCGTAGGCGTTGACCACCATGGTGTCCGGGTGGGCGTGTTCCAGCAGCTCGCGGCAGTCGTCGACGCGCCAGCCCTCCGAGCCGACCGACATCACCTGGAAGGCCGGCAGCCGCTCGCCGCGCCCCCCGACCTCCTCGACCAGTGCCTTGGCAAGTGAGGGGACCAGTTCGATCGCGGTACCGCCGACCCGCTCGACCAGCGCGAGCAGCCGGGCGGGGTCGGTGACCAGGTCGGTCGGCACGACGAGCATCGAACCGCCGAAGAAGACCGAGCGGAGCAGGTCGGCCAGGAAGAGGTCCACCGAGAGGCTGGTGATGGAGACGAAGCGCAACCCGCGTTCCGTCAGGTCGTACAGCTCGTCCCAGGCGCCGGCGATGTGGAGCAGGTTCCGGTGGGTCACCACCACGCCCTTGGGCCGGCCGGTGGAGCCGGAGGTGTACACCACGTACACCGGGTCGTCCGGCCCGGCGGCGACCTCCGGCGGGGTCTCCGGGCCGGTGTCGGCGACGGACTCGACGGACTCGACGGACTCGACGGTGACCAGGGCACCGCCGTGGCCGGGCAGCCGGTCGGCGATCGCGGCGTGGCTCAGCACCACCGCTGGCTCGGCGTCCTCGAGCATGAACTCCAGCCGCTCGCGCGGGTACGCCGGGTCCAGCGGCACGTAGGCGGCGCCGGACTTCAGCACGGCGAGCACGGCGAGCACCATGTCGGTGGAGCGTTCCAGGTGCAGCGCCACCCGCTCGCCCGGTCGGGCGCCGGCGGCGACCAGTCGACGGGCGAGCCGGTTGGCCCGGCGGTTCAGCTCCCGGAAGGTCAGCGGAGCCCCGCCGTCCGCCTCCAGGACGGCCACCTCGTCCGGGCGGGCGGCGACCTGGGCGTCGAACAGCTCCTGGACCAGCGTCTCGGTGCGGCGCGGGCGCGCGGTGTCGTTCCACTCGACGAGCAGGGTGTGCCGCTCCCGCTCCGTGAGCCAGGGCAGCGCGGCCGGCCCGCGGTGCGGGTCCGCGGCCACGCCCTCCAACAGGGTGCGCAGCCGGCCGCCGATCCGCTCCACGGTGGCGGCGTCGAACAGCTCGGGATCGTAGGTGAGTTCGATCCGCAGCGCGGTGTCGGCGTGGCTGCTGACGGTGAGCGGCACGGTGCTGCTGTCCGAGGAGCGCAGCACCTGGACGCCCACCCCGTCGCGGCCGGTGGCGCCCTCGGCGACCGGGTAGTTCTCGAAGACCACCACGCTGTCGAACAGCCGCTCCCCGGAGGCCAGTTCGGCGCAGCGCCGGATGTCGGAGAGGGCCAGGTAGTCGTGCGCGGTGCTCTCCGCCTGCGCCGCCTGCAGGGCGCGCAGCCAGGCCCCGAGGTCACCGTCCGCCTCCGGTCCGGCCACCCGGGCCCGGACCGGGACGGTGTTGACGAACATGCCGATGCCGCTCTCGATCCCCGGCACCTCGGGGGTACGCCCGGAGACGACGGCACCGAAAACCACGTCCGGCTCGCCGGCGTGCCGCGACAGCAGGATCGCCCAGGCGCCCTGCATCAGGGTGTTGAGGGTGATCCGGTTCTCCCGGCACCAGTCGGCCAGCACCCCGGTGACCGCCGGGTCCAGGGCGAGCTTGTGCGAGCCGACGGCCCGGGTGCGGTGGTCGGCGGCGGGCTGGCGGTCCACCGGCAGCGCGGTGGGCTCGGCGAAGCCCGCCAGCACCTGCCGCCAGTGCGCCACGGCGGCCTCGCGGTCCTGCCCGGCCAACCACTCCAGGTACTCGCGGAACGACGGCCGGCTGACCGGGAGGGCGGCCCGCCCCTCGACGGCGGCGACGTAGTGCTCCAGCACCTCCTCGAACAGCTGGGCGGTACTCCAGCCGTCCAGCAGCAGGTGGCTGAACGTCCACAGCTGGTGCACGGTCCGGTCGTCGACCCGGGCCAGGACGATCCGCATCAGCGGCCCGGCGGCCAGGTCGATGCCGCGCTCGCGCTCGGCCCGGACCAGCTCGTCCAGCCGTCGGCCGGGGTCGGGGTCCCCGCGCCAGTCGAGCAGCTCGACCGGCAGCTCCAGGTCCGAGCGGATCAGCTGGACCGGCTCGGGCACGCCCTCCCAGCGGACGGTGGTGCGCAGCACGTCGGTGCGCCGGAACACCTCGCGCCAGGCCGCGGCCAGCGCCTCGGCGGTGGCCAGTCCCTCCAACCGCAGGGCCAGCTGGTCGACGTAGGCGCCGCCGTCCGGGTCGGTCAGGGTGTGGAAGAGCATGCCGTCCTGCAACGGGGTGAGCGGCAGGACGTCGTCCACGCCCCGGCCGTCGCCGACCAGCCGGTCGAGGGCCGCCTGGTCGAGCCGGGCCAACGGGTGGTCGGACGGCGTGCGACCACCGGCACCGGGCTCGGCGCAGTGCGCGATGACGGCCCGCAGGTGCGCCAGCAGCGACTCGCCGAGCCGCCGGACGGTCTGCGGCCGGTGCAGCGCCCGGGAAGTGAACCAGGACAGCGTGAGCACCCCGTCGGAGACGGCGCCGACCACCTCGATCTGCGCGCTCCGCTCGTGGTCGCCGTCCCACTGCGGCCCACCGTCGCCCAGGTGGGCGCGGTAGAGGAAGCGGGCGGCGAAGGCGCCGTCCAGCTGCCCGTGGTAGTTGAAGGTCACGGCCGGCGCGGCGGCCGGGGTGAAGCCCGCCCGGTGGGCGGCCAGCGCGCCGTGGCCGAAGCCCTTGGCGGGGACGGCACGCAGTTGCTCCTTCACCGACTTCAGTCGCGCGGCGACCCCGTCGCCGGCCGCCACCGTCAGCGCGACCGGGTGGACGGCGGTGAACCAGCCGACCGTGCGGGAGAGGTCGGCGCCGGGCAGGACGTCCTCACGCCCGTGCCCCTCCAGGCCGACCAGCACCCGCTCGCGGCCGGTCCACTCGGCGAGCGCGCCGGCCAGGGCGGTGAGCAGCACGTCGTCCACCCTGGTCCGGTAGACCGGCGGGACGTCGCGCAGCAGCGCCTCGGTCTCCTCGGCGGTGAGGGCGAAGTCCGCGCGCTCCGATGAGGCCGCCGTATTGGGCCCCGTGCCGTCGGTGGGCAGCTCGAAGGACTCCTCGGCGATCCTTCGCCAGTACGGGAGTTCGACGTCCAGGCCACCGTCGCGGACGTACTCGGCGAGCCTGGCGGACCAGGCCGCGAACGAGGTGGTCGGGGTGCCGAGGTCGACCGGTCGGCCGGCCCGGGCCTGCTCGTAGCCGGTCGCGAGGTCGTCCAGCAGGATGCGCCAGGAGACGCCGTCGACCACCAGGTGGTGCGCCGTCAGCAGCAGCCGGGGGCCGGCCCCGGCACCCTCGTCGAACAGCACGGCGCGCAGCACCGGGCCGTGCTCCGGGTCGAGGGCGCGGCGGGCCGACTCCGCCTCCTCGCGCAGCACCGCCGCGCGCTCCGGCCCGCCCAGGCCGGCGGTGTCCCGGCGGCTCAGCAGCGGGCCGTCCTGGTGCGCCACGGCCTCCTGCAGCCAGCCGCCGTCCGCGCGGCGCAACCGGGTGCGCAGCGCCGGGTGGTGGGCGACCAGGGCCTCCAGCGCCCGCACCAGTGCGGCCGGGTCGGTGCCGGGAACCAGCTCCAGCAGCAGCGACATGGTGAACCGGGGGATGTCGGCCGCGCCGGCCAGCAGCCGGTGCTGCATCGGGGCCAGCGGCGCCGGTCCCCGGTGCTCGTACTGCTGGGCGGTGTCGGCCGCGGTGGTGACGCCGGGGGCGATCCGGGCGATGGTCTGCTTGACCAGGATGTCCCTGGACTGGAGCCGGAACCCGGCGGCCCGGGCCCGGGATACGGCCTGGATGCTGAGGATGGAGTCGCCGCCGAGGGAGAAGAAGTTGTCCTCGGTGCCGACCAGGTCGGCACCGAGCAGCTCGGCCCAGATCCCGGCCAGAGCCCGTTCGACCTCGGTTCGCGGCGGCACGTAGCCGGTGGCCGGCTCCGGCTCCACGGCGCTCTCCGGCAGGGCCCGGCGGTCGGTCTTGCCGCCGGCGGTGCGCGGCAGCGCCGTCAGGAAGGCGAAGGCGGCGGGGACGAGGTAGTCCGGCAGCAGGCCGTGCAGGTGGGCGCGGAGCGCGGCCGCGCCCGGCACCGCGGCGCTCGGCACCACGAAGGCCACCAGCCGCTGGACGCCGGCCCGGCCGACCCGGGGCACCACCGCGCAGTCGTCCACCGCGGGGTGGGAGCGCAGCGCCGCCTCGATCTCTCCCGGCTCCACCCGGACGCCGTTGATCTTGACCTGGTCGTCGCCGCGGCCGGCGAACTCCAGCCGCCCGTCCGGCGTGCGGCGGACCAGGTCGCCGGTGCGGTACATCCGGGTGCCCGCAGGGCCGAACGGGTCGGCGACGAAGCGCTCGGCGGTCAGCGCGGCCCGGTGCAGGTAGCCGCGCCCGACCGGCAGACCGGCCAGGTAGAGCTCGCCGCGCACGCCGACCGGGACGGGGCGCAGGTGCGCGTCCAGCACGTAGGCCCGGGTGCCGCGCACCGGCAGGCCGAGCTCCGGCGCGCGGGCGGTGTCCACCCGGGCGGCGAGGGTGTCGACGGTGCACTCGGCCGGCCCGTAGAAGTTGTGGGCGGTCAGCCCCGGGGTCGCGGCCAACTCGCGCCACAACTCCTCGCCGACCGCCTCCCCGCCGAGCACCAGCACGGCGGGCCGGTGCGGCGCGGCGGGGGCGAGCAGGCCGGCGTCGAGCACCGGGCGGGCGAAGGACGGCGTGAGCTGGAACAGGTCCACCTGCTCGCGCCGCGCGTAGGCCACCAGGTCGTCGGCGTTCAGCCGGGTCTCGCTGTCCACCAGGTGCAGGGTGTGGCCGTCGGCCACCGCCATCAGTGGGTTCCAGGACGCGTCGAAGGTCGGCACCGTGGTCAGCGCGACCCTCAGCGGGCGGCCGAGCAGGGCCGCTGCGGGCCGGAACAGATCGTCCCGCTGGCGGGCGAACAGGTTGGCCAGCGAGCGGTGTTCGACCACCACGCCCTTGGGCCGGCCGGTGGAGCCCGAGGTGTGGATGACGTACGCGGCGTCCCCGGGGGCCGGGGCGGCCGCGGGCTCGTCGTGCCCGTCCCGGGCGGCGACGGCGGCGACCACGGCGGGCTCGTCCAGCAGCAGCCGGGGCAGTTCGGCGGGCACCGCGTCCGCGAGCTCCCCGGTGCCGAGCACCAGCGCGGGCCGGATGCCGCGCAGCAGGTCGGCGATCCGCTCGGCGGGCTCCTCGGAGTTCATCGGCACGTACACCGCGCCGGCCTTGAGCACCGCCCAGAGCGCGACCACGAAGTCGGTCGAGCGCGGCAGCACCAGTGCCACCAGGCTCTCCGCGCCGATCCCCAGGGCCCGCAGGTGGCTCGCCAACCGGTTGGCCCGGCCGTTGAGTTCGGCGAAGCCGAGCCGCTCGTCCCGGAACACCAGGGCGGGCGCGCCGGGGGTGGCGGCGGCCTGCCGCTCGAAGGCCTGGACCAGGGTGGCGGGGCCGTCGTCGGCGGTGGCAGCCGCCGCGTCCCAGCCGCGGCGCAGCTCGGCCGCCTCCTCGGCGGAGACCAGCGGCAGCGCGCGCAACGGAGTGTCCGGCCGCTCGCCGACCGCCTCGAACAGGGCGACCAGCCGCTCGCCGAGCGCCCGGACGGTCCGCTCGTCGAACAGCGCGGTGCTGTACGACAGGCCGAAGTCCAGCTCGCCGTCGCGCTCCTCGAACTCCAGCCCGAGGTCGACGGTGGCCTCCCAGCGCGGCAGCTCCAGCTGCTCGACGGCCACCTTGGGCAGAGCGAGCGGGGCTCCGAACGCGTTCTGCAGCACCATCATGGTCTGGAACACCGGGGTGCGGCTCGGGTCCCGGACCGGCTCCAGCAGCTCGACCAGCCGGTCGAACGGCACCTGGTCGTGCTCGAAGCCGTCCAGCACGCCGTCCCGCACCCGGGCGAGCAGCGCCGCGAACGGCTCCTCCTCGTCCACCGCGGTGCGCAGCGCGACGGTGTTGGCGTAGAAGCCGACGGCACGCTCCAGTTCGGGCCGGCCGCGGCCGGTGGTGACGGTGCCGACGGTGACGTCCGGCTGCCCGGAGAGCCGGGCGAGCAGCAGCTGGTAGCCGGCCAGCAACACCGGGAACAGCGTGGTGCCCTCGCGCCGGGCGAGGTCCTTGAGCCGCGCGGTCGTCGCGGCGGGCACGGCCAGCCGCAGCACGGCGCCGGCCGTGTCGCGGACCGGCGGGCGGGGGCGGTCGGTGGGCAGGCCGAGCGGCTCGGCGCCGCGCAGCCTGCTCTCCCAGTAGTCGAGCCCGGCCTTCACCCCGGGCCCGGTCAGCCACTCGCGCTGCCGGAGCGCGTAGTCGGCGTACTGGACCGCGACCGGCTCCGGGCGTGGCGTCCGGCCGGCGGCGAACTCCGCGTACGCCGAGCCGAGTTCGTCGAAGAGCACGCCCGAGGACCAGCCGTCGATGACGCTGTGGTGGGCGGTGATCAGCAGCACGTGCCGCTCCGGCGCGGACCTCAGCAGCAGGGCACGCAGCAGCGGACCCCGCGCGAGGTCGAAGGGCGTCGCGAGCTCGGCCCGTACGACGGCCGCAACACCGGGCTCCTCGGCACCGGGCTCCCGGGCATCGGGCTCCCGGGCATCGGGCTCCCCGGCATCGGCGGCGGGCTCGGCGAGGCGCAGCACCCCGGACGCCGCCGGGTGGACGACCTGGCGCACCCGGTCTCCCTCGACCCGGTAGCTGGTGCGCAGCACCTCGTGCCGCTCCGCCACCAGGTCCACCGCCCGGGCCAGCGCGTCCCGGTCGAGCGGACCGGTCAGCCGCAGGCCGAAGGCGCTGGTGTACTCGCTGCCCTCGGGGGCGAGGCTGCTGAGGAACCAGAGCCGCTGCTGGCCGGAGGAGAGCGGGACCTCCTCCGGGCGCGGACCGGCGCCGATCGCGGCGTCCGCCGCGGCGGCGGGCGCTCCGGGCGCGTCCGGGGCCGCTCCCCGGCCGGCCAGCCGCCGCAGCAGCTTCTCGCGCACCTCGGGCGGCAGCGCCGACAGTCGGTCGGGCCGGGACGTGGGACCGTTCATGCT
This sequence comes from Kitasatospora sp. NPDC088160, assembly GCF_044741445.1. Lineage (NCBI taxonomy): Bacteria > Bacillati > Actinomycetota > Actinomycetes > Kitasatosporales > Streptomycetaceae > Kitasatospora > Kitasatospora sp. NPDC088160. The sequence goes on along the minus strand of NZ_JBIUSS010000009.1, from coordinate 107,180 downwards.
CATGCTCCTCATGCCTCGCTGCTCGTGCCGGTGTCCGCCAGTCCCTCGGCGGCCAGGATGTCCGCCAGGACCTTGTCCTCGATGAGCGCCGCCAGCTCGGAGACGGTCCGGGCCGTCATGACCTCCCGCGGCGACAGGGAGATCCCGAACGCCCTGCGGACGCTCGCCATCACGCCCAGGCTCCGGATGGAGTCCCCGCCCAGGCCGATGAAGTCGTCGTCCGGGCCGACCTGCGCCACCTCCAGGACGTCCGACCAGATGTCCGCCAGGGCCTGCTCGGTGGGCGTCAGCAGCTCCCGCGGTTCCGGTGCCGCGGGCTCGGCGGGCCGTTCCGCGGGTCGGCCGAGCGCCGCCCGGTCGACCTTGCCGTTGGGGGTGAGGGGCAGCGCCGGGACGAAGGCGAAGCCCGCCGGGACCATGTGCTCGGGCAGCAGCCCGGCCAGGAAGCGGCGCAGCTCGGCAGCGTCCGGCGCGTCCGGGCCGCCGGTGGTCACCACGTGCCCACCGAGCACCCCGTCGGCGACCGTGGCAGCGGCCGCGGCGACGCCCGGGTGGCGGGTCAACGCGCTCTCCACCTCGCCGAGTTCGATCCGGAAGCCCCGCACCTTCACCTGGTCGTCGACCCTGCCCAGGTACTCGATCACGCCGTCGGCGCGGCGCCGGGCCAGGTCGCCGGTGCGGTAGAGCCGTCCGCCGGGCGCACCGAACGGGGCGGCGACGAACCGCTCGGCGGTCAGCGCCGGACGGCCCCGGTAGCCGCGGGCCAGGCCGTCGCCGCCGAGGTACAGCTCGCCGGTGACGCCGTCGGGCACCGGGCGCAGCGTGCCGTCGAGCAGGTGGACCCGGGTGTTGCGGATCGGCCGGCCGATCGGGACGGCGCCCGGGGCGAGCGGCTGCCCGGGCTCGGCCCGGTACACGATGCAGCCCACGGTCGCCTCGGTCGGCCCGTACTCGTTGATCACCGCGCTGCCGGGGTGCCGGGCCCGCCAGCCGGCGAGGCTCTCGCCGGGCAACTGCTCGCCGCCGACCACCAGGTCGGCCGAGCCGGCCGCCACGTCGGGCAGGCGCTCCAGCAGCGGAAGGTGGCTGGGCGTCGCCTTGACGAAGCCCACCGCGGTGCCGGCGGCGGCCAGTTCGGCGAGCGCGTCCGGCTCCAGTGGGGACACCACGACCGTGCCGCCCTGGGTCAGCGGGGTCCACAGCGCGGTGACGGTGAGGTCGAAGGCGATCGAGGAGTGCAGCAGGGCCGAGGTGCGCAGGCCCGGATACGCGTCGGCGGCGTGGGCCAGGTAGTGCGCCAGCGAGGCGTGCTCGACGACCACGCCCTTGGGGGTGCCGGTCGAACCGGAGGTGTAGAGCACGTACGCGGTGTCCGCCGGGGCGGGTCGGACGACCCCGGTGTGGTCGTACGGGCCGGCCAGGCCCGCCAGGTCCACCAGGTCGACCGGGCAGCCGGCCGGCGCCTCGCCGTCCAGAGCCGCCGCGCCCTCGGCGTCCGCCAGCAGCCGCACCGGACCGCACTCGGCGAGCAGGGCGCCGAGCCGCCGGGCCGGGTGCTGGAGGTCCAGCGGCACGTATCCGGCGCCGGCCTTCCACACCGCGAGCAGGGTCACCACCAGCAGCGCGGAGGGCCGCATGGCGACGGCCACCACGTCCTCGGTGCCGACCCCGGCGGCGCGCAGCCGGGCGGCCAGCGCGTCGGAGCGCGCGGCCAGGTCGGCGTAGTCGAGGCGGCCGTCGGGGCCGGTCAGCGCGAGCGCCGCGGGAGTGCGCCGGGCCTGGGCGGCGATCCGCTCCGGCACGGTGGTGCGGTCCACGACGACCGCGGTGTCGTCGTGGCCGGTCAGGTGCCGCCGCAGCTCGTCCTCGGTCAGCCAGGGCAGGTCCATCAGCCGGGTCGGCACGTCCCGCTCCGGCTCGGCCATGCCGCCCAGCAGCAGACCGAGCCGGTCGGCGAAGGTCCGCACCGTCCGCTCGTCGAACAGGGCGGGGTCGTAGGCGAACGAGAAGGTCAGCCGCTCGGTCGGGTAGACGCCCACCGCCACGGGATAGTTGGTGGTCTCGGCGTCGGCGCTCACGTCGCGCAGGGCGAGGCCGCCGACGGTGAGCGCGGCGTCGTCCACCGGGTAGTTCTCGAAGACCAGCACGCTGTCGAAGAGCCTGGCCGGGGCGGCGATCCCGCTGCGGGCCTGGATCGCGGTGAGCGGCAGGTGCTCGTGGACGCGGGCCCGCACCTGCTCCTGCTGGAGCTCGCGCAGCCAGGGCCCGAGCTCGGCCCGCGGGTCCGCGAGGGCACGGACCGGCAGGGTGCCGATGAACAGCCCGACCATGTCCGGCGCGCCGTCGAGGTCGTTGGGGCGGCCGGAGACGGTCGCGCCGAAGCAGACGTCGCCCTGCCCGGACAGCCGGGACAGCAGCAGCGCCCAGGCGCCCTGGACCACCGTGTTCACGGTGACCTGTCGGTCCCGCGCGGCCCGGTAGACCCGGGCGGACAGCTCGGCCGGCAGTTCCACCCGCAGCCGCGCGGAGGACCTGACCCGGTGCTCGCCGGTCGGCCTGCGGTCGAAGGGCAGCGGGGTGGCGGTGGTCAGGCTCGCCAGCCGCTCGGTGAAGTACCGCTGCGCCTCGTCGGTGTCCCGAGCGAGCTGCCAGGCCACGTAGTCGCGGAACGGCGGCCGCTCGACGGCGGCGGACGGCCGGCCGGCGCGCAGCGCCGCGTACTCGGCGAACAGGTCGGAGAGCACCTGGTAGAGGCTCCAGCCGTCCAGCAGCGCGTGGTGGAAGGTCCACAGCAGGTGGAGCGAGCCGCTGTCCAGCCGGGCCGCGGTGAGCCGGGTGAGCGGGCCGTCGGCCAGGTCCACGCCGAGCGCGCGGTCGGCGGCGAAGAGCCGTTCCAACGCCTCGGCCCGTCCGGCCTCGTCCAGTCCGCTCCAGTCCAGCACGGTCAGCGGGGTGGGGACGGTCCGCAGCACCCGCTGGACGAACCCGCCGGCCCCGGTGTCGGCGACCGTGGTGCGCAGCACCGGGGTTCGGTCGACGGTGTTGCGCCAGGCGCGTTCCAGCAGGTCGACGCGGTCCACGCCGTCCAGCACGAAGGCGAACTGGGCGAAGTAGGCGTCCTGACCGCCGGTCTCGGCGGCGGCCTCCAACGAGTGGAAGAGCATGCCGGCCTGCATCGCGGTGAGCGGGTAGAGGTCCGCCACCGCTCGGCCGTCACCGGCCAGCCGGTCCACCGCGGTCTGGTCCAGCCGCAGCAGCGGGAAGTCCGAGGGGGTCCGGCCGCCGGCTCCGGGTTCGCCCGCGTGCGCGGCCAGCGCGCGCAGCGCGTCGGCGGTGGCCTCGGCGAGGCGCCGTACGGTGGCCTCCTCGTGCACCTGGTCGGAGTACTGCCAGAGCAGCTCCAGGGCGCCGTCGTCGCCGAGGACGGCGATGACGTCGAGCAGGTGGGGACGGACCGACTCCGGGGACTGCCGCAGCCACATCCGTGGCCGGGTGCCCGCCTCGAACGGGCCGCCCTCGGGCAGTTCCTCGAAGCGCCCGAGGTAGTTGAAGCTCACCTCGGGCGCGCGGTCGCGCTCGGTGCGGTGGGCGGCCGCGTCGCGCAGCGCGCCGTGGCCGAGGCCGCCGCCGGGGACGTCCCGCAGTCGCTGCTTGACGGACTTGAGCACGGCCGGCCAGCCGGCGGCCGGGTCGGGCAGGTCGAGGGCGACGGGGTACACGGCGGTGAACCAGCCGACGGTGCGGGACAGGTCGGTGCCGTCCCGCTCGGCCCGGCCGTGGCCCTCCAGGTCCACCAGCACCTTCGGCAGGCCGGTCCAGGCGGCCAGCGCGGTGCCGAGCGCGCTCAGCAGGACGTCGTCCGGGCCGCCCCGGTAGCGGGCCGGGAGCTCCCGGAGCACCGCGTCCGTCTCGGCGGCGGTCAGCCGGACGGTCAGCGTGCGGGTCGAAGCCGCGGTGTTGGCGCCTGCCCGGTCGCGCGGCAGCCGGGGCGTCGCCAGGTCCGGCACGCCGTCCCAGTAGGCCCGCTCGGGCTCGAACTCGCCGGCGGCGGTGCGGGTTTCGAGGTCGAGCGCCCAGGCCCGGAACGAGGTGGTCTTGGCGCCGAGCCGCACCTCCCGGCCGACCGCGGCCTGCCGGTAGGCGTCGGCGAGGTCCTCCAGCAGGATGCGCCAGGAGACGCCGTCGACCACCAGGTGGTGGGCCGCCAGCACCAGCACGTCCGGGCGCCCGGTGTCGCCGCGCAGCAGGGTGGCACCGAACAGCGGGCCCTCCGCGAGGTCGAACTCCTCGGCCCGCTCGGCCATGTCGTCGATCCGGCGGTCCTGCTCGTCGACCGGCAGGCCGGCCAGGTCGACGACGTGCAGCAGGGGGCCGCCCGGGCTGGGCGCGTGGTGGCCGACGGCCCCGGTGAAGCGCAGCCGCAGCGCGTCGTGCTGCGCGAACAGGGCGCGCAGCGCCCGCTCCAGGGCCGACTCGTCGACTCCGGGGGCCAGTTCGACCCGGACGGTCTGGTCGAAGTGCCCGGGCCGGGCCGGGTCGGTGCCGTGGAACCAGCGCTGGATCGGGGTGAGCGGCAGCTCGCCCTCGACCGGGCCCTGTTCGGCGGCGGGCGCCTCGTCCCGGGCCCAGACCGCCACGGCGGCGAGTGCGGCGACGGTCTGATGCCGCATCACGTCACCGGAGCGCAGGGAGAGCCCCTCGGCGCGGGCCCGGGCGGCGACCCGCATGGTGAGAATGGAGTCCCCGCCCAGCTCGAAGAAGTTGTCCTCGACACCGACCTGTTCCACGCCGAGCAGCCGGGCCCAGGTCTCCGCGAGCAGCCGCTCCTTCTCGTCGCGCGGCGCCAGGTAGGCCCGCCCGGCGTCGGCCTCGGGCACCGGCAGGGCGGCCCGGTCGAGCTTCCCGGCGGCGTTCAGCGGCAGCGCCGGCAGCGTGACGAAGGCGGACGGCACCATGTACGAGGGCAGGTGCTGCGCCAGCGCGGCGCGCACCGCGGCGGTGTCCGGGCGCTGCTCGGCGGCCCGGGGCACCAGGTAGCCGACCAGGCGCTTGGAGCCCGCGCCGTCCGGCAGTGCCAGGACGGCGGCGTCGGCCAGCTCCGGCAGCCGCAGCAGGGCGGCGACGATCTCGCCGGGCTCGATCCGGAAGCCGCGCACCTTGACCTGGTCGTCGGCCCGGCCGAGGAACTCCAGCACGCCCTCGGGCAGCATCCGGGCCAGGTCGCCGGTGCGGTAGAGCCGCTCGGCCGGGTCGAAGACCGCGGGGCCGAACCGCTCGGCGGTCAGCTCGGGCCGGCCGAGGTAGCCGATCGCCAGGCCGTCGCCGGCCAGGTACAGCTCGCCGGGCACGCCGTCCGCCACCGGCCGTCCGTCCTGGTCCAGCAGGTGGACCCGGGTGTTGGCCAGCGGGCGGCCGATCGGCACCGAGGCCCGCTCCAGGTCCCGCTCGGTGATCCGGTGGGTGGTGGCGAACACCATGGACTCCACCGGTCCGTAGCCGTTGACCAGGCGCAGCCCGGGGTGGCGGCGCAGCACCCGGCCGACGTGCTCGACCGAGACCGCCTCGCCGCCGGTCAGCACCTGGCGGAGCGTCCCGAAGACGCCCGGGTACTCCTCGGCCATCACGTTGAACAGGCTGGAGGACAGCCACAGGGTGGTGACGCCGTGCCGCTCGACGAGCTCGGCGATCGCCTCCGGCTCAGGCGTGGGGGCCGGCTGGAGGACGCAGCGGGCGCCGTGCAGCAGCGCACCGAACAGCTCCAGGGAGAACGCGTCCCAGGAGATCGGCGCCGACTGCAGAACCACCTCGTCCGGCCCGAACCGGGCGTAGTCGGTGCCGACGAAGGTGCGCACGGTGGCGCGGTGGGCCGCCAGCACGCCCTTGGGCCGACCGGTGGAGCCGGAGGTGAACATCACCGTCGCCGGGTCCTCGGCGCTGCCCGGGACGGCCGGGTCGGAGTCGTCCTCGGCGTCGGTGGCCGGGTCGGTGAGCGACAGCAGGACCGGGTCGCCCGCGGCGGGCCAGGCCGCCCGGACGGTCGCCTCGGCGTCGGCCCCGACGAGTGCGACCGGCGCGGCCAGGTCCTCGATCATCAGCCGCAGCCGCTCGACCGGCAGGCCGGTGTCGAGCAGCGCGTAGGCGCCGCCGGCCTTGAGCACCGCCAGCAGCCCGACGACCATCCCTGGCGAGCGCCGGGCGCAGACCGGGACGAGCGTGCCGCGCCCGACCCCGGCGGCTGCGAGTCGGCGGGCCAGCCGGTTGGCCCGGGTGTTGAGCTCGCCGTAGCGGACGACGGTCTCCTCGTGCACCAGGGCGACGGCATCCGGGCGGAGCCGGGCGACGGACTCGAACAGCTCGTGGACCCGGGCCTCGCGCGGGTAGGTGGTCTCGGTGTCGTGCCAGTCGGCCCGGGCCCGCCGGGCCCCGGCGTCCTCCGCGCCGACCAGGGCGAGCTCCCCGGCGGGCGCGCCGGCGTCGGCGACGGCCGACCGGAGCAGGCCGAGCAGGTGGTCCGCCAGCCGGGCGACCGTGGCAGCGGTGAACAGGTCGGTGCTGTACTCGATGCCGGCGCCGAGCGTGTCGCCGTGGTTCCAGAACTCGAAGAGCAGGTCGAACCGCGAGGAGGATCGCGGGAGTTCGGCCTCGGCCAGGTCGAGCCCGGCGGCCGCCGCCCCGGGGCGCAGCAGCGGTTCCTGGTAGGTGACGGCGGTCTGCACCAGCGGCATCCGGCCCGGTTCGCGGACCGGACGCAGCGCCTCGACCAGCCGGTCGAACGGCACCTCGCCGTGCTCGACCGCGACCAGGGTGGACTCCCTTACGGCGTCGATGAGTTCACCGAACGGCCGGGCGGGGTCAAGCGCGGTGCGCAGCGGCACCAGGTTGGCGAAGAAGCCCTGGGTGTCGTCGTCCACGCCGTCGCGGCGGCTGGCGGTGGCGATGCCGAGCGCGAAGTCGCGCTGGCCGCTGTGCCGGGCCAGCAGGACGTGCACGGCGGCGGTCAGCGTCATGAAGACGGTGGCCCGACGGGCCCGGGACAGGGCGCGCAGCCCGGCGGCCAGCTCGGCCGGGACACGGAACCGGTGCAGGGCGCCGGCGCCGGTGCGGGCCGCCGAGCGCGGCCGGTCGGCGGGCAGGTCGAGCGGCGGCAGGTCCGCGAGCCGCTCGCGCCAGTACGCGATGTCGGCGTCCCAGGCGCCGGCCCGGGCCCGTTCGCGCTGGTCGGCGGCGTGGCGGGCGAACTGGTCGGGCGCCGGCGCCACCGGGCCGAGCGGCCCGTGCACGGCCCGGCCGTAGAGCTCGAAGAGCTCCCGGAGCAGGGCGCGGGTGGACCAGCCGTCGGTGACGATGTGGTGCTGGTCCAGCACCAGCACGTGCCGCTGCCCGGGCAGACGGATCAGCAGGGCGCGCAGCAGCGGCCCGGCCACCAGGTCGAACGGACGGGCCGTCGCCTCGGCGAGCAGTCGCTCGTGCTCGTCCGCCGCCTTCCCGGCCGACAGCGCGGTGAGGTCGACCACGTCGAGCGCGGGCTCGCCGGGCTCGTGCACCACCTGCACGCCGCCGTGCTCGCCGGCCCGGAAGGTGGTGCGGAGCACCTCGTGCCGGGCGAGCACCGCGCCCAAGGCGGCGCGCAGCGCCTCGTCGTCCAGTTCGCCGGCCAGCTCGATGCCGACCGCGGCGCCGTACCCGGCCAGGGCCGGGGCGGCGTCGTGGAGGAACCAGAGGCTCTCCTGGGCGAAGGACATCGGCACGGTGCCGCCGCGGCCACGCGGCGCGCCGTCGCGCGCGACGGCCCCGACCGGGGCGGGGATGTGCCCGGCCGGTCCGACCAGGGCGGCGACCGCGCCCGCGGTCGGCGCGGCGAACAGCTCGCGCAGGCTCGGTGCGGTGCCGAACTCCACCTTCAGCCGGGCCAGGACGCGGGCGCCCAGCAGCGAGTCGCCGCCGAGGTCGAAGAAGTCGTCGGTGGTCCCGACACCGGTGGTGCCGAGGGCCTCCTCCCAGATCCGGACCACGGCCTTCTCGACCGGGCCGTTCGCCGGCACGTGGGCGACCCCGCGGCCGGTCCAGTCCGGCGCGGGCAGTTCGGCGCGGTCCACCTTTCCGGAGGGGTTGAGCGGGAAGTGCCCGACCGGGACCACCGCGGAGGGCAGCAGGTGCTCGGGCAGGGTGCGGCGCAGGTGGGCGGCGAGCTCGGCCCGGGTGGGCGCGGCCAGGCCCGCCTCCGCGCGAACGTGGACGACCAGTCGGCGGTGGCCGCGCTCGTCCTCGGGTGCTCCGGCGGCGGCCTCGGCGACGGCCGGGTGGGTCAGCACGGCGGCCTCGACCTCGCCCAGCTCGACCCGGAAGCCCCGGATCTTGACCTGGTCGTCGGTCCGGCCGCGGTAGCGCAGCACGCCGTCCGCGGTCCACTCGGCGAGGTCGCCGGTGCGGTAGAGGCGGCCGCCGGCCGGTCCGTACGGGTCGGCGACGAAGCGCTCGGCGGTCAGACCGGGGCGGCCCAGGTAGCCGAGCGCCAGCCCGTCCCCGGCCACGTACAGCTCGCCGACGGCGCCGGGGGCGACCGGCCGCAGCCACTCGTCGAGGACGTGCACCCGGGTGCCGGTCACCGGGCGTCCGATGTCGGGGGCGGTGCCGTCCCCGGGGATCGGGTCGCTCATGGTGGCGCAGACGGTGGACTCGGTCGGCCCGTACCCGTTGACCATCAGCCGGCCGGGCGCCCAACGGGCCGCGACCGCGGCGGAGCAGGCCTCGCCGGCCGTGACGACGGTGACGCCGGCCGGGACCGCCCCGTCCGGCAGGGTGGCGAGCACCGCCGGCGGCAGGGTGACGTGGGTGATCCGCAGTTCGGCCAGCAGGTCGGCGAAGGCCGGACCGGGTACCAGCCGCGCGGCATCGGCCAGGACCAGCGTGCCGCCGGTGAGCAGCGCCATGGAGAGTTCGAACACCGAGGCGTCGAAACTGGGGCTGGCGAACTGCAGCACCCGGGAACCGGGGCCGGCCGCCAGCTGGGCGACGTGCTGGGCGGTGAGGGCGGCGAGGCCGTGGTGGGGCACGGCCACGCCCTTGGGGCGCCCGGTGGATCCGGAGGTGTAGATGACGTACGCGGCGTCCAGCGGGTGTCCCGGCCCGACCTTCCCGGCCGCGGCCGGGTCGGTGTCCGGGCAGCCCGCCAGCGCCTCGGCGACGGCCGGGTCGGCGAGGTCCAGCACGGCCGGCGGGCCGTCGACGGCCCGGACCGAACCGGCGCCGTTGGTGAGCAGCAGCCGCGGCGAGGCGTCGGCGAGGACGTAGGCGACCCGCTCGGCCGGGTAGGCCGGATCGACCGGCAGGTAGGCGGCGCCGGCCTTGGTGGTGGCGATGGCCGCCAGCACGAGATCCGCGCCGCGGGCCATGCCGAGCGCCACGATGCTGCCGGGGCCGACGCCCCGGTCGATCAGCAGGTGCGCCAGCCGGTTGGTCCGGCTGTCCAGCTCGGCGTACGAGAGGGTGCCGACCCCGGACACCAGGGCGGGCGCCCTCGGGGCCCGCTCGACCTGCCGGCGCAGCAGCTCGGGCAGGGTGCCGGCGGCGGGCGCCGGCGGTCCCGCGTGCCACCCCGCCGCCTCCGCCGACGCCGGGTCGGTGCCAGTGATGAGCCGTGCGTCCGGGGAAGCCGCCTCGTGCGACATGGTCGTGTCTCCTGCCCTTCGGTCTGCTCTGCCCGTTCAGCCGCCCGGCCGTCCGGTCCGACGACGGCTTCGGACTCCCGCGGGTCGCGGGAGTCCGGAACACGCTGGTTACTGCCGTGCGCCGCCGCTCACCACCGGGCCGCCAGGCGCCCGCCGACCTGCATGCGGTCGATCCGCCCGGTGTCCGGGTCCCGGTGGAAGCGGCCGGTGTAGCCGGTCCGCTCGGTGGTCAGCTCGACGACCGAGAACGCCAGGTCCGACCGGACGGCGAGCCGGGCGAACGGTCGGCCTCCCTGGTCGAGCCGCAGGCCGTCCGGGTCATGGACCAGGCGGTACTCGGTGGCGCCGTTGCGGTAGGTCCCCGCGCAGTCGGCGAGGAGGTGGTCGGGGGCCGGCGGCGCGTCGCCGCGCAGCCGGGTGAACGGGTGACTGCCGACCTCGATCCCGGCCTCGCCCAGTTCGGCCAGCAGGTCGTCCCAGAGCGCGAGTCCGGTGCCCGCGTTGGTGGTCAGCGCGACGACCGTGCCCTCCTGCGGGTCGACCCTCAGGTGGCAGGAGGTGCCGTCGCCGGTGCCGTCGTGACCGACCCAGGTCCGGCCGTCCGGGGCCAGGTAGTGCGCGAGGCCGAGGCCCCAAGCGTCGGCCAGGCCGAACGCGTCGGTGTTCGGCTCGATCCGGCGCATCGTCTCGGTGACCCGGGGCGGCGGCAGCAGCGGCCCTCGCGGGCGCACCGGTTCGTCCGCGAGCAGGGTGCCGAACCGCAGCAGGTCCGCGGCGGCGAGCGCGAGCGCGCCGGCCGGCGCCTCCACCGGCGGCAGCAGCTGGGCCACCGGGCGGGCGGTACCGTACGCCGGCTGCGCGGCGTGCCCGGGGACGTGCCCGGCGGCGGCGCCCGAGCCGGTGACGAAGGCCGCGCGGATGCCGAGCGGACGCAGCAGGACCGAGGTGACGGCCTCCTCCCACGGCATGCCGAGGGCCAGTTCGGCGACCCGGCCGGCCGCCACCAGCCCGACGTTGGAGTAGGAGAAGGCCGTGCCCGGCGGGCAGACCACGGCCGCCGCGGCCTCCCTGAGGTACTGGTCGCGGTCGGCCGGCGGCTGCTCGGCGGGGTGGCTCCCGGGCAGTCCGCCGGTGTGGGTGAGCAGGTGCCGCAGCGTCAGTTCGCTCCCGAGCGCCCCGGGCAGCGCCGCGAACTCGCGGAACTGCCCGCCGAGCGGGGCGTCCGGGTCCACCTCGCCCTCGTCCGCCAGGGTCGTCAGCAGCGCGGCGGTGAACGGCTTGGTGAGCGAGCCGACCGGGAACCGGGACTCCGCGGTGACCGGCCGACCGCTGTCGTAGCACTCCTCCCCGGCCGTCACGACCGAGGTCACGCCCTGGTGCAGGAGGGCGAGTTGGGCTCCGGGGACGGTGTGCCGGCGGATCAGTCGGTGCAGCAGCCGGCCGAGCCCGCCGGCGCTGGCCGGGTCGACGCTCCTGGTGGGGGGTGCCGAGGTGGTCGTCATGGTGTCGGGGTCACTCCAACTCGAAGACGACGGAGGCGGCGGGCGACTCGATCCGCTGCTCGCCGGCCAGCTTCCAGCCGGTCTCCTCGAAGACCCCGTACCACTCGTCCAGGGTGGGCACGTACACCCCCATCAGGTCGTGGGCGGACTCGAAGCCGAGGTTGAACAGCGGGATCCCGCGGTCCGGGTAGCCGACCGTGCGGGTGGTGTCGCCCAGCAGGAAGCGGCGCACGTTGGGGAACCGCTCGCGCAGGGTGCGCATCGACTTGACGGCGTTCTCGCGGGGCCAGAAGTCGTGGCCCATCATGAAGCAGGTGAGCAGCTCGACCTCCGCGAAGACGGGATGCGGGGCCAGGTCGCGAGCGTCCGCCTGGAGAGCGGTGATGCGGTCGGACAGGCCGGCCCTGGCCACCTCACGGGTGGTCATCTCGACGGCCGGGAGGCCGATGTCGAGGCCGAGGCCGCGGGTGCCCGGGTAGCGGTTGGCGATCTGGATGAGCCGCTCGCCGCTGCCGCAGCCGAGGTCGGCGGCGACCTTGAAGTCGAACGGCAGCCGGTCCATCGCGGCCCAGAACGCCGGGTCGAACGAGAACGAGGACAGCTCGCGGCAGGCGTAGCCGATGGCCGCGCCGTCCCGGTGGTAGAAGGAGCCGACCCGGTTCTCTTTTCGGAGCACCGAGGGCATTTCGGTGTAAAGACCGGAGCAGCCCCGGCTGAGCCAGTGGAAGTACGACCGGTAGGTGTTCACCTCGTCGAAGATCGGGCCGGGGCTGATCGTGCCGCCATCACGGGTGACGACTCCGACCGAGGCGAGCGCCTGGAACATCCCGCGGGACGCGACCGGATCCAGCCCGAGCTTTTCCGCCAGTTCCTCCGCATCCAGAGAGGCGGCGCCGTTCAGCTCGTCGAGCGCGCCCACCTCCCAGGCTGCGGCAATTGCCCAGGATGCCACCGCCGAGTTGTAGATGTCGGCCGATGTCAGTTTTGCTCCGGGTATCGCCACTTCAGTGATCGACATGGATGCCTCCTGTTCGGTTTCCGGCAGGTGACATCAGTTTCGACCGGAACCAACAGCAGGCTCCAGCTCCTTAAGCAGGGCACGATAACCGCAGGTCAGCGCGATTTACCGGTCCGCCGCAGGCATTCGGCGAAGCGAAGTCGGAGGGTCCGTTTTCCGATTTAAGGCCTGGCTTAACGAGCTTGTCAGCACGCCGAACCGCTTCCCAGCATGAGCGGTGCCAGTGCCGGCCCCACACCAGTTCAGGGAGAGACGAATGGGAAACCCGTTCGAGAATGCCGAAGGCACCTTCCGGGTTTTGGTCAACCAGGCGAACCAGCACAGCCTCTGGCCGGATTTCCTCGACGTTCCAGACGGTTGGTCGTCGACGTACGGACCGGACTCCAGGGAGGACTGCCTGCATTACATCGAGAGCAACTGGAACGATCTCCGCCCACGCTCCACCGCGTCCTGACCGGAAACCCCCAGGGCGCACCGACGCGAAAGAAAGGAAAGCGGTGTCCACGCTGCGGTTGCACGATGAAGAGCGCGACGAGATCGCGGTTCTCGCCGATGAATTCCTGGAGTCCCTGAACGGCGACCAGGACCCCTCGCGGATGTCCGCGGCTGCCACCGGCGCCGCCCAGCGGCTGCCGGAGCGGCTGCGGACCTTCCTCGCCGCGACCCGCACCGGCGGGGAGGCCATCACCGTGGTCTCCAACCTTCCGGTCCGGGCCGACCTGGAGCCCACCCCGCTCGGCTGGGAACCGGCCGCCAAGCTCGGCGCGGGCTGGCACGAGGAAGGCGTGCTGGCCCTGGTCGGCGCCGGGCTCGCCGAGCCGTTCGGCTGGACCAGCCAGCAGGCCGGCCGGCTGGTCCACGACGTCTGCCCCACCCCCGAGGACGACAACTCGCTGACCAGCGCCAGCAGCACCAGGGAACTCAACTTCCACACCGAGGACGTCTTCCACCCCTGCCGCAGCGACTACGTGGCCCTGCTGTGCCTGCGCAACCCCACCCAGGTGGGCACCACCTACGTCCGCGCCGAGGCACTCGACCTGCCTCAGAACGTCCGCGAGGTGCTGTTCCAGGAGCGCTTCCTGTTCCTCCCGGACGACTCCCACAACCTCGGCTCGCTGCCCGACAGCGCCGGCGACGGCTCGCAGCTCGGCGCCGTGCTGTTCGGCCCCCCGAACGCCCCCTACCTGCGCTTCGACATCGACTTCATGCGCCCGCTGCCCGGCGACGACGCGGCCGCCGAAGCCGTGGAGACCGTCCAGGCCGTCCTCGGCGAGCACGTGGAGCGGATCTCGCTCGCCCCCGGCGACCTGGTCTTCGTCGACAACTTCCGGGTGGTGCACGGCCGGGAGTCCTTCCGCTGCCGCTTCGACGGCACCGACCGCTGGCTCAAGCGGGTCAATCTCACCCGCGACGCCCGGCGAATCAGCGCCGTCACCGGAAAGCGGACCGTGCTGATCTGAGGTCGGAGCCGACGGCCCGCGACAACCGCTTCCGAACACCCCTTCCCCGCCCGCCCGGCACGGCCTTCACCGGCCCGTGCCGGGCGGGCGCTCTTTCCCCGGGGAATTCGTATAGTGAACCCCCGGTCCACCCCCGTCCGTTCATCCGTGCCGCCCCGGCCGAAAGAACGAGAGCGCGTCCTCGGCCAAAGGAACGAGACGCCCCGCCGATCTCTCCCGAAAGGCGGATGTCGCCGCCCCGGCCCCGCCGGGAGCATGACGGGTATGAAAATGTCGACCGCCAAGCTGGCCTGGGTGGCCCCGATCTCCGCACTGGCCATCGCACTCACGGGCTGCGGTGTGAGCGACGACCTGGACGCCCAACCCCGCAACGATTCCAAGGACTTCGGCTTCCAGGGCACGCACCTCACCGTGGACACCGACAAGGATGTGACCCTGGTGCCCGCCGACGGCACCACCCTCAGGGCCGACCGCAGGCTCGCCGGCCAGGCCGCGAAGGACGGCAACGCCGCCTGGACGCTGGAGGGCGAGACCCTCAAGCTGTCCGGCAAGTGCAGCGGCATCGTCCTCAACTGCAAGGCCCAGTACACCGTGCACGTCCCCAAGGGCGTGGCCGTGACCGTCCAGGGCAGCGGATCGGCCGGCATCACCGCCAAGGGCATCGACGGCAAGCTCGACGTGAAGACCGAGCAGGGCTCGGTGGACCTCGACGGCCTCGCCGCGCCGCTCACCGTCCGCACCGACAAGGGCAAGGTCGACGCGAGCGGCCTCTCCTCCGCCGACGTGGACGTCGCCAACGAGAACGGCAGCGTGAAGCTGACCTTCGTCAAGGCGCCCGACAAGGTCAAGGCCGAGTCCGACACCGGCAGCATCACCGTGCGGGTCCCCGAGGACGGCACCCGCTACCACGTCGAGGCCAAGGCCGGCTCGTCCAACCCCCACGTGGAGGTCGGCGAGGACCCGAACTCCGCCCACGCCATCACCGTCGCCTCCAAGGTCGGTGTCGTCCGCGTCAACACGAAGGACTGAGCGATGGAACTCCAGATCACCGATCTGACCAAGGAGTACCGCGGCGGCAAGCGAGCGGTGGACTCCTTCTCGCTGACCCTGCGCCCCGGCGTGCTCGGCCTGCTCGGCTCCAACGGCGCCGGCAAGTCCAGCCTGATGCGAATCCTGGCCACCGTCACCAAGCCGACCTCCGGCCGGGTGTTCTGGAACGGCACCGACATCGCCGAGAACCCCGGCCCGCTGCGCCGCACCATCGGCTACCTGCCACAGGACTTCGGCGTCTACCCGCAGCTGACCGCCCGCGAGTTCCTCTCCTACCTGGCCTCGGCCAAGGGGCTGCAGGGCCGTTCCGCGAACGCCCGGATCACCGAGCTGCTCGACCTGGTCAACCTCTCCGGAGCCGCCAAGCAGCGGCTCGGTTCGATGTCCGGCGGCATGCGCCAGCGGGTCGGCATCGCCCAGGCGCTGCTCAACGACCCCCAGCTGCTGATCGTCGACGAGCCGACCGTCGGCCTCGACCCGGAGGAGCGGATGCGGTTCAGCAACCTGCTCACCGGCCTCGGCTCCGAGCGGATCGTGATCCTCTCCACCCACATCGTCTCCGACGTGGCGGCCACCGCCGACCGGATCGCCATCATGGGCAAGGGCCGGCTGATCCACCACGGCACCCCGGAGGAGCTCCTGCGGCTCGCCGAGGGCTCGGTCTGGGAGCTCACCGTGGCCTCCGACCAGATCCCGGCCCTACGCTCGCGGTTCGTCCTCGGCGGCACCACCCGCACCCCGCAGGGCGTTCGCGCCCGGGTGATCTCCCCGCACGCGCCCGCCCAGCACGCCGAACCGGTCCCGCCGGGGCTCGACGACGCCTACCTGCTGCTGACCTCCGCCCCGGCTCCGGCCGTCCCGCAGGCGGTGGTGCGCTGATGGCGGGCACCGTCACCGCGCTCGCCCTCGCCGACTTCCGGGAGCGCCGACGCCGTCCCGCCTACCTGGTGGTCCTGCTCGGCACGCTCGCCCTGGGCCTGCTGGCCGCCCCGGTCGGCTCCTCGACCTGGCAGGTCTTCCAGATCAGCGGCTACCGGGGCCTGTACACCAGCGGCTACGTCGGCACCGTCACCGCGCTCGGCGGCGCTGTCTGGTTGGCGCTGGCCGGCTTCAACATCACCCGCGGCACCGTCCCCAAGGACGAGCGCAACGGCGTCGGCCAGATCCTCGCGGCCACGCCGATGACCCGCCCCTCGTACCTGTTCGGCAAGTTCTGCAGCAACCTGCTGGTGCTCGGCTCGATGCTGCTCGCCCTCGCGGTGACCGCGTTCGGCGTGCAGCTGGTCAAGGGCGAGTCGTACCACGTCGACGTCGTGCGCCTGCTGCTGCCCTTCGTCCTGATCACGCTCCCGCTGCTGGCCCTCGTCGCGGCCTGCGCGGTGCTCTTCGGCACCCTGCCGGGCCTGCGCGGCGGCGTCGGCGCGCTGATCTGGTTCGTGGTCTGGCTGGTCGGCATCATGGCTTCCCAGGCCTCCGGCGCGTACGACCTGCTGAGCATGGAACGGATCAGCGAGTCGATGCGCCGGGCGATCTCGGCGGCCGGGCACCCGGCCGAGGCGGTGCGCTTCGGCGTCGGCCTCACCTCCGACGACAAGACCCCGGTCACCTTCGACTGGCAGGGCCTTGGTCTCGGCGATCTGGGCGGCGGCCTGCTGGCCAACGCCGCGTTGCTGGTGGCCGGTTCGCTGGTGGCCGCGCTGCTGTCGGTGCTCTGGTTCCGCCGCTTCGACCCGTCCGCCGCCATCGGCGCGGTCGGCGCGCTGGTCCCGGGCGCCAAGGGCGCGGCCGACCGGACCGGTGCCGAGCACGCCGACCACGCCGAGGAGCCGGCCGCCGGCGCGGGCACCTCCTTCGGCCTCGACCCGTCCCTGTTGACGCCGCCCCGGATGGGCTCGTCCTTCCTGCCCACACTGGTCGGCGAGGTACGCGTCCTGCTCCAGGGCATGCGCTGGTGGTGGCTGGGCACGCTGGCCCTGGCCGTGCTCGCCGCGTTCGTCCCGAGCGGGAACGTCCTCCACCCGGTGCTGCCGCTCACCGTGCTCTGGCCGGTGCTCATCTGGTCCCGGATGGGCAACCACGCCGGCGCCGGGAGCATCGACGACCTGCTCGCCGCCTGCCCGGCCGCAGGCCGCCGGCTGCTGGCAGGACTGCTCGCCGGGATCGCCGTGGCACTGGCCGTCACCGCGGTGCCGATCGTCCGGCTGATCGCCTCCGGCGACACCGGCGCGGCGGTCGCCGCCCTGGTCGGCGCCCTGGTGGTGCCCGCCCTGGCGATGCTCTGCGGGATCGTCAGCCGCGGTCCCCGGCTGTTCCAGGCGCTCTACCCGCTGCTCTGGTACGCGATGTTCAACCGCATCCCCGAGGTCGACTTCCTCGGCGTGGCGGAGGGCAAGGGCCCGGGCACGGCCGCGGTGGCCGCCGCCGCGGTGCTACTGGCCGCCCTGGCTCTCGGCGTGGACTCCGTACGGCGCGCCAACCGCTGAACCACCGCCCTCCGGGACAGGCCCGGCCGGCCCCGGCCCCAGGCCCGAGCGGCGCCCGGCACCCCCGTCCGGGCGCCGCTCCGACCGTCCCCGGCCAGCCGACGGCACCGACCGCCCGACCTACCCGCTCCCCCGCGACCTTCCGGCCTCCCGTTCCCTGATCGACCGTCCGACTCCACCGACCCGAAAGGCCGGCCCGTGCGGCTCCCCAGCCTCCGAGACCTCCTCGCCCAACCGGCCCCGGACCAGGCGTCCCCGGCGACGCCGGTGTCCACCCTGCCGCGCGCCGCCCGGGCCGCCCTGGCGGTCGGGTTCGGCGTGCTGTGGCTGCTGGACCTGGCCATGAGTCTGGACACCGCCGGACCACTGCTGCCGCTCGCCGGGCTGGTCCCGGCCGCCCTGGTGCTGTTCGGCCCGCGAGGCCGGCCCGAGCTGCGCGCCGGGGCGGCCGCGCTCTGGTCGCTGGTCTGGTCCGCCGTGGGCTTCGTCCGCGGCACCGAGCAGGACTCCCCCGGGCTGATGGAGCTGCTCGCGCTCAGCCTCCTGCTGATCACCACCGCCCGGCACATCCGCGCCCGCGCCGCCGTCCTCGGCACCTGCGCCGCCCTGGTGATCGCCCTGCTGGGGCTGGCCGCACGGGTGTCCCGCAGCGCCTCCGGGACGGTGCTGACCGTCGTGCTGCTGGCCATCGTCGCCGGCGTCGCGATCGCCCTCGGCTGCTACCTGCGCGCGGCCGACACCCGCCGGCTCCGGGCCGTGGAACAGGTTCGCCGCGACGAACTGATCGACCTCGCCAACGACCTCAACGACTTCGTCGCCCACCACGTCACCGGCATCATCGTGCTGGCTCAGGCCGGCCGGGCGATCTGGCAGACCGCGCCGCAGGAAGTCGTCCCGATCTTCGACGACATCGAGCAGGCCGGCAGCGAATCCCTGGAGTCGATGCGGCAGTTGGTCGCCATGCTGCGGGAGGGCACCGACCTGGCCGCCGCCTCGCCGCTCTCGGGGCAGGGCATCGCGCACATACCCGTCATGGTGGAGTCCTTCCGCCGGGGCGGCGCCTCGGTGGACCTGCAACTGGACGAGGCCGCGCTCACCGCCCGGCTCGCCCCCGAGATCGCCACCACCGCGCACCGGGTGATCACCGAGGGCCTGAGCAACGTGCGCCGGCACGCCCCGGACGCCACCGGGGTCACCGTACGGATAGGCCTCGGCCCGTCCACCCTGGAGGCCACCGTGCGCAGCGGACCGCCGCGCGGGGGAACGGCCCGCAAGGGTCTGCGTGTCCCCCACCTCGGACAGCAGGACCTCGGCCTCCTCGGGCTCCAGGAGCGCGTCCGGGCGGTCGGAGGAACGCTCACCGAGCGCCCGGACGATGCGGGAGGATGGGAGCTGACGGCCCTGCTCCCCGTGAGGAACACGGACCCCAGCACTCGGAGGATGCCGGCATGACCATCAAGGTGCTCATCGCGGACGACCAGGACATGGTCCGCACCGGCTTCCGGCTGATCCTCGACAGCCAGCCCGACATCGAGGTGCTCGGCGAGGCCGCCGACGGCGCCACCTGCGTCGAACTCGCCCGCCGGCTGAGGCCCGACGTCTGCCTGGTCGACATCAGCATGCCCCGGCTGAACGGCCTGCAGGTCACCCGGCTGCTGGCCGGCCCCGGGGTGAGCGACCCGCTGCGGGTGGTCGTGGTCACCACCTTCGACCTGGACGAGTACGTCTACGGCGCGCTGCGCGGCGGCGCCCAGGGCTTCCTGCTCAAGGACAGCGGATCGACCCTGCTGATCGAGGCGGTCCGCGCGGTCGCCGCCGGCGACGCGATGGTCTCCCCCGCCGTCACCGTGCGGCTGCTCAAGCGGCTCTCCGCCGCCGGGCCCGGGGCGGCCCAGGCCGCCGCGACGACGCTCTCCCCGACCGTCCTGACCGACCGGGAACTGGACGTGGCCCGGCTGGTCGCCCGCGGCCGCACCAACCAGGAGATCGGCGAGACGCTGGCCATCTCCCTCTCCACCGTCAAGTCCCATCTGGCCAGCGTCCAGACGAAGTTGAAGGTTCGCAACCGGGTCGAGATCGCCGCCTGGGCCTGGGAGGGCGGCACCATGCAGCGGGGTGAGGGATAGGGACGACACCCAGGTAGAACACCCTCTGTTCGCCGCACCTCCACCGCCCCCACCCTTCCTGTCACCGAGTGCGACCCCCTGGCCCGATCCTGCGGATCTCCCGAACGGGGGATACCCCGGCGCGCCGGCGAACGGCGATGATTGCCCCCAGTCGAATGAGGGGGAACTTCGGCCGAACGTCCGCGTGGCCGAGTTCTCTTCGGGGGAAGGGGAACACGTTCGTGAGCCGCATCGTCTTTTCCATGGAGGACCTCGTCCGCGTCCGGGTCGCCGGACCACCGACAGCCGAGGCCGAGGCGGCGTTCGCCTTGGACAACTGGTCGAAGAACTCGGGTGGTTACTTCCGAAGATGGCATCAGACAGTCACCAACAGCGTACGGAGCCGAGAAGAGCTCCAGCGTCTGATACACCGCTTCGACCTTTCCGGACGGACCATCTGGGATCTGCTCGGCGCTCCGCCACCGCAGGTGGACGATCCGTCCGACCCGTTACCGCGGCTTCCGGAACGAACCACCGGTGAGGACCTCCCCTCCGGACCGGACGGCCTGGTCCAGGAGTTCGGCACGATCGCCGTCCTCCCGTACTGGCAGGCCATCCACGCCCGGCTGGTCCGCGACACCGACGCCTACCGGCAGATCATGAGCGCCTCCGGAGTCGAGACGCTGCTCCAGGCCCTGCACCCGCGCGTCCACTGGCGGGCACCGGTTCTGGAGGTCGAGGACGACCGGGACGAGACCATCGAGCTCAGCGGCCGCGGCCTGCTCATCACGCCGTCGCTGTTCCTGACCGCGCCCGCCGTGGTCCCGCCGCACGCCACCGTGGTCAAGGCCGAACCGGCCCCGGCCCTGGTCTTCCCGATACGCCCGGACTCCCGCGGGGACGCCGTGCTCGGCACCCGTGAGGCCGAGCGGCCGCTCGACCCCGCCCAGGGCGAGGCCCTCGCCAGCCTCGTCGGCAGGACCCGGGCCGCCCTGCTGGAGGCCCTGCTCAACGGCAGCACCAACGGCGAACTCGCCGACCGCGTCGGCGTCTCCAACGCCGCCGTCAGCCAGCACACCTCGGTCCTGCGGGCGGCCGGCCTGATCGCCACCCGTCGCACCCGCAACCTCGTCCTGCACACCGTGACTCCCCTGGGCCGTTCCCTGCTGAACGGCGGCACCCGTCTCCTGGCCCACCCCCCGGGCACGGCGCCGCACCGGAACGCGCCCCACGGCCGGTCCGTCCTGGCCGGCCGGTAGCCCTCGGCCCACCGCCGGGTCCGCGGCCCCACCGCGGCCCCGGCCCCGCGTTCGCCAGACGTTTTCGGGCCTCTCTTAATCGCCTGTCCCCGGCAGCGGCCAGGCGGCGAAGATGACAGCGTTCCCGATCCCCGACACCACCGCACAGACGAGGTGAGCCGCCGTGACGAGATCGCGTACGGACCTTGAAGTGTCCTTCCTCGAAGAGAGCGGGACGGTGCAGCCCGTCGCCACCGTTCCCGACCGGACGGAGCGCGGCGAGTGGCTGCTCGCCCACCGCCCCGAACTACGCCGACTGACCCTGCGCCACGGCTCGCTGAGGCTCATCGGCGCCGCAGTCGCCTCCACCGACGAGCTGGCCGGCGTGGCCGCCGTCCTCGGCGGCGGCGCCCTGGAGTACACCGAGCGCTCCACCCCGCGCTCGCGGGTCGCCGGCAGCGTCTACACCTCCACCGAGTACCCGGCCGACCAGCGCATCCCCCAGCACAACGAGAGCTCCTACTCCTCGCGCTGGCCGGACCACCTCTTCTTCCTCGCCACCCGCACCCCGAGCACCGGCGGCCAGACCCCGGTCGCGGACAGCCGCACCGTCCTCACCGAGCTCCCGGCCGAGCTGGTCGAGAAGTTCTCCGCCCTCGGCGTGCGCTACACCCGTGCCTACCACGACGGCATCGGCCTCTCCTGGCAGGAGGCCTTCCAGACCGAGGACCGCGGGCACATCGAGGCCTACTGCCGCGACAACGGCATCGCCTGGGAGTGGGAGGGCGACCTACTGCGCACCAGCCAGGTCCGCCCGGCGCTCACCCGGCACCCGGTGACCGGCGAGACCGTCTGGTTCAACCAGGCCCACCTCTTCCACATCGGCTCACTGCCCGCGAAGACCACCGAGGCCCTCCTCGCTGTCTTCCCCGAGCAGAACCTGCCGCGCAACGCCTACTTCGGCGACGGCAGCCCCATCGACGCCGACACCCTGGCCGAGATCCACGCCGCCTTCGACCGCACCACCCTCGCCCCCGACTGGACACAGGGCGACGTCATGGTCGTCGACAACATCCTCGCCAGCCACGGCCGAGCCCCCTACAAGGGCGACCGCACCGTCCTGGTCACCATGACCTCCGCCACCTGGGCCGACTGGCCCGCCCCCTGATCCCCGCCCCACTCCACCCCACGCACGCAAAAGCCCCAGGTCACGGCGAGTGAGTCCTGGGGCTTCTACAGAGCCGCCTGCGGGATTCGAACCCGCGACCTACGCATTACGAGTGCGTTGCTCTGGCCAGCTGAGCTAAGGCGGCGCCGTTGTCACGCGTGGTGGCAACGCGGGCCAGTCTACACAGGTTTCGCGGGTGATCCACACCCGGTTGGCGGGGGTGGGGGTCAGGCGGAGGAGACGGCGAGTTTGGCGGCGAAGCCGGCGAAGAGGACGGCGACGCCGCTGGTGAGGGTGGCGGAGAGGCGACGGCGGCGGCGGAAGGCGGTGGCGAGGGTGGTGCCGGCGAAGATCAGCAGGGAGAGGTAGAGCACGCTGAAGGTCTGCAGGATGCCGCCGAGCAGGCCGAAGGAGAGGGCCGGCTGTCCGTAGGCCGGGTCGACGAACTGGGTGAAGAAGGAGAGCAGGAAGAGGATCGCCTTCGGGTTCAGCAGGCTGATCACCAGGGCGCGGCGGAACGGGCGCTCGACGGGTTCGGCGGCCGGTTCGGCGGTGGCGGCGGGGTTGTCGGGGTTGTCGGCGGTCCGGCGTTCGCGCCAGAGCTGGCGGGCGGCGCGGAGCATGCCGTAGCCGATCCAGAGCAGGTAGGCGGCGCCGCCGAGCTTGACCACGGCGAAGACGGCCGGGTTGGCCTTGAGGAGGGAGGCGGCGCCCAGCGAGGTGAGGCTGATCAGGGTGAGGTCGCCGACGAAGACGCCGGCGGCGGCCTGGTAGCCGGTCCGGATGCCCTTGCGGGCGGCGACGGACAGCACGTACAGGGAGTTGGGGCCGGGCAGTAGGACGATGACGAGGGCGCCGAGGATGTACGTCGCCAGGTCGTTGACTCCGAGCACGGTGCGCTCCGGGGAGGGGAGGGGATGAGGGCGGGGGGCGCTCATCGTAACGTCGCACCGGCGGTCGGTTGAAGCGGAAACCATCCCGCCTACCGGGTGCAGCGCGCGCCCGGCTCCGGTGCCTCGCCCGCCAGCAGGTAGCGGTTGACCGCGCCGTCCACGCAGGCGTCGTGGTGCGCGTACGCGGTGTGGCCGTCCCCGTCGTAGGTGAGCAGGCGTCCGGACTCCAGTTGCCCGGCCAGCGCCTGGGCCCACGCGTACGGGGTGGCCGGGTCGCGGGTGGTGCCGACGACGACGATGGGGGCGGCGCCGGCGGCCCGGATGGTGTGCGCCGTGCCGGTGGCCCGGACCGGCCAGTAGGTGCAGGCCAGCGCCATCCACGCCATGTCGCGGCCGAAGTGCGGCGAGGCCTGTTCGAAGTCCGGCACGGCGCGCTGGACGTCCTCCGGCCCGGCGAACGGGGCGGGCAGGTCGAGGCAGTTCACCGCCGTGTTGGCGAACATCAGGTTGGGGTACGAGCCGTCCGCCTCGCGCCCGTAGTAGGAGTCGGAGAGCCTCAGCAGGCTGGTGCCGTCGCCGGCCTTGGCGTCGGTGAGCGCGGTGCGCAGTTTGGGCCAGAGGAAGTCGGCGTACATGGCCTGGATGACGCCGGTGGTCGCCTGGGCCTCGGTGAGTCGCCGGCCGTGGTCGGTGCTGGGCAGCGGGTTGGCCTGGACGGTGACGAGCAGGGCGGTGAGCTGCTCGCCGATCTGCTGTTCGGTGCGGCCGAGCGGGCAGTCCTCGTGCTTGGCGCAGTCCTTGGCGAAGGCGGCCCAGGCCGTCTCGAAGCCGCCGGCCTGGGTGCGGTTGCCGGTGACCGAGTCGAGCGACGGGTCCACCGCGCCGTCCAGTACCAGCCGCCCGACCCGGCCGGGGAAGAGCCCGGCGTAGGTGGCGCCGAGGAAGGTGCCGTAGGACTTGCCGACGTAGTTCAGCCGCTCGTCGCCGAGCAGGGCGCGCAGCACGTCCATGTCGCGGGCGGCCTCGACGGTGCCGAGGTGGCCGAGCGCCGCCCCGGCGCGCTGGCGGCAGCCCTCGGCGAACTCCTTGTCGGCGGCGACCAGGGCGTCGATTCCGTGCTGGTCGCCGGGGGTGAGGTCGACGGCGGTGTAGGCGTCCATCCGGTCGCCGCTCAGGCAGTTGACCGGGTTGCTGCGGCCGACCCCGCGCGGGTCGAGGCCGACCAGGTCGTACCGGGCGCGCACGCCGCTGTCGTACGTCCGCGCGGTGGCCTCCAGGTACTCGACCGCCGAGCCGCCGGGCCCGCCGGGGTTGAGCAGCAGCGAGCCGAGCCGGCCTCCCCCGGCCCCCTCCTCGGAGCCCGAGCCCGAGCCCGCCGGGACGGCGGTGGCGCGGGCCGCCACCAGGGTGAGGTCGCCGTCGCCGGGGCGGTCGTAGTCCAGCGGCACCCGGAAGGCGGTGCACTCGAATCCGCCGTCGCACGGCTGCCAGTCGAGCCGCTGCGCGTAGTACGGGGCCAGCCCGGCCGGGACGGCGGCGGGCAGCGGCTCCAGCGGCGTGACCCCAGGCGCGGCCGGGCTGGACGGCCCGGCGCCCCCCGCCCCGGACGAACCCGCTGAGCCCGCTGAACCCGAGGAACCCGAGGAACCCGAGGAACCCGACGAGCTCGTCGAACCAGACGAACCCGAGGAACCCGACGAACCCGCACCGCACCCGCCCGCCAGCAGCCCGACGGCGAGCGCCGCCGCCAGTACCCGCCCGGTGGCCCTCATCCGACCCCTCGCGATCATCCGAGCCCTCTCGATCGTCACCCAGGGTCGTCGCCCGGCGACCCGACTCGCATTGCACCACAGCACGCCGCCCGGCACCCGCTACGGGCACCGGGCGGCGACGCCCCGTCCGGGACGGCGGCTCAGGACGCCTTGGCCAGCGCGTCGGCCAGGTACTGCGCCGCCTGCCGGACGAGCCGCATCCGCTCCCGGTCGGGGGTGTAGTCCTGCACGTTGTCGGAGATCTTCACCTCGGCCTTGGCCGCCGGTCCGGCCCCGGCCGTGAGCGCGGCCTGGAGCTTGCGGGCCGCGTCCAGCCCGGCCGTGTCGGCCTTGGCGGCGGCCAGCAGGAGCTTCGCCGCGCTGCCGGCCGGGGCCTCGGCGCCGGCCTGGGTGAGCGCGGCGGCGTCGTAGCGGCCGGACACCGCGGCGGCGGCGCCGTACAGGTCGGGGCGGGACAGCACGGCGGCGGCGGCGCACGGCGCACCGCCCTCGACGCCGAGGGTGCCCCAGGAGGCCGGGCCGGGCGCCAGGATGCGGAACGAGGCGGCGATGGCGGCGCGCAGCGTCTCGTCGTCGGCGACGGCGGCCGGCGCGGCGGCGACCAGGTCGCAGGGGTGCGCGGTGCCGTTCGGCGCCTCGGGGGCGACCAGGATGAAGGGGCGGGCGCGGCCGGTCTGCAGGGCCGCGGTGAGGCCCTCGAAGACGTCCGGGACCTCGGCGTCGGCGGTCTTGCGCGGGGTGGCCGCCTGCATCACGACGACGGGGAAGCGCGCGTTCGGCTCCTTGGCGTACTGCGGCGGGAGCCAGACCCGGACGGTGCGCGGCTGCCCGTCCGGGCCGGGCACGGCGGACTGCAGCAGCTCGCCGCCGCCCGGCTGGCCGACACCGTCGAAGTGGCTCACGGCGGCGGAGGCCGCGGCCGGCTCCGCCACGACGGGCGGCGCCGGCTGCTGCCGGACCGCCGGTCCCCCGCCCTGGCCCGTACCCGCCGCGTCGACCACCGGCTCGGCCCGGTCCGATTCCTGGCTGCGGGGGGTCAGGCCGCCGAACGCCCCGAGCGCCGTGAGCAGCGTCAACGCGGTGACGCAGACCCCGCAGATCATCGCTCCGGCCGCCCGCACCAGCATCGGCCAGCGTTCACCGGCCAGTTCGTACGTCGCGGCGGCGCGCAGGTCGCGCCAGCGCTGGAGCGCGCCGCGGGCCAGCCAGATCCCGCCCAGCGCGGCCATCAGCAGAGGGATGACGAGGAGCGAACGAACCATGGGACGCACCGCCTCGGGAGGAGGGCCGGCGCCGGACGGGACCCGGTGCCGTACGGGGGCGACGGCCCCGGCACCGGGGCACAGTCGGCCCCCAGCGTGCACAACGGGCGGACGGTCACACGCGGGTGTGCCCGGCGCGTATCGATCATTCACTCGAAGGTGGGACAACGGGACGGCTCCGGGAGGCCTACGCCGGGCCTACGCCGGGCGTTCAGCCCGACGGGCCCACCCCGGAACGGCCCGGCGGCGCGGCAGCGCGGCAGCGCGGTTCAGCTCAGCCCGCGCGCAGCGCCACCGTCATCGCCTCGACGGCGAGCAGCGGATCCACGTTGCGGTCCAACGCCTGCCGACAGGCGAGCACCGCCTCGATCCGGCGCAGCGTGCTCTCCGGCGGGCCCTCCTGCGCGACCCGGTTCAGGGCCTGCCGCTGGTCCTCGTTGGCGAGGGTGCCGCTGGAGCCGAGCTGCAGCGCGAGCACGTCCCGGTAGAAGCCGAGCAGGTCGAGCAGTGCGACGCCGAGGGTCTCCCGGCGGGTGCGGGTGGCCCGGCTCTTCTGCCGCTTCTCCAGTTCCTTGACCGCCCCGGCCATGCCGCGCGGCGCCTTGCTGCCCTCGGTGGCGCCGTAGGCGGCCTTCAGGTCGTCGGTCTCCTTGGCGTCCTGGGTCTCGGCGAGCGCCTCGGCGTCGGCCTTGGCGGTGTCGACGAGGCGCTGGGCGGCGGCCAGGCAGCCGCCGATGTCGGCGACCTCCAGCGGGATCCGCAGCACCTCGGCGCGGCGGGTGCGGGCCTGGTCGTCGACGGCGAGGCGGCGCGCGCGCCCGACGTCGCCCTGCCCGGCGAGCGCGGCCAGCCGGGCCGTCTCCGGGTCGACGCCGTCGCGGCGGACCAGCATGTCGGCGACGGCCTCGGCGGTGGGCGTGCGCAGGACGAGCAGGCGGCAGCGCGAACGGATGGTCGGCAGCACGTCCTGGACGGAGGGGGCGCAGAGCAGCCAGACGGTGCGCGGGGAGGGCTCCTCCACGCCCTTGAGCAGCGCGTTCGCGGCGGCCTCGGTGAGCCGGTGGGCGGCGTCGACCAGGATCACCGACCAGCGGCCGCCGGTCGGGTAGCTGGAGGCGCGCAGCACGAGCTCGCGCATGTCGCCGACGCCGATGGACAGGCCGTCGGTCCGGACGTACTTGACGTCGGCGTGGCTGCCGGCCAGCACGGTGTGGCAGCCGTCGCAGAACCCGCAGCCGGGCGTACCGCCGAGCGCGAGGTCCGGGCTGGTGCACTGGAGGGCCGCGGCGAACGCGCGCGCAGCGGTGACCTGCCCGGCCCCGGGCGGGCCGGTGAACAGCCAGGCGTGCGTCATCAGGGAGGCGTTCCCGCCCGGCTGCGGGCCGGCTCCGCGGCCGGCCGCGATCGTCGCCCCGGCCGACCGGGCGGCGGCGGTCAGCTGCTCGACCACCCGCTCCTGGCCCACCAGGTCGTCCCAGACGGCCACTGCTGCTCCCAAGCTCCGTACGGCAGCGCTCCCGGCGCCTCTTCCCCGCCGTCGAGCATACGTGTCCGCTCCGACAGCCACGGCGCCCTCCGGGGTGCCCACCACCGAAGGAGGCGCCCCGACGCCGAAGGCGACGGGCGGCGCCGCCGGGGCTCTCCACCCCGACGACGCCGCCCGTCGTCCGTACCGCTGTCCTGCCGGCGTCCGTACCGCCGCAGCCCGAGGTCAGCCCCGACGGCCCCAGCGACGGCCCTTGCCCTTGCCGCCGCCCTCGCCCTGGTCGCCCCCGGGGGCGGGCCGGTCCTGGCCGCCACGCGGGTCCTGCGGGGCTGGGCCGCCGTGATTCCAGCGCGACCACTCGTCACGCGAGCCGAGCAGGGTGTCGGTGAGGCTCGGCAGGTCGTCCATCGGCGTCTCCTCGGCCCACTCCGGCCGGGGTCGCTCGGCGGTGGCCTGCGACTCGTCGGCGGGCTGCGGCTCGTCGCCGACCACCGGCAGCTCGCGGGTGCTGTCCACCGGCTCCTCGCGCCACAGCCCCGGCGGCACCCGGTCCTCGGTACGGCCCGCCTGGGTACGACCCGCCCCCGCACGGCCCGGCTCCACCCGGCCCGGTGCCGGGCGCTCCGACACAGAACGCTCCGACACAGGACGCTCCGGCGCCGGACGCCCCGGCTCGATCCGCGGCAGCACAGCGGTCCGGTCCGCCTCCTCCGTGATCTTCGGCAGCACGGCCGTCTCGTCCACGGCGGTCGACGGGACGACCGGCAGCTGGGCGGTCTCGTCGGCGGCCTCCGCCGCCCGGACGGCCGCCCGGCTGTCCCGCAGCGACAGCTCCCGCGTCGCCTCGTCGGTCCCACCGGGCCCGGGAGTGCCCACGGACCCCGCCCCCGGGACGTCCCGGACGGCCCGCAGCTCGGTGGTCACGGCATCACCAGGAGCCGAACCAGCAGCCTGACCAGCAGCCGAGCCTGAGGCCGGACCGGCCGGACCGGCCGAACCCGCCAGGCCCGCCGAACCCGCCGCCGCCCGATCCGCCGTCGTCTGCGCCGCCGCAGCCGCGGCCGCGAGCGCGGCGGCCTGCGCCAGCCGGGCCTCCTCGGCCCGCTGCAGCGCCTCCTCCGCCCGGCGGCGCTGCTCCTCGCGCTGGAGTTCGCGCTGCCGCTGGAGCTCCGCCTGGGCGGCCGCCTCGTCGGCGAGGCGCTTGCGCTCGGCGGCCTCCGCCGCCAGCCGGGCGTCCTCCTCGGCCTTCCGCTTGGCCTCCTCCTCGGCGCGGCGGCGGGCTTCCTCCTCCGCCCGGCGGCGGGCCTCCTCCTCGGCCTTGCGCCGGGCCTCGGCGGCGGCCCGCTCGGCCTCCTCCTTGGCCAGCCGCTCCTGCTCGGCCTGTTCGGCCCGCAGCTGCGCCAGCACTTCCTGCCGCTTGCGCTCGGCGGCCTCGGCCTCGGCCTTCTTGCGGGCCTCCTCGGCGGCGCGGCGCTCGGCTTCTTCGCGGGCGAGCCGCTCCTGCTCCGCGCGGGCGGCCTTCTCCTGCTCGGAGAGCGGCAGCTCGCGGTCGAGCCGGTGCCGGATCGCGGTGGTGACGAAGCCGGGGGCCTGACTGCCGTCGACGACCAGGTAGCGCGCCGGGTCGGCGGCCGCGAGGGCGAGGAAGCCGGCCCGGACCCGCTGGTGGAACTCGGTGGGCTCGGACTCCAGCCGGTCGAGCGCCTCGGTGAAGCGCTCCCGGGCCCTGGTCGGGTCGACGTCCAGGACGACGGTCAGGTCGGGCAGCAGCCCGCCGGTCGCCCAGCGGGAGATCCTGGCGACCTCGGTGGCGGCCAGGTCGCGCCCGGCGCCCTGGTAGGCGATGGAGGAGTCCATGTACCGGTCGGTGATCACCACGGCGCCGCGGGCGAGGGCCGGCCGGATGACGTTCTCGACGTGCTCGGCCCGGTCGGCGGCGTAGATCAGCGCCTCGGCGCGGTGCGACAGGCCGGTGTTGCCGACGTCCAGGACGAGGCCGCGCAGCCGCTGGCCGACCGGGCTGCCGCCGGGCTCGCGGGTGAGCACGACCTCGTGCCCCTTGCCGCGGATCCACTCGGCGAGCGCCTGAGCCTGGGTGGACTTGCCGGCGCCGTCGCCGCCCTCCAGGGCGATGAAGAAGCCGGTGCCGGCGCCCTGGCGCGGGGCCGGGCCGACGGCGCCGCGCACCGCGTCGACCAGGTCCCGGCCGAAGGGCGCGGTGCCGCGCCGGTCGTCGGTCCGCAGCAGGACGACGGCGGCGAGGACGAGCGTGAGCAGTCCCGAGGTGGCGACGGCGAGAGCCGCGCCGCCGTGGATGAAGGTGAACGAGCCGGGCTCGACCGTGCCGTACTCGACGTCCCCGTACGCCGCGGCGATCAGCGGGACGACGACCAGCGCGGCGCCGACCACGACCCGCAGCACCGCGTACAGGTGCTCGGTGACCTTCGGCAGCCGGGCCTCCTCGACCTCCTGGCCGAGCAGGGTGCGCCCGGCGGAGACGACGATCCCGGCGGTGAGGCCGGCCAGCACGGTGAGGGCCAGGACGAGGACGAAGTCCAGCACCAGCCCGGCCAGGATCAGCGCCACGCCCTCGGTGAGCAGCGCCAGCGCGAGCAGGCGGCGGCGCGAGAGCGCGGGCAGCGTGGCCCGGGTGAGCCGGGAGCCGAGGGCGGGCGCCGCGGTGGCGGCGAGGACCAGCAGGCCGTAGCCGATCGGCCCGGCCCGGTGCTCGGCGGCGGTGAGCAGCGCGAGCGCGGCGACGCCGGCCATCGAGGCGTACCCGGCGGCGACGGCGAAGGTGAAGTACGGGGCGCTGCCGGTGCGGCCCTTGCTCAGCGCGGGGCCGGGGGTGGCGTCGGTGGGGGCGCGCAGGCCCTGCAGCGGCGAGTGCGGGGCGACGGCCACCGGGCCGACGGGCAGCTGCTGGAGGTAGTCGCGGGCGGCCGAGGCGGCGAACAGGCCGGCCGCGCCGAGCGCGGCGAGGGTGAGCTGGTGGGCCCGGAGCCAGTCCGAGCCGAGCGCCGCGCCGATGTTGTTCAGCAGGGTGAGGGCGACCAGGCCGGCGGCCGCGAGCGGCAGGGTGGCCCAGCCGGTGAAGCGGTCGATGCTCCGGACGGTGTCCAGGTGGGCGGCGGCGGGCCGCTGCTCGGCGGCGGGGGCGTACGGATCGGCGGGCGGCAGCAGGCCCGGGACGGCGGCGTCCTTGGCGATCCCCCGGACCCGCTCGGCGGCACCGGTGACGAACACCGTGGCGAGCAGGACGTAGGCGGCGCCGACGGAGGGCTTCGGGCCGGAGCCCAGCCAGACGGTCCACCAGGGTGCGAGGCCGATCAGCAGGGCGCACAGCGCGTCGGCGCCGAACAGCGTCCAGCGCCGGTCCAGCCGGCCGGCGACCAGCCGGTGCACCGGCCCGAGCAGCGCGACGCCGACCAGCCCGGTGGCCGCCAGCCGGACGGCGAGGACCGCCGTGACGGCGAAGGCGAGGCTGCGCGGCAGGTCGCCGAACCGGCCGCCGAGGGCGACGGCGATCACGGTGAGCGCGAGCAGCACCAGCAGGCCGAGCCGGTCGGCGGTGCCGCCGATCAGCTGGGTGGTCCACAGGCGCCGGTAGGGGCGCGTCCGCAGCAGCGCGCGAGCCCGGTCGACCGGGGTCCCGGCTGGCGCGACCTCGGGCAGCCCGGACGTGGCGTCGCGGGCGGCCGGGGCGGCGCTGGGGGTGGGCTGCTCCTCGCTCGTCATACGGTCAGCGTAGCGGGCTGAGGTTGACCGGAATGAGATGAACGGGGTTCCGGATCCCGCTCATCACCGGGTTGTGACGTTCCGCGCACACCGTCCGACCGGCCTCGGGCCCGCGTCCCCGGGGTGGGGTCGCGGGCCCGTGAGCACTGGCAGGCACTGGCAGGCACTGGCGGAGACGCCGGCGAAGGCGCTGGCAACGGCACCGACGGCGCCCCTGTCGGAGGATCCGGAGGAGATCAGCCCTCGTCGGTGGCCGCGGCCTTCCCGACGGCGGTCTTCTTGGCCGCCGTCTTCTTCGCCGCGGTCGCCTTCGTCGCCGTCGCCTTCGTCGCGGTCTTCTTGGCGGCGGTCTTCTTCGCGGTCGCGGTCTTGGTGGCCACGGTCTTGGTCGCCGTCGCCTTCTTGGCGGTCGTCTTCTTGGCCGGGGCCTTCTTCGCCGTCTTCTTCACCGGCCCGCGCGCCCGCTTCTCGGCGAGCAGCTCGTAGCCGCGCTCCGGCGTGATGGTCTCGACCTCGTCGTCCTTGCGGAGCGTGGCGTTGGTCTCGCCGTCGGTCACGTACGGTCCGAAGCGGCCGTCCTTGACCACGACGGGGCGCTCGCTGACCGGGTCGGTGCCCAGCTCCTTGAGCGGCGGGGCGGCGGCGGCCCGGCCGCGCTGCTTGGGCTGGGCGTAGATGGCCAGGGCCTCCTCCAGGGTGACCGTGAACATCTGCTCCTCACTGGTGAGCGAGCGGGAGTCGGTGCCGCGCTTGAGGTACGGACCGTAGCGGCCGTTCTGCGCGGTGATCTCCACGCCCTCGGCGTCGGCGCCGACCACACGCGGCAGCGAGAGCAGCCGCAGCGCGTCCTCCAGGGTGACGGCGTCCAGCGACATCGTCTTCAGCAGCGAGGCGGTGCGCGGCTTGACCGCGTTCTTGCCGGTCTTGGGCGTGCCCTCGGGCAGGATCTCGGTCACGTAGGGCCCGTAGCGGCCGTCCTTGGCGACCAGCATGTTGCCGCTGACCGGGTCCGGGCCGAGCTCGAAGTCGCCGCTGGGCTTGGCCAGCAGTTCCTCGGCCAGCTCGACGGTGAGCTCGTCCGGCGGCAGGTCGTCGGGGATGTCGGCGCGCTGGCCGGGCTCGCCCTCGACGTCGGAGGCGCGCTCGACGTACGGGCCGTAGCGGCCGACCCGCAGGGTGATGCCGTCCCCGATCCGGAACGAGCTGATCTCCCGGGCGTCGATCGCGCCGAGGTCGGTGACCAGTTCCTTCAGGCCGCCCAGGTGGTCGCCGTCGCCGTTGCCGGCCTCGGCGGCGCCGCCGGTCGCGTGGCCGTCGCCCTCGCCGAAGTAGAAGCGCTTCAGCCACGGCACGGACTTGGCCTCGCCGGCCGCGATCCGGTCGAGGTCGTCCTCCATCTTGGCGGTGAAGTCGTAGTCGACCAGCCGGCCGAAGTGCTTCTCCAGGAGGTTGACCACGGCGAAGGAGAGGAAGGACGGGACGAGCGCCGTCCCCTTCTTGAACACGTACCGGCGCTGGATGATCGTATCGATGATCGACGCGTAGGTGGAGGGGCGACCGATCTCCCGGTCCTCCAGCTCCTTGACCAGCGAGGCCTCGGTGTAGCGGGCCGGCGGCTTGGTGGCGTGGCCCTCGGGGGTGAGCTGCTCGGCGGCCAGCGGGTCGCCCTCGACGACCTGCGGCAGCCGGCGCTCGCGGTCGTCCAGCTCGGCGTTCGGGTCGTCCGCGCCCTCGACGTAGGCCTTGAGGAAGCCGTGGAAGGTGATGATCTTGCCGGAGGCGGAGAACTCGACGTCACGGCCGTCCGCGGACGCGCCGCCGACCTTGACGGTCACCGACTGGCCGACCGCGTCCTTCATCTGGGAGGCGACGGTGCGCATCCAGATCAGCTCGTAGAGCCGGAAGTCGTCGCCGGTCAGGCCGGTCTCGGCGGGGGTACGGAAGCGGTCGCCGGAGGGGCGGACGGCCTCGTGCGCCTCCTGCGCGTTCTTGACCTTGCTGGCGTAGGTGCGCGGGGCGTCCGGCAGGTAGTCGGCGCCGTACAGCTGGGTGACCTGCGCGCGGGCGGCGGAGATCGCGGTCTCCGACAGCGTGGTGGAGTCGGTGCGCATATAGGTGATGAAGCCGTTCTCGTACAGCTTCTGGGCCACCTGCATGGTCCGCTTGGCGCCGAAGCCCAGCTTGCGGCTGGCCTCCTGCTGGAGCGTGGTGGTGCGGAACGGCGCGTACGGCGAGCGGCGGTAGGGCTTGGACTCGACGCTGCGGACGCTGAACGCGGTCTGCTCCAGGGCGGCGGCCAGCTGCCGGGCGGCCTGCTCGTCCAGGTGCAGCGTGTTGGCGCTGCCGGCCTTCAGCCGGCCGTCCGAGCCGAAGTCGCGGCCGGTGGCGATCCGCTTGCCGTCCACCGAGGAGAGCCGGGCGCCGAGGGTCTCCGGGTTGGCCGCGTCAGCCGGGGTGCGGCCGGTGCCGAAGGTGCCGACCAGGTCCCAGTACGAGGCGGTGCGGAAGGCGATCCGCTCGCGCTCGCGCTCGACCACCAGCCGGGTCGCGACGGACTGCACCCGGCCCGCCGACAGCTTCGGCATGACCTTCTTCCACAGCACCGGCGAGACCTCGAAGCCGTAGAGGCGGTCGAGGATGCGGCGGGTCTCCTGGGCGTCGACCAGGCGCTGGTTGAGCTCGCGCGGGTTGGCCACCGCCTCCTGGATCGCCGTCTTGGTGATCTCGTGGAAGACCATCCGGTGCACCGGCACCTTGGGCTTGAGCACCTGCTGGAGGTGCCACGCGATGGCCTCGCCCTCGCGGTCCTCATCGGTGGCGAGGAAGAGCTCGTCGGACTCCGCGAGCAGCGACTTCAACTTGCTGACCTGGGACTTCTTGTCCGCGTTGACCACGTAGATGGGGGCGAAGTCGTGGTCGACGTCCACCCCGAGGCGGCGCACCTCGCCGGTGTACTTGTCCGGGACCTCCGCCGCGGTGCTGGGGAGGTCGCGGATGTGCCCGACGCTCGCCTCGACGATGTAGCCGGGGCCCAGGTAGCCCTTGATCGTCTTCGCCTTGGCCGGCGACTCGACAATGACGAGTCGCTGTCCGTGCGCGGTCTCGCTGCTCGGGGACACCTTCGCTCTTCTCTCCCGGTCCTTATGTGGGCTGGTCGGCGCTGGCAGCACGGGCTGCGCTCCGCCCGACCCCTCCACCGTCCCGGGGCTGCCGCTGTACGACGACCCCACCAGCGGAGTGTGACCGTACCCCGGCCACCCTTGTCAAACGGAAGGATCCCGCGTTTTCACTTTGCCGGGCTCACCGACGCCACTCGAACGGTAACCCGATGACGGAGGTTCGCGCCCCGTGGAGGGGGGCTTCGGCGGGTTCCGGAGGATGGAATGACGGATTTCAAAATCTGTCAACGGAATATCGACGGCCCCGCGGAGGGCCGCGGCGGGGCCTCCCCAGAGCGCCGGCCACCGGTTCCCGGAGAGCCCGACCGGGGTCGGGCGTACGCCCCGGATTCAGCCGTTGACCACCGCGAGCAGCCCGGCGCCCGCCGCCAGACAGCCCATGCCGAGCACGCTCCACAGCAGGTCGGCGACGGCGGCCCGGCGGACCTCCCCGGCCGCCAGCACCACCCGGCTCGGGCGGCGCGGGTCGTAGCAGATCCGCACCGGGGCGCCCGGAGTGAAGCGGTCCGGACGGCGCAGCGGGGTGTGTCCGCGCGGACGGGTGAGCACCAGTTCGGCGATCCGGCCCGCCCCGGCTCCTTCGACCGGGGGCAGGACGGAGAAGGAGAGCAGCGGGGCGCTGTCGAGCTGGCCGTGCGCCTCGTCCTCGGCCACGACCGTGGCCACCGCCGACGCCCCCGAACGGCGGACCCGGTGGCGCAGGCGCACCTCGGCGGCGCACCAGAGCAGCAGCACGCCACCGAAGAGGGCGAGCACCAGCCCGCCCACCGTCGCCGTCGTCGTGTCCACCCCTGGCCCCCGGCTCCCCAGCTCTGTCCACAGCCTGTGGACAGAGCCTCGCAGCAGGGGGCCAACGCGCGGCGGCCGACCGGAGACCGCCGGACGAACCGGGGGGCACGGGAAGGTGAACCGGCGCCGACCGCCCCCGCCAGGTGCGCCGGGTCAGGTGCACCACCCCGAGGGCGCCGGGTCAGGTGCGCCGGGTCAGCCTGCCGGGCGGATGAACCCCTGCTCGGTCAGCAGCCGCAGCGACTCGGGCACCCGGTCCCGCAGGACCACCCGGTCCTCGCCGAGCAACTGCGCGATGGCGTCCACGATCTCGCCCGCCGACAGCGAACCGTCACAGACCCCGACGAAACCGGCACCCACCGTGTCCACCTTGGTGGCCCGCCGCATGCCCCGGTTGTGACGCAGGATCACGTGCTCCGGGTCCTCCGCGCCCGGCTCGCCGACCTGCTCCTGGACCACCTCGTCGGCCAGCACGTAACGGGTCGCGAGCAGGCCCGCGTCGTCGTGCGAACGCAGGAAGTCCTGCCGGTCGAACCACTCCTCGATGTGCGGGCCCAGCGGCTGCTCCACCGGGTGCGGCCACTCCTCCACCCGGACGGTCGGACGCTCCGCGCCGCTCGCCCGCAGGGTGATCCAGCCCATGCCGATGCCCTCGACCCGGCCCGCCTCGAAGGCGTCCAGCCACTCGCCGTACCGGGCCTGGTAGTCGCCGCCCGGACCGCGGTGATCGCCGCCGTCCCGCAGCCACAACTCGGCGTACTGGGCGACGTCCTGGACCTCCCGCTGGACGATCCAGGCGTCCAGCCCGGTGCCCGCCACCCAGCCGGCCAGCCGCTCGTGCCAGTCCTCGCCCTTGACGTGCTGCCAGTTGGCGAGCAACTGGCAGTAGCCGCCCGGCTCCAGGTGGTCGGCGGCCGAGCGGACCAGGCTGCGGCACAGGTCGTCGCCGGCCATGCCGCCGTCGCGGTAGGTGAACCGGCCGGCCGGCGAGATCACGAACGGCGGGTTGGAGACGATCAGGTCGAACCGGCGCTCCCCGACCGGCTCGAAGAGGCTGCCGGCGAGCGCCTCCCGCCGCTCGAAACCGGACAGCGCGAGGGTCAGCTCGGAGAAGCGCAGCGCGCGAGGGTTCAGGTCGGTGGCGGTCACCTGCCCGGCGTGCCGGGCCGCGTGCAGCGCCTGCACGCCGGAACCCGAACCGAGGTCCAGCGCGGACCGGACCGGACGGCGCACGGTGATGTTGGCCAGCGTCGTCGACGCGCCGCCGACCCCGAGCACCAGGTCCTTGCGGGCCACCCCGTGCGCGGTCTCGCCGGATCCGATGCCGCCCGCGCCACCCACCGCGCAGCCCAGGTCGGACACCACCCAGGCGTCCGAACTGTCCATCCCGGCCACTTCGTTGGCGTACGGCCGGACGTCCACCGTCGCCCGCACCAGTTCACCGTCGGAGCGCAGCCAGCCGTCGGCCAGGCAGTCCTCGACCGGCAGCGCGGCCGCGGCCGCCCGGTACGGCACCGGCTGCTGGAGCAGGAACAGCCGGACCAGCGTCTCCAGCGGGCTGCCGCCCCTGGTCGCCCGCAGCGCCGGCACGGCCTCGCTACGGGCCAACGCCGCATAGCCGGTGGGCCCGAGCAGGTCGAGGCAGCCATCGGCGGTGAACGAGGCGGCGAGCAGCGCCTCACGCAACTTGGCGAGGCGGGTCTGGTCGAGAACGGGGCTACTGATCACCCCGCCATTGTCCCCCGCCCCGGACCGGGCGGCCGCCGGGTCCGGGGCGGGTCGAGGGGGTCGGGGGCGGGGTCGGGCACCCTCCGGACCGGCGCCGGAGCGGTCGGCCCGACGGGCCCCGGGCTCAGCTCGCGCTGGGCACGGGGGTGGTCGGGGTGGTCGGCGGGGCGGCGGGCGGGCTCGCCGGGGTGGTGTCGGTGCCCGCGGAGGGGGCGGTCGACGGGCTCGCGCCGTCCGTCGCGCCGGGCGCGGGCGTCCCGCCGGGCGCCCCGGCGCTCGGGGTGGCGGACGCGCCGCCCGGGGCCGCGGCGGCGGGCTTGCAACCGTCCTGCTTGGCCATGGCCGCACCGAGGTCGCCGCGCTGCAGCTTGCCCTGCGCCTGCGTGGACAGCGAGGCCAGCTGCTGGATCTGGTCCGAGATGCTGCGCAGGCCGTCCGCGAACTTCGACTGGTCGGTGTTGGTCACGGCGTCCAGCTTCTTCTGGATGTCCTGATAGCCGTCGGCCGCCTTGGTCAACTCGGCGACGGCGTCCTTCTGCAGGTTCGCGCCGTCCTTCACCTTGGGCACCCCGGCCGCGGTGATGGCCGCCGCGATGTCCTGGTTGGTCTTGGCCAGCCGCCCGATGTCCGTCGAGAGCCGCTTCTGCAGCTCGGTCGGGGTCTCGCCGGTCTTCACCTGGGCGGTGTCGGCGAGCGCGGCCTGCGCCTGGACGATCGGGTCCTTGGCCGAGCCGCAGACGTTCGACGCCCAGGACTCCAGCTGCTTGCCGTTGTCGTCGCCGCAGCCGACGGCACCGAACGCGAGCAGCGCGCCGAGGACGGGTACGGCCAGCAGTCGCTTGTTCACCGGGAGAGGCCTTTCGGTTTCGGTCGTCTTCGGTCGTCGAACCTACACGGCCGATGTCCGCCGACTGGCGCCCGGTTCCCGGACCTCGGGTTGTCCCCACCGGGTGCCCGGCCCCGCTCAGGCGCGCTCGACGCGGATCGGGCGGTTCGGATAGCCGGGCCGGGCCGGGCCGGACGGCGCGCGGCACGCTGACCGGCGTGCCGAAGCAGACCTCTTCGCCCCAGGTGCTCACCGAGGAGCTGATCGGCAGCTCGGTCCGGAGCGCCTTCCTTGTCACGACAGGTCCGATCACCGATCGGACCCGGTCGTGCCGGAAGCAACGAACCGCCAGGTTCAACAACGTGTCAACGCGTCCCGGAGGACTGGACCGACACCCGGACCACCCGGGGCGCACGAGGCACCCCGAAGGTCGGGGCCCTCAGACCACCACGGACTCGACCGAGACCGGCCAGCTCATCCGGATCAGGCCGCCGTCCGTGCCGTTGGTGACCTCCAGGTCCTCGACCAGGCCGGTGATCACCGCGAGGCCGAGGGTGTCCTCGTCCGGGTCCGCCTCCTCGGCGGCGCCGGGGGCCGGGACGGCGGCGGGGCCGGCCTCGTCCTCGACCTCGATGAGGAAACGCTTCTCCTGGTCGGTCAACGCGACCCGGACCGTGCCGCCGATGCCGCCGCGCTGGTGCAGGCCGACCGCGCGGGAGCAGGCCTCACCGACCGCGAGCCGTACCTCGTCGAGCACCGACTCGTCGACCCCGGCCCGTCTCGCGACGGCCGCGGCGACCAGCCGGGCCGTTCGCACGTGCTCCGGAAGCGCGCTGAATCGAAGTTCGACGGTTGCCATCTCTCCCCTTCGGGGTGCTCCGACCGGGGCCGACGATGCGGCCCCTGCGGGCCGGCGGAACCGGCCCCGGGGCGGCCGGGGAAGCACCGGGGCCCGCAGGCCCCGGCACCCCGGACGCGTGGGACGAACGGGCCGGCCTCCACGGGCACGGGCCGGCCCGGCCGCGTCAGTCGGTCGCGTTGACCGCGTCGTCCACCGAGGTGTGGATCGGGAAGACCTTGGTCAGGCCGGTGATGCGGAAAATCTTCAGGATGCGCTCCTGGTTGCAGACCAGGCGCAGCGAGCCCTCGTGGGCACGCACCCGCTTCAGACCGCCCACCAGCACACCGAGGCCGGTCGAGTCGAGGAAGTCAACGCCTTCCATGTCGACGACGAGGTGGTACTTGCCGTCGTTGACGAGCTCGACCAGCTGCTCCCGCAGCTTCGGGGCGGTGTACACATCGATCTCGCCGCCAACCTCGACGACCGTACGATCGCCGACTGAACGGGTCGACAGGGACAGGTCCACGGAACCTCCAGCACCTTGCCTTGCTACGTCATGTGCGATCCTCGGCCGGCCGGCCGCCACCGCATGGTCGCGAGCCCGGGCGCGCCCAGCCACACGTGGCAAGCCTCGGCGCTGCGACCCACGGCCATCCGGCCGTCACGGCCACATTCAACCACCTGCGACCATGCCCGCACGATGGCTTACGACGATTCTCCGTCACGCCGGTGACACACTGGGTCCTCATGCCGCCCCGACACAGCCTGCCCGAGGCACTGCTCACGACCCTGTCCACCAGCCGGGGGCGGTCCGACCGGCTCACCCATACGGAGCACCTTCCCGCCCGACCTGCGCGTTATGCGCCGTGGCCCGAGTCGATCCGGCCCGAGATCGTGGCCGCCGCGCTCGCCGTCGGCGTGGAGCAGCCCTGGGCGCACCAGGCAGAAGCGATGAAACTGGCCAAAAGCGGTCAGACTGTGGTGATCGCCACAGGGACCGCCTCGGGCAAGTCGCTCGGCTACCTGGCCCCGGTCCTCAGCGACCTGCTGGAGGGCACCGAGGCCCGCAACGGCCGCGGCGCCACCGCGCTCTACCTCGCCCCGACCAAGGCGCTCGCCGCCGACCAGCGCCGCCGGGCCGCCGAACTAGCCCCGCCCCGGGTCCGACCCGCCCTCTACGACGGCGACACCCCGCCCGAGGAACGCGAGTGGGTCCGCCAGTACGCCTCGTACGTGCTCACCAACCCGGACATGCTGCACCGCGGCATCCTGCCCGCCCACGCCCGCTGGGCCTCCTTCCTCAAGGTGCTGCGCTACGTGGTCGTCGACGAGTGCCACAGCTACCGGGGCGTGTTCGGCTCACACGTCGCCCAGGTCCTCCGGCGGCTGCGCCGCGTCTGCGCCCGATACGGTTCGTCACCCACCTTCCTGCTCGCCTCCGCCACCACCGCCGACCCGGCCGCCACCGCCGAGCGTCTGACCGGCCTGCCCGCCCGGGCGGTCACCGAGGACGCCTCGCCGCGCGGGCCGATGGTCTTCGGCCTCTGGGAGCCGCCGCTGACCGAGAACGTCGGCGAACACGGCGCGCCCGTCCGCCGCACGGCCACCGCCGAGGCCGCGCACCTGCTGACCGACCTGGTCGAGCGCCAGACCCGCACCGTCGTCTTCGTCCGCTCCCGCCGGGCCGCCGAACTCGTCGCCCTCCAGACCCAGGACCAGCTCGGCCGACCGCTCGCCGACCGGGTGGCCGCCTACCGCGGCGGATACCTCGCCGACGAACGCCGGGCCTTGGAACGCGCGCTGCACACCGGCCGACTGCTCGGACTCGCCTCCACCTCCGCCCTCGAACTCGGCGTCGACGTCTCCGGCCTCGACGCCGTCCTGATGGCCGGCTACCCCGGCACCCGGGCCTCGCTCTGGCAGCAGGCCGGGCGGGCGGGCCGCGAGGCCCAGGGCGCGCTGGCCATCCTGATCGCCCGGGACGACCCGCTGGACACCTACCTGGTGCACCACCCGGAGGCGCTGTTCGCGGCGCCCGTCGAAGCCACCGTGCTCGACCCGGACAACCCCCACGTGCTCGCGCCGCACCTGTGCGCGGCAGCCGCCGAACTCCCGCTCACCGACGCCGACCTGGAGCTGTTCGGCCCCTCCACCGCACCGCTGCTGCTCGTCCTGGAACGGCGCGGCCTGCTGCGCCGGCGCAGCGACGGCTCCTGGTACTGGACCCGCCGCGAACGCGCGGCCGACGCCGTCGACCTGCGCGGCAGCGGCGGCAGCCCGGTGCAGATCGTCGAGGCCGACACCGGCCGACTGCTCGGCACGGTGGACGCCGCGGCCGCCCACACCACCGTCCACACCGGGGCCGTCCACCTGCACCAGGGCCGCACCTTCCTGGTCCGGGAACTCGACCTGGAGAACTCGGTCGCCCTGGTCGAGCCGGCCGACCCGCCGTACACCACGGCCGCCCGCGACATCACCTCCATCTCCGTGCTCGACACCGACACCACCGTTGCCTGGGGCGAGGGCCGGCTCAGCTTCGGTTCGGTGGAGGTGGTCAACCAGGTGGTCGGCTACCTCCGGAAGCGGATCTCCACCGGGGAGATCATGGGCGAGAGCAAGCTCGACCTACCGCCCCGCACGCTGCGCACCCGCGCGGTCTGGTGGTCCGTCACCGAGGACCAGCTGCTGGACGCGGACCTTCCGCTCGACCAGTTGCCCGGCGCCGCCCACGCCGCCGAACACGCCTCGATCGGCCTGCTGCCGCTGTTCGCCACCTGCGACCGCTGGGACATCGGCGGCGTCTCCGTCCCGCTGCACCCCGACACCGAACTGCCCACCGTGTTCGTCTACGACGGCCACCCGGGCGGGGCCGGCTTCGCCGAACGCGGCTTCCAGCGGGCCGTCGAGTGGCTGACGGCCACGCGCGAGGCGATCGCCTCCTGCGAGTGCGAGCGCGGCTGCCCGTCCTGCGTCCAGTCACCCAAGTGCGGCAACGGGAACGAACCGCTGGACAAGGCCGCGGCCGTCCAACTGCTGGACGTCCTGCTGGCCGGCGCCCCCAGGACGGCAGGCTCCGGGACGGCAGGCTCCGGGACGGCAGGCTCCGGGACGGCAGGCTCCGGGACGGCGGACCCCTCAGCAGGCCCCTCCACAGGCCCCTCAGCGAGCTCCGAAGCGGACCACGGGACGGACTCCGAGAAGGACTAGGAGACGAACTCCGGGGCGAAGCCCGAGCCGAGCGCGGACGCTGGGCCGCCGACCGGCTCATGAGCCCGCCGCCGACCCGCCGGTCGACCCGCCGAGGCCGTCCTCGGCGGCGGTGACCGCGGCCCGCACCGGCCCGGCCCGCGCCCTCGCCCGCGCCGGACCGACCGGCAGACGCGCCGGCAGCCCACTGACCGTCACCTCGGCCACCACCTCGACGGCGTCCCCCGTCCGGTCCACCGTGCAGGACACCAGGCCGGCGCCCTGCGCGGCGGCGATCCCCTCGGCCCGCCCGCACCCGCCGTCCGGGTCCAGCAGCAGCCGGTCCGCGGCCGCGAGCGCCGCCAGGTCGGCGGCCGACTCGGCCCGGTGCCGCGCGGCGACCACCGCTCCGACCGCGATCGTCCCGGCGAAGACCGCCGTGCCGAGCATCGCCAGGGCGAGCAGCCAGACCGTCGCCGAACCGGCGTCCGGCCCGCGCCCGCCGACGGCGGCCACCCGGGCGGTACGCGTTCTCGCCCACCGCCGCGCCCTTGACCGCACCCCGGTCAGGCCGGCCATGAACCACCACCTCCCGCGATTCCCGCACTTCCCGTGACCCCTACGAGGGTGTCCTCCCGCGCCGCCACCGCGGTCGCGCCCAGCCGTACCGCGAGCAGCCCGCCGAGCCTGCCCGGCGCCCCGCACGGCGCGTCCACCTCCACCCGCACCACCTCCGCCGCCATCACCACCCGTACCTGAGCCCCCGGCGGCGCGGCCGCGCGGGCGAGTTCGGCGGCGTCCGCCTCCCCGCGTGCGGCCGCCCTGGCCCCGACCCGGGCCGCGTCCACACAGCGGATCTGCGCGGCCGCCGCCAGCACGCCCCAGATCAGCATCGCCGCGAGCAGGACGAGCGCTGGCAGGGCCACCGCGGTCTCCGCCGTGACGAAGCCCGCATCGCCGCGCCGGCCCGGCCGCAGCGACCACGCCCGCCCACCACCACGTGCCGCCGCCAGGCCGGGGTGAGCCCTCGGCCTCACGCCATCCGCCCGGAGGCGGTGCGCGGCGGCGTCGGGGTGCGTGCACCGAACGGCGGCGGAGGGGCAGGACGCGGTGGGGGCACCTCCCGGCCGAAGGCCGGGGGCCGCCGGGCGGCCTACGGCAACGCGACGAGACCCGCTCCCCAACGCCGCCGCGCAGGCGGGAGTTCGTGGACGGTCGCTAGGTCGCATGAAGCGCCCGTTCCAGTGAATCGGTCAGCGCCCCCATGATGGTCGCGCTGGTCACCACCTTGTACAGCCCGGCCGCGAGGGCACACGCGGCCAAGGTGCCGACGGCATATTCCGCCGTGGTCATCCCGGCGTCCGACCGGCCCCGGCTCCGGGCCATCCCGCGCATCCGGCGGGCCGCCCAGCGGCTCCTGCGCCGCCATACCCCGGGCGCGTGCCGGAGCGCGAGCCCGCTGCCGGGCCTCGTTGCGATCACTGCGGTCATGAATCTCTCCTGTCTCCGAAATACGAAATACGAAATACCGATGCCCCCGCCGTACCGATGCCCCCGGTGCCGTCTACGCGGCTGCCGCCGACGCCGCTGCCCACGGATCCGCCGCCGATCCGCTTGGCGCGGCCCTCGTTCAACCGCCCTGCGCGAAGCGGGTGGTGAGGCCGATGACGACCGGCACCACGCCGATCAGGACGAAGGCCGGGAGGAAGCAGAGTCCGAGCGGAGCGGTGGCGAGCACCCCCGCCCGGCGGACCCGGGCGTGGGCCGCCCGGGCTGCCGCCGTCCGCCGCCCCTGCGCGAGCCCGATCAAGGGCCCGGCCGCCGGAGCCCCGCCGAGGCTCGTCCGGACCAGGCAGCGCGCCAGCGGGGCCAGCGACGGGTGCTGCTCGCCCAGACGGCTCCAGCACAGTTCCGGCGGTGCGCCCAGGGCCAGTTCGGCACCGATCGCGACCAGCCGGGGCCCCATCGGTGCCCCCACGCTCCGGCCGACCGCCGACACCGCTGCCGAGGGTGAGGCCGCCGAACCGAGGCAGGCCGCCAACAGCTCCGCACTCAGCGGGAGTTGCCTGGTCAGCAGTTCCTCCTCCAGGACCGCCCGCCGCTCCGTCGGGGACCGCACCCGGGCCGACCACCGGTGCACACCCGCCGCAAGCAGCGCCCCGACGACCACCCCGACGGCGCCGCCGAGCAGCACCGCCGCGCCGGCCCCGGAGCCCACCGCCAGGGCCACGGGCCGCCACCGCCCGCCACCGCCGCCACCACCACCACCACCAGAAGCCGACGCCCCCACCCCCGCCCCCGGCGACACCCGCGCCAACACCCGGCCGAGCGCCCGCCGCTGTCGCGCCCACCCGCACACCAGCACCACGCCGGCCACCACCACCGGAGCCCCGACGACCACCCACCCGACTCCCCGATTCACCCCGACACCACCTCCGCCCGTGTCCGCACCCGCGCCCGTACCCGTGAGAGCCCGCAGCTCCCGCCGCCACCAGTGCCCCGCACCCCGGCAGCCCGCCGGGGCGCCTCCAAGGCGCCCTGGGCCGCCGCCCGGACGATGCGCGCTGTCCAGAGCACGCCCAGCCCCTCCAGTGCCGCCCCCGCAGCGAGGCACCCCAGCCCGGCCGGCGTGTGCAGCAGGACGCCCACCGGCCGGGCCCCGAGCGCCGCCCCCAGCAGCAACCCGGCGGCCGGCAGAGCGGCCAGGACGGCGATCGTGGTCCGCGGGCCCGCCAGCTCCCCAGCGATCTCCTCCGCCAGCGCCCGCTCGCCGCGCAACGCCTCCGCCACCCGGTCCAGCGCGACGGCCAGCCCCGACCCGCTGTCGGACGCGACCCGCCAGCAGGCCGCGATCGCCGACGCGCCGCTCCCGCCC
Source organism: Kitasatospora sp. NPDC088160 (assembly GCF_044741445.1). Taxonomy (NCBI): domain Bacteria; kingdom Bacillati; phylum Actinomycetota; class Actinomycetes; order Kitasatosporales; family Streptomycetaceae; genus Kitasatospora; species Kitasatospora sp. NPDC088160. Next base: position 62,913 of record NZ_JBIUSS010000009.1, on the reverse strand, counting down.
GGCAGTTCGGCGAGCAGGTGCAGCGCGGCGGGCACGTCCCCGCCGTACCGGCCCGCCGCGAGCCGCGCCACCGGCTCCTCGCCGAGCCTGCGCAGCCCGTCCGGGTCGGCCGCGAGGCGGGCCGTGACCAGGTGCAACGCCTGCTCCGGCGTCGCCCCGCTGCGCAACTCCCCTGCCAGCCCTGCGCAGAGCTCCACCACGGAGGCCGCCCGCCGCCCGGCCTCCGCCGTCACGCGCCGCCGCAGCCGCCACCGCCGCAGCGGCAGTACGGCCAGCCCGGCGGCGAGCACCGGCAGCGGCGAGGAGGTCGCTTGCCCGACGGCCAACCCCGCGGGCAGGAGCAACAGTTCGGTCGCCCGCCAGTCGGACGGTCGCGACCGAGCGCGCCCCGCAGTCACCGCCGGCGGGCCCGGCACCGGAACGGGCGGGGGCCCGCTGCCGGCCAGCACCAGCCTGTACCGCCGCCCACCCGGCAGCTGCTGCTGCACCGCACGCCACGCAGCGAGGGCCACCAGGCACAGCACCAATGCCCAGCAGAAAGAGCTCTGATCACCCATCACGTCAGGAACCTCCCGGTCGTCGGTCTTTCCTGTTCCACGCCCCGAGCAGCGTCAGGGCGCCCGCCGCACACCCGCCCAGCAGCAGGACGAACGCAAGTTCCACCGCCCGCGCCCCCGCACCCGCCAACCCGGCCACCGCCGCCGTCACGTCGGCCCCGCCGCGAGCGACACCCCGCGCACCGCCAGCAGCCCGACCAGTCGCTCCCAGCCCGCCCCGGGGACCAGACCGCCCACCACCGGGAACTCCACCGCCGGGGTGGTGACGGCCAGCCCGTCACGGCCGGCGGCCAGCGTGTGGATCTCCGCCACCCGGCGGCGCCCCGAGCCCGGCTCCCTGACCAGGTGCACCACCAGGTCGAGCGCGGCCCGGAGTTGGCTGTGCAGCGCGGGCCGGTCGAGCCCGGCGAGCGAGCCCAACGCCTCCAGCCGGACCGGCACGTCCGCCGCCGTGTTGGCGTGCACCGTGCCGCAGCCGCCTTCGTGCCCGGTGTTCAGCGCGGCCAGCAGGTCCGACACCTCGGCCCCGCGGACCTCTCCGATCACCAGCCGGTCCGGACGCATCCGTAGCGCCTGCCGGACGAGGTCCCGCAGCGTGAGCTCACCCAGCCCCTCCTGGTTGGGCGGTCTGCTCTGCAACCGGACCACGTGCGGATGGGCCGGCCGCAGTTCGGCGGAGTCCTCCGCGATGACGATCCGCTCCTCCGGCCCGACCAGGCCGAGCAGGGCCGCAAGCAGCGTGGTCTTGCCCGTGCCCGTCCCGCCGGACACCAGCAGCGACAGCCTGGCCCGCAGGATGCCGGCCAGCAGGCCGGCGCCCTCCGGCGGCAGCGCCCCGCCCGCCACCAGTTCGTCGAGCGTGAACGGCTGGGGCCGGCAGACCCGCAGCGAGATGTGCGTGCAGCCGGCCGCGATCGGCGGCAGCACGGCGTGCAGGCGGGTGCCGTCCGGCAGCCGGGCGTCCACCCAGGGCCGCGCGTCGTCCAGCCGCCGCCCGGCCGCGGTGGCCAGCCGGTGGGCCAGCCGCCGTACCGCCTCGGCGTCGGCGAACCGGATTCCGGCGGCCCGGTGCAGGCCGCCGCCACGGTCGACCCACACCTCGTCCGGACCGTTCACCAGGACGTCCGTGACGTCGGGCGCCGCCAGCAGCCGCTCCAGCGGGCCCGCACCCACCAGTTCGGCACGCAGCGAGCGCACGGTGTCCAGGACTTCGTCCCCGCCGAGCGGCGGCCGGGTGGCCCGCAGCACCGCCGCGACCGACCCCACCGTCGGGGCGGCACCCGACTCGGCCAGCCGCAGCCGGACCGCGTCCACCAGCTCCGCCGTCCGCTCCTCCCGGGCGGTGCGCCCGTACGGGCAGGGGTGGCGCGGCGCTTCGGGTGACCCGCCGGGCGGCGGCACGCTCCTGAGCGACCGGTGCTCCCGCGCACCCTCGCCCCGGCTCTTCGGACCGCCCCCCGCCCGCACGGTGGGGCCTGTTCTACGCAGACGGACCATCAGTACACACCTCCTCCGACCGCCGGCACCGGCGGCAGCACCTCGTCCAGGAAGGTCTCGCAGAAGCGCGCGAGCGGGCCGCCGTCCCGGATTCCGGGCGGGACGCCCTTCTCGACGTCCTCCGCCAGGCCGGGTTCCGGCTCCAACTCCCCCGCGAGCTCCAGTCGCAGCCCGCGGGCGATCCGGTGGGCCGGGAGTCCGAAGGTGCGCGGCGACCGCACCACCGCCCGGACGTCCCCGAGCCGCATCCGGGTGGCCGCCGCGACCCGGTCGGCGGCGGCCACCGCGCGCAGTTCGGCCGGCACCACCAGCAGCGCCAGGTCGGACTGCTCCAGAGCTTGCCCGGCGGCCGCGTCGAGATGGCGCGGCACGTCGACGACGACCAGCCCACCGCGCCGCCGGGAGGCGGCCAGCACGCTGCGCATGGCCTCCGGCGGCACGGTCAGGGTGTCGCCGCGATCCCAGGACAGGCAGGAGAGCGCGGAGAGCCGTTTGAGCACCGGTAGCGCCCTGGCCAGTTCGACCCCGCTGACCCGCCCGCGCGAGCCGGCCAGATCGGGCCAGCGCAGCCCGCGGGCCGCCTCGCCGCCGAGCAGGATGTCGAGGCCGCCGCCCAGCGGATCTCCGTCGATGAGCATCGTCCGCCGCCCCGCCCGCGCGGCCGTGACCGCGAGGGCGCAGGCCAGGGTCGAGGCTCCGGCCCCGCCCCGGCCGCCGAGCACGGCGACGGTGAGCGCCGGGGAGCCGGCGCCCTCGGCCGCGTCGGCGATCCGGTCGAGCAGCCAGGCCTCGGCGTCGGGGAGGAACAGCACGTGTTCGGCGCCGAGTTGGACGGCTCTGACCCACACCCCGGCGTCGTCGAGGTCCAGCCCGAGCAGCAGCACCCCGCCGCGCCGGCCGAGCCCGGCGCACCGGGCGGCCTGGTCGTCCCCGATGAGCACCAGTGAGGCGCCCTCCCAGAGCTCGCGCGGCGGTGGTGCGCCCCGGATCAGCCTCGGTTCGGTGCCGGCGGCCGCGCAGAGCCGCAGCAGGTGCTCGGCCAGGCCCTCGTCCTCGGTGACGACGAGCGGGCCGCTGGCCCCGGGCCCTTCGGTGGTGGCGTGGTCGGCGATCGGCGTCGACATGGTGGGCTCCCCTCTGCGCCCCCGGCCGCCAGGGGCGGTCCGGGGCGCACGTCGGACGGTTCCGGCGAACGGCCGCCCGGCAGACCTCGTGGGAGAGAGGGAGGTGAGATCCGCCCGGCGACCGCCGCCGACCATCACGGTGGGGGGAGATCGGGATTCCGTCATCCACGATGCGAATACCTGTGGATAACTCGTGGGCTGTGGAGGAAAACGTTCACCCGGGCGAGGGATTTATCGTCAAAGAATTGACGATCGGGGATCACGGATGTGAACCGGAAGCCCGTCGCACCCTCGCCGGCCACCCGACGGACCCTCCCGGCCGCCCCCTCGGGCACCCCGCCGCAGCAGCTCTGCCCACCGATCGGAACCAGCCGAAGAGCCACGGGCAGCCATGAGCAAACAGCGACGCAGAGTGACGAAAGGTGGTCAGTGGACCAGGGTGTCGACACCCCCCGTACACCGTCGGCAGGGCGGCCGCGGCGCTCGCCGCGAGGGGCCTTCAGGGTCCAAAAATGGCCCCGGACGTGCGACGACCCCCGCCGGGGGGGAGAGCGGGGGTCGTCTATCCACGGCCCGACTCGGGGGGGAGGAGCCGGACCGGGTTAGCACGGTCGCGAACGATCCGTGACTTCCATGGTGTACCCGAGCGGCCAGAAACACAAACCCGCACGCCCACGAGTACACCGAATGGCGGCCTGTTTTGCGGCTCCCTCTATCCTCGGTTCCCGTGGACACCACCGAGAACGCCGACGACCACGCCGACGAGTCCCCGGGCGAGGCCACCGGGCCCGCGCAGACCCGCTCACCCGTTCGCCCCGGGCCGGGCGGGCCGCGCACGGCGGCCTTCTTCGACCTGGACAAGACCATCATCGCCAAGTCGAGCGCGCTGGCCTTCAGCCGCCCGTTCTACCAGGGCGGTCTGATCAACCGTCGGGCCGTACTGCGCAGCGCGTACGCCCAGTTCGTCTTCCTGGTCGGCGGCGCGGACCACGACCAGATGGAGAAGATGCGCGAGTACCTCTCCTCGCTCACCCGGGGCTGGAACGTCCAGCAGGTCCGCGAGATCGTCGCGGAGACGCTGCACAACCTGATCGACCCGATCATCTACGACGAGGCCGCCTCACTGATCGAGCAGCACCACGCGGCCGGTCGGGACGTGGTGATCGTCAGCAGTTCGGGCTCCGAGGTGGTCGAGCCGATCGGCGCGCTGCTCGGCGCGGACCACGTGATCGCCACCCGGCTCAAGGTCGAGGACGGCTGCTACACCGGCGAGATCGAGTACTACGCCTACGCCGAGAACAAGGCTGCCGCCATCCGGGAGTTGGCCGAGTCCGAGGGCTACGACCTGGCCGCGTCCTACGCCTACAGCGACTCCTCCACCGACCTGCCACTGCTGGAGGCCGTCGGCCACCCGTCGGCGGTCAACCCCGACCGCGCGCTGCGGAAGGAGGCGCAGGCCCGGGAGTGGCCGGTGCTGGTCTTCGACCGGCCGGTGGAACTGCGGCGGCGGCTCCCGGAGTTCTCCGCGCCGAGCGGCTCGGTGCTGACGGCCGTGGCGATCGGGACGGCGGCCGTGACCGCCGGGGTCATCTGGTACCTGGCCCACCGGCGCCGCCCGGAGGCCTGAACCGCCCGCCGCGGGCCCCGCAACGCGGGCAACCGCAGGCCCCACAGTGCAGGGCAAATCAGACAATCAGCACAGAGTTCTCTTTTCGGGTTCCCCTTTCGCCCGAAACGCGATACAAATGAAGCACGGCCCGCGAGACCCGGTCAGGACCCGAAGAGGTCAAACCGACAACGCAGTTAAGGCCCCACGGACCGCGTGTTCAGGTATCCGAGCACCCACATGCAGCCGACCCGCTGTCGGGCCGCTGGACCAGACGAACGGGCAGGATCCCCGTCTGATCAGCACTTCCGGTGCATGCATGGTCACCCGGTATCTGCACCAGCGGCGGCACCAGGCAGGATCGGGTGCCGCCGCATCTTCGTGCCGGAAGCGCCAGAAGCGCCCGCGGTCCCCGCCCGCGCCGCCCCCGCGGCCCCCGCCCGCTCAGACCATCCCGCGCTGCATCGCCTCGCAGACCGCCGTACTCTCCCGCACCCCGAGCCGCAGCGCCCGCCCGCAGTGCGCGATCCAGGCCGCCATCCCCTCGGGCGTGCCCGCCAGATAGCCGGCCAGGGCCCGCCGGTAGGCGTCGGTGCCGAGTTCCGCCAGCCCGACCTCGGCCGGGCAGATCGACTTCGGGTCGAGCCCCTCGGCGAGCAGCACGATCCGCTGGGCGGCCCGCGCGATCACGCCGTTGTACGCGCCGAACGGCCGCAGCGCGAGCAGTTCGCCGTGCACCACGGAGGCGACCACCAGGGCCGGCGTCCCCACGCCCTGGCCCTCGGCGCGCGCCACCAGCAGTCGGGAGAGCTGGTCGAGCCGGGCCGCGACCTCCTCGGCACCCGGGGCGGGCGGCAGCGCGGGCAGCGGTTCGTCCACCTGGACGACCTCGACGCTCTCCACCGGCTCGAGCCCCAGCGGGAACAGGTCCTCGACGCCTTCGCCCGCGCGGCGGGGCCGCCCGGCGGACGGCTCGCCGTCGCCGACGGCGAGCAGGTGCAGCCGGGCCAGCACCTGGAGCGGCGAGTGCCGCCAGATGCTGAGCAGCTGGCCGGCCTCGGCGGCGATCCGCAGGGCCGCGCCGACCGTCCGAGCCTCGGGGTCCGCGCTGAAGTCGCTGCGGCGCCGGACCTCCTCCAGCGGCCAGTCGGCCCCGGCCAGCGCCGCCGACGCGCGGGCGCCGCGCAGCGCGGACTCGGAGGTGACCTCGGCCGCGCGGCGGCGCATCACCCGGTGGCCGTAGAGCCGGTCGACGGCCTTGCGGACCTCGGCCACGGCGTCGGGCACCCCGGGGAGCTGGGCCAGCGGGGCGAGGGGATCTGTTCCAGTGCTCACCTACCCGAGAGTAATGAACAGCCGCCCCCTCCCGGAACAGCAACCCCGGATCACCCATTAGAGGCAATCCTCACTTCCCTCCGCCGAGGAGGCCCAAACCCCGGCTAGCATGGCCACTATCGGAGACGATAACTATTTCCACTTAGGGCGCCTCGGCATGTGCGGCCCCTGAGCAGGTGGCCCCCCGAGCGCGGGCCCAGAGCGAGAGCCGGAGTCCCAGATGAAGATCGCCTTCGTCGGCAAGGGCGGCAGCGGGAAGACCACGCTGTCCGCACTGTTCATCCGCCATCTGGCCGCCGCGGGCCGGCCGGTCATCGCCGTCGACGCCGACATCAACCAGCACCTGGGCCCGGCCCTGGGTCTGACGGATGCCCAGGCCGCGGAGCTGCCCTCGCTCGGCGCGCACCTGCCGGAGATCAAGGAGTACCTGCGCGGCAGCAACCCGCTGATCCGCTCGGCCGACGAGATGATCAAGACCACGCCGCCCGGCCGGGGTTCGCGCCTGCTGCGGATCGTCGAGGAGAACCCGGTCTACGCCGTCTGCGCCCGCCCGATCGCCCTGGACGAGGGATCGGTCCGACTGCTGGCGACCGGCGCCTTCACCGAGGAGGACCTCGGGGTGGCCTGCTACCACTCCAAGGTCGGCGCGGTGGAACTGCTGCTCAACCACCTGCTGGACGGCCCCGACGAGTACCTGGTCACCGACATGACGGCGGGCTCGGACTCCTTCGCCTCCGGCCTGTTCACCCGCTTCGACCTGACCTTCCTGGTGGCCGAACCGACCCGCAAGGGCGTCTCCGTCTACCGCCAGTACAAGGACTACGCCCGCGACTTCGGCGTCCGGCTGCGGGTGATCGGCAACAAGGTGCAGGGCCCGGACGACCTGGCGTTCCTGCGCCGGGAGGTCGGCGACGACCTGCTCACCACCTTCGGGCACTCGGACTGGGTGCGCCGTCTGGAGCAGGGCGCCGAGCCGCCGCTGAAGTCGCTGGAGCCGACCAACCGGGCCGTCCTGGAGGAGCTGCGGGCCGAGGCCGAGTCCGCGTACGGGCAGCGGGACGTACGCCGCTACACCGAGCAGGCCGTGCTCTTCCACGTGCGCAACGCGGAGAGTTGGGCCAACGCCAAGGTCGGCGTCGACCTCGCGACCCAGGTGGACGAGGCCTTCGTGCTGGGCGGGGTCGGCGGCGAGCGGCCCGCCCCGGCGGGTGCGCGCGCCTGACGCCGCTCCGCCCGAACGGGCCGTGGCCCTCCCCCCTTCCCCGGGGAGGGCCACGGCCCGTTCCTCATGTCCGGACCGCCCGGCGCCACCGAACGCCCGGCCGTCCCCGGCTCCGCCAGCAGATTCCCAGCGGTTCGAACACCACCCAATGGGGTGAATCGGGGGGTTTTCCCCTTCCCTCCCGGAATGACGCTGTGCAAAGCTTTCATTACCCTCGGTTTACCGAGTCTTGATGGTCCGTCCCGACGGCCCTCGGCGAGACGTCCCGCACCTCGCCCAGGTCCCTGGCGGGCCCTGATGGTCGAGGTCCGGCCGGTGACACCCGCACTCCCCGCCGCGCCCACGCCATCCCGCCACACCGTCGCGACCCACGACAGCCGATCCGCCCCGGAGCCCCACCCCGGACTCACCGCCGGACCTGACTGCGTTCGTTCCCCCGGACAGACGGGAAGACAATGACCCTCGACATCTCCAGCGCCCCCATCGCCTCCGACACCACCGACCACGCGCCACCGCGCCCCGGCACCAAGGCCCGCTGGGCCCAGGACCTCTCAGCCTCCCTGGTGGTCTTCCTGATCGCCGTGCCGTTCTCCCTCGGCATCGCACTCGCCACCGGCGCCCCGCTCACCGCCGGCCTCGCCGCCGCGGCCGTCGGCGGCATCGTCGTCGGGCTGTTCGGCGGCACCCCGCTCCAGGTCAGCGGCCCCTCCGCCGCGCTGACCGTGATCACCGCCGGACTGATCGTCCAGTACGGGTGGCGGGCCACCTGCGCCATCACCCTGGCCGCCGGGCTGCTCCAACTCCTGCTCGGCGTGCGCCGGGTGGCCCGGACCGCGCTCGCCGTCTCGCCCGCCATCGTGCACGGCATGCTGGCCGGGGTCGGACTCACCATCGCCATCGCGCAGCTGCACGTCGTCCTCGGCGGCTCCCCGCAGAGCTCCGCGATCGCCAACCTCCTCGCGCTGCCAGGCCAGTTGGCCGGGCCGCACCCGCCCGCGCTGCTGGCCGGATCGGTGACCGCGGCCGTCCTGCTGGGCTGGCCCCGACTCGGTCGACTCCCCGGCCGCGCGGGCGAGTTCGGCGCCAGGCTGGCCAAGGTGCCGGGCCCGCTGGCCGCCGTCGCCACCGCGACCGCGCTCGCCCTGGCCCTGGACCTGCGGCTCGCCCACATCGGGCTGCCCGCCTGGCAGCCGCACGCCCTCGTGCCCGCGCTGCCGCACGGCCCGCTGGCCGGAGTGCTGGCCGCCGTCCTGACCGTCACCGCCGTCGCCAGCGTGGAGTCGCTGCTGTCCGCCGTCGCGGTCGACCGGATGTCCCGCCGCACCGGCGACCTCGACCGCGAACTGCGCGGCCAGGGCCTGGCCAACATCGTCAGCGGGCTGGTCGGCGGGCTGCCCGTCGCCGGCGGCGCCGTCCGCAGCACCGCCAACGTGCGGGCCGGCGGCCAGAGCAGGTGGTCCTCGGTGCTGCACGGCGTCTGGGTGCTCGCCGCCGCACTGGCGCTGACCGGCGGGCTGCGCCGGATCCCGCTGGCCGCGCTGGCCGCGCTGGTGCTGGTGGTCGGGCTGCAGATGGTGAGCTTCGCGCACATCCGCAACGTGCACCGGCACCGCGAGTTCCCGGTCTACCTGACCACCGTGCTCGCCGTGGTGGCGCTCGGCGTGCTGTGGGGCGTCGCGCTCGGCGCCGGCACCGCCGTGCTGCTCGCGCTCTACCGGCTGACCCGCGCCCACGTGGACGTGCTGGCCGGCCCGGCGGGCGCGGTCACCGTCCAGACGCACGGGCCGCTCACCTTCACCGCCGTGCCCCGGCTGAGCCGGGCGCTGGCCGGGATCCCCTCCGGCTCCGAGGTCACCGTGGTCCACGACGGCTCCTTCCTGGACCACGCCGCGTACGAGACGCTGCACAGTTGGCGGACGGGCCACCAGGCCGCGGGCGGCCGGGTCTCGATGGTGACGCGCCGCAGGGACGACGAGGTGCTCGACCCCGACGGGACCGTCCGGGCGGGCAGTTCACCCGGTCCGCACCGCTGCCGGGCCTGGACGCCCTGGGTCGGCCACCACTGCATCGAGCAGCAGGAGGACCCACACGGCCGACTGCTGGACGGCGTCCGGGTGTTCCAGCAGCACACCGCCCCGCTGATCCGGCCCGAACTCGCCCGGCTGGCCCGGGAGGGGCAGACGCCCTCCCAGCTCTTCCTGACCTGCGCGGACTCCCGGATGGTCACCAGCATGATCACCAACAGCGGCCCGGGGGACCTGTTCACCGTCCGCAACGTCGGCAATCTGGTGCCGGCCCCGTACGAGCCCGGCGCGGCCGACGACTCGGTGGCGGCCGCGGTGCAGTACGCGGTCGAGGTCCTGGAGGTCGGCTCGATCACGGTCTGCGGCCACTCCGGCTGCGGCGCGATGAAGGCCCTGCTGGACGGCGTGCACGAGCGCCCCGGGCCGCCCACCCCGCTGGCCCGCTGGCTGCGCAACGGCCGCGGCTCGCTGGACCGGCTCCGCCGGATCCCCGCCGGGTTCGACGCGCGGCCGGTGGTGGACCTGGTGGAGCAGCTCTGCATCACCAACGTGGTCCAGCAGCTGGACCAGCTGCTGGCCAACCCGGCCGTGGAGCGCCGGGTGGAGGAGGGCACCCTGCGACTGGTCGGGATGTACTTCGACTTCGCGACCGCCCAGGCCTACGTGCTCGACCGGGCCGAGGGGACGTTCAGTCCGATCGAGGCGCGCATCGGGACGGCAGCGGCCGGAACCACGGCCGGCCGGGCAGCGCCAGGGGCACCGCCGACCGGGTCGCCGGCGGGCGACACGCCCGAACGGGTGAATGAAGATGGCCGGGTTCCCGCCGACGGCGCCGAGGACGGCCCCCGGCTGGCCGCCTGAGAGCCGGGCCCGCGTCCCCGCCGGGCGGGCCGGGGCGCGGGCCCTCCGGCCGTCGTACGGCGCACCGCCCAGAGGCGGTGCGCCGTACGATGGTCCGTTCGACTGCCGGTCAAAGGTCTACACCAATTACCCGGAGGCTCTTGTCAAGTGCCCCATTCGCCTGGTGAGCTGTGCGCTGGGACACACGGGACAATCCCCACGCACGGGATCGTCTCCGATCATGACTCGATGAGGAGTGCGCGTTGAGCAACGAGAGCCTGGCCAACCTGCTCAAGGAGGAGCGGCGATTCGCCCCGCCGGCAGAGCTCGCCGCCGCCGCCAACGTCACCGCGGCCGCGTACGCGCAGGCCTCCGAGGACCGCCTGGGCTTCTGGGCCGAGCAGGCCCGCCGCCTCAGCTGGGCCGTCGAGCCGACCGAGACGCTGGACTGGTCCAACCCGCCCTTCGCCAAGTGGTTCGCCGACGGCAAGCTCAACGTGGCCTACAACTGCGTCGACCGCCACGTCGAGGCCGGACTCGGCGACCGGGTCGCGATCCACTTCGAGGGCGAGCCCGGCGACAGCCGCTCGATCACCTACGCCCAGCTCAAGGACGAGGTCTCGCAGGCCGCCAACGCGCTGCTGGAGCTCGGCGTCCGCAAGGGCGACCGGGTCGCGGTCTACCTGCCGATGATCGCCGAGGCGGTCGTCGCGATGCTCGCCTGTGCCCGGATCGGCGCCACCCACTCGGTCGTCTTCGGCGGCTTCTCCGCCGACGCCGTCGCCTCCCGCATCGAGGACGCCCAGGCCAAGCTCGTCATCACCGCCGACGGCGGCTACCGCCGCGGCAAGCCGTCCGCGCTCAAGCCGGCCATCGACGAGGCGCTCACCAAGGTCGACGGCGTCGAGCACGTCCTGGTGATCCGCCGCACCGGGCAGGACATCTCCTGGACCGAGGGCCGTGACGTCTGGTGGCACGAGATCACCGCGCGCCAGTCCACCGAGCACACCCCCGAGGCGCACGACGCCGAGCACCCGCTGTTCATCCTCTACACCTCGGGCACCACCGGTAAGCCCAAGGGCATCCTGCACACCTCGGGCGGCTACCTCACCCAGGCCAGCTACACCCACCACGCGGTCTTCGACCTCAAGCCGGAGACCGACGTCTACTGGTGCACCGCCGACATCGGCTGGGTCACCGGCCACTCGTACATCGTCTACGGCCCGCTCTCCAACGGCGCCACCCAGGTCATCTACGAGGGCACCCCGGACACCCCGCACCAGGGCCGGTTCTGGGAGATCGTCCAGAAGTACGGCGTGACGATCCTCTACACCGCGCCGACCGCGATCCGCACCTTCATGAAGTGGGGCGACGACATCCCCGCGAAGTTCGACCTGTCCTCGCTGCGGGTGCTGGGCAGCGTCGGCGAGCCGATCAACCCCGAGGCCTGGATCTGGTACCGCGAGCACATCGGCGCCGGCAAGACCCCGATCGTGGACACCTGGTGGCAGACCGAGACCGGCGCCATGATGATCAGCCCGCTGCCGGGCGTCACCGAGACCAAGCCGGGTTCGGCCCAGCGCGCCCTGCCGGGCATCGCGGCCACCGTGGTCGACGACGAGGCCAACGAGGTCCCGAACGGCTCCGGCGGCTACCTGGTGCTCACCGAGCCGTGGCCGTCCATGCTGCGCACCATCTGGGGCGACGACCAGCGCTACATCGACACCTACTGGTCGCGCTTCGCGGGCCGCTACTTCGCCGGTGACGGCGCCAAGAAGGACGAGGACGGCGACATCTGGCTGCTCGGCCGGGTCGACGACGTCATGCTCGTCTCGGGCCACAACATCTCCACCACCGAGGTCGAGTCGGCCCTGGTCGGCCACCCGTCGGTGGCCGAGTCCGCCGTGGTCGGCGCCGCGGACGCCACCACCGGCCAGGCCATCGTCGCCTTCGTGATCCTGCGCGGCGGCGCCACCGAGAGCCCGGAGCTGGTCGAGGAGCTGCGCGCGCACGTCGGCCGCACGCTCGGCCCGATCGCCAAGCCGAAGCAGGTCAAGGTGGTCGGCGAGCTGCCGAAGACCCGCTCCGGCAAGATCATGCGCCGTCTGCTGCGCGACATCGCCGAGGGCCGCGAGGTCGGTGACACCACCACCCTCGCCGACAGCACGGTGATGAGCCAGATCCAGGCCCAGCTGCCGCCGGCGGGTGGCAACGGCTGAGCCGGCCGACACGGTGAAGCGTGCCCCGGGCGGTGGTCACCGCCCGGGGCACAGCCATGCCGTGAGTCCGAAGCCCGCTTCCGGTCGGCCGCCGGAGTGTGCCAGCGGGGCGGCCGGGGCCGGGCGGCGCCTGCGACCGACGGCAAGGGCGACGGAGACCACAGGGACGACAGAGACGACAGAGACGGCAGGGACGGCAGGGCCGCGTTCACCCGTCTGCGAGCGGCCTAGGCCATTCGGGTGCCGTGCCACTGCTCCTCCGGAGTGCAGAACCACCCCGCAGGGCTTAAGTCCTTGAATAGGACAATCCGGATGTCACCCGAACGATCCCCTAGACTGTTAACGACGCATCAAGATCCCTGAACGGGAATCCGAGCGTCACAGGGCGCGCCGGGAAGTCTGGTCGGCAACTGCACCACACGTGCATCCGTTGCCGCTCCCAGCCCCTCAGGAGGTCCTCGTGACCGAACAGCCGCCCGTCCACGAGCCGACGACCCGCCGCCAGCAGCTGCTCGGCCGGCTGTCCCTGCCCGAGCGGACGTTCATCACCGACGCCCTGCGCACCGAGACCGTCGGCGGCATCCTGCTGCTGCTCGCCGCCGTGGTCGCACTGGTGTGGGCCAACGTCTGGCCGCACGCGTACGAGAGCGTCCTCGACTACACCGTCGGGCCGTCCGCCCCGCTGCACCTCGACCTCACCCTCGGCAACTGGGCCAAGGACGGCCTGCTGACGATCTTCTTCTTCGTGGCCGGGATCGAGCTCAAGCGCGAGTTCGTCGCGGGCGAGCTGCGCACCCCGAGCGCCGCGCTGCTCCCGGTGGTGGCCGCCGTCTGCGGGGTCGCGCTGCCGGCGATCCTGTTCGCCCTCGTCAACTCGGGCAGCGGCGGTCACCCCAGCGGTTGGGCCATCCCGACCGCCACCGACATCGCCTTCGCGCTCGGCGTGCTGGCCGTGGTCGGCAGCCACCTGCCGTCCGCCCTGCGTGCCTTCCTGCTCACCCTCGCCGTGGTGGACGACCTGATCGCGATCCTGATCATCGCGGTCTTCTACAGCTCCGGTATCAAGTTCTGGGCGCTCGGCCTGGCCTTCGCCGGCCTGGTGCTGTTCTGGTTCCTGCACCGGCGCGGGGTGCACGGCTGGTACCTGTTCGTGCCGCTGGCCGTCGTGAACTGGGCGCTGATGCACGAGAGCGGCATCCACGCCACGGTCGCGGGCGTCGCGATGGGTCTGATGCTGCGCTGCCACCGGGAGGGCGACGAGCAGCACTCCCCCGGCGAGCACATCGAGCACCTGGTCCGTCCGCTCTCGGCCGGCCTGGCCGTTCCGGTGTTCGCGCTGTTCGCCGCCGGGGTGACGATCTCCGGCCCGACGCTGCGCGAGGTGTTCACCCAGGCCACGCCGCTCGGCATCGTCATCGGCCTGCTGGTCGGCAAGACGGTGGGCATATTCGGCGGCACGTGGCTGGCCGCCCGGTTCACCCGGGCCGAGCTGAACCCGAAGCTCAAGTGGGCCGACATGTTCGCGGTCTCGGTGCTCGCGGGCATCGGCTTCACCGTCTCGCTGCTGATCAGCGAACTGGCGTTCCGCGACGACCTGGCCCTCGCCGACCTCTCCAAGACGGCCGTCCTGGTCGGCTCGCTGCTCTGCGCGACGGTGGCCACCGTGCTGCTCAAGCTCCGCAACCGGCACTACCGCGAGCTGTGCGAGGAGGAGGAGCGGGACGTGGACGGCGACGGCGTCCCGGACGTCTACCAGGAGGACGACCCGGCCTGGCGGGCCCGGGCCGCCGAACTCGCCCCTCGGCCCGACGGCGAGGGGCCGGAGAAGCCCCGCTGAGGCCCGCCGGCGGCCCGGCAGCGCCCGGACACGTCCCCCCGGCGGGGCCCCGGAGTGGTGTGCGACTGACCGGTAGGGGCATGATTCTGAGCTGTCGACAGTCCACTGACGCCTCCGGGCCCCTCCGGCCCCCCGAACCGCACCACGCGGCGGCGTCACGCCGCACAGCCGCAGAGGAGAACCGCTGATGCCCGCAGGAGCCGCAGACCCGTCCAGCAACGGCCGGGCGCCCTACGAGGGCGAGCGTTCGGTGGGGCAGCTGTTCGCGGCGGCCACCGCCGACCTGTCCGCACTGGTCCACGACGAGATCGCGCTCGCCAAGGCCGAGATCCGGGCGGACGTCAAGCGCGGCGTCTCCGGGGGCGTCTCGCTGGGCGTCGCCGCCGTGGTGGCGCTGGCCGCCGTCCCGATGCTGAGCGCCGCGGCGGCCTTCGGCATCCACGCGCTGGGCCTGTCGCTCGGTTGGTCGTTCCTCATCGTGGCCGGCGCCTACCTGCTGCTCGCGGTGCTGCTCGGGCTGATGGCCTGGCGCTCGTTCAAGCGGATCGAGAAGCCGCACCGCACCATCGAGGGCGCCCAGAAGACCGCCGACGTGCTGAAGAACGCCCGGCCGCGCCCGGCCACCAAGGAGGAGATCGACCGGGCCCTGGGCCGCATCCCGTAACGGCCCTTCCGGTGGCGGCGCACAGCCGCCCGCCCGGACCCGCCGGGAGCGAGTACCGGGCGCCGTCCGGCGCACGGATGTGACACGCTCTCGGTATGCCGCTTGACCAGAAGCCCGTGCCCGCGCAGCCGTCCGCCGACTCCGGACCCGACCTGGCACCCGGGGGGGAGCCCGCCGAGGAGACCCCCGACACCGCCCCCGACGGCGGCGCCGAGGCCTGGAGCGTCCGGCAGAGCGGCCCGTGGACGCACCGCGACCTCGCGGCCAACGGCGCCCGGTTCCACATCGCCGAGCTGGGCTCGGGCCCGCTGGTGCTGCTGGTGCACGGCTGGCCCGAGTACTGGTGGGCCTGGCGCCACCAGCTGACCGCGCTCGCCGAGGCCGGCTACCGGGCGGTGGCGCTCGACCTGCGGGGCATCGGCGGCAGCGACCGCACCCCGCGCGGGTACGACCCGGGCAACCTCGCCCTGGACATCACCGGGGTGATCCGCTCGCTCGGCGAACGCCGGGCGCACCTGGTCGGGCACGCCGCCGGCGGCACGCTGGCCTGGGTGGCGGCGGTGATGCGCCCGTCGGTGATCCAGAGCCTCACCGTGGTCTCCGCCGCGCACCCCCGGGACCTGCGCCGGGCCCTGCTGACCGACCGCCGCCAGGCGGCCGCCTTCGAGCACGTGCTGGGCTTCCAGCGGCCGTGGATACCGGAACGCCGCCTGGTGGCCGACGACGCCGCGCTGGTCGGCCGCTACCTGGACGCCTGGGCCGGTCCGAACCGGCTGGACGAGGAGGCGGTGCACGCGTACCGGCAGGCCATCCAGATCCCCAGCACGGCGCACTGCTCGATCGAGCCGTACCGCTGGCTGCTGCGCTCGATGGCGCGCCCGGACGGCATCCAGTTCGCCCGGCGGATGAAGAAGCCGATCACGGCGCCGACCCTGCACGTCCAGGGCGCGGCGGACCCGGTGCTGCTGTCGCACACCGCGCTGGGCGGCGGCGAGTACGTGGCGGCGCCGTACCGCTGGCGGCTGATGCCGGGGGTCGGGCACTTCCCGCACGAGGAGGCCCCGGAGCAGTTCACCGCGGAGTTGCTGGACTGGGTCGGCCGTCACAAGGAGTGACGGTGCAGGAGCGGCGAAGGAGCCGGGAGGGAAGGGCCCTTGGTCCCAACTCCCTTGATCTGACGCACATATGACAACCGCATAGGCCAATTTCGACGCGTGCCCGGTGGTTACCCCCACCGGCCCAGGGGCATCCATTCCGGTATGACCTGGATGCCCGATCGCGGCGGCGCCCCGCGCGCCCGACGCCACAACAGCTCCCAACGCTCCGCCCACCGCCCCGACTGGGCGGACGACCTCGGCTACGACGGCCCCGACCGCCGTCCGCGCCCGGCGCAGCGGCAGCTCGGCATCCCCCGCATCCTCGGCCGGCGCGCCCGCTGGGTCGGCGCACGACTGCGGCGCGAGACCTGAGGCCTCGCGCCGCGTCATCCGGCCGGTCGGTCCCGTCGGCCGGGTCGGCCGGGTCGGCCGGGTCGGCCGGTCAGGCCGGCCGGTCAGTTCACGATCGTCGGCGACACCGCGGTGAACCAGAGCAGGACGAAGGTCGCCACCGACATGATCGGCACCAGCACCTTGGTCTCGACGTTGTTGCCGCTGCGCTTGATCAGCACCACCTCGTAGCGCTCCTTGTGCGGCCAGAGCAGCGGCGCGCCCTTCTTGGTCAGGCAGTCGCCCAGCAGGTGCGCCAGGGTGCCCAGCGCCACCGCGTACGGCAGCCAGCCCGGCGAGTTCGGCATCCAGGTGTTCATCCCGAAGGTGCCGAGCGCGGACAGCCCGATGACGGTGATCCAGCTCTCCGGGCCGTCCCCCGGCGGGCAGAGCCGCAGCGCCCGGATCGCGAGCGCGATCAGGAAGAACGTCAGCACCAGGGTGAAGTTGCGGCCCAGGTAGGTGACGCCCGCCCAGGTGCCGGCGCCCATCAGCGCGACGAACAGCAGCGAGTGGGTGGCGTGCCGGTGCCCGCCGGAGGCCCAGGCCACGAAGCGGCAGAGCGCTTTGGAGATCGGCCCCAGGAAGTTGGCGATCGAGCCGTCGTGGTGGTCGAGGTCCGGCAGCAGGGCCGCCCCCGCGCACAGCACCGTGCCCATCAGTATGTCCGCCGGCTGCAGCGTGGTGTGCAGCAGCAGCGGGGGCAGGAACGGTGCGGAGGCGGCGTACAGCATCGCCCCACTGACCGCGTGCGAGTGACCCATCATCGGACTACCACGACCTCCCGTAAGACTCACTCCGGGACGGCGCCCGGTTGAGCCGAACGGGTGAGCGCGGCAGAGGCTACCAGGGCGGACTGACGGTGTGACGGATATCGGATCGTCGGATCCGGCGCGTCGGAGCGCCCCGGGGCCCGGTCAGAGCGCGCAGCCCTGGGTGTCCACCCGGGTGCTCGCGGTGCCGCCCTTCTCCGCGTCCTCCCGCACCTCGGCCGCGGTCAGCACGTACCCGGTGTCGGCGCTGTCCAGCGACTTGGCGAACACCACGCCGTAGACCTGGCCGTCCGGGGTGAGCAGCGGGCCGCCGCTGTTGCCCTGGCGGACCAGCGAGCGGACCGAGTAGACGTCGCGGACCACCTGGCCGCGGTGGTAGATGTCCGGGCCGTTGGCCTGGATCCGGCCGCGGATACGGGCCGGCTGGACGTTGAAGGCGCCGTTCTCCGGGAAGCCCGCCACGATCGCGCTGTCGTTGGTCTTCGCCTCGCCCGCGAACGACAGCGGGGGCGCGTTCAGCTTGGGCACGTCCAGGACGGCGATGTCGCGCTGCCAGTCGTAGCGGACCACCGTCGCGTCGTACAGCTGGCCGACCCCGCCGATCTGCACGGTCGGCTCGTCGACCCCGCCGACCACGTGGGCGTTGGTCATCACCCGGTGCGGGGCGAAGACGAAACCGCTGCCCTCCAGGGTCTTGCTGCAGGAGGTGGCGGTGCCGACCACCTTGACCAGGCTCTGCTTGGCCCGCGCCACCGCCGGGCTGCCGGCCAGCGCCGGGTCGGGGGTGTCGACCTGGGTGATCGGCTCGTGCTCGAAGGGGTTGAAGACCTGCGGGAAGCCGTTGCGGGCCAGCACCTTGGAGAAGTCCGAGAACCAGTTCGGCGCGTCGTCGGGCAGCGCGTTCTGCACGCCGCCGAGGATCGCCGAGGAGCGGACCTGCTTGGACACCGTCGGCAGCGACGCCCCGGCCAGCGCCGAGCCGATCAGCCAGGCCACCAGCAGCATCGAGACCACGTTCACGGCCGCGCCGCCGGTCGCGTCCAGCACCCGCGCCGGACGGCGGCCGATGTGGCCCCGGAGCTTCCAGCCGAAGTGCGCGGTGACCGCCTGGCCGATCGCGGCGCACACGATCACCACCACCACGGCCACCACCGAGGCCGTCGTGCCCGGGCTGAGGTGGTCGAGCAGCAGCGGCAGCAGTTGGACGGCCAGCAGGCCGCCGCCCAGGAAGCCGACCAGGGACAGGACACCCACGACGAAGCCCTGCCGGTAGCCCGACACGGCGAATGCCACGGCAGCGGCGATCAGCAGCACATCCAGGACGTTCACCCGGACACCCTCCCACGGCCCGCGGCCCGGCCGTGCAGACGGCCCCTCACGTGGGACCGGCGTCGCCGCCGGGCAGCGCCCGGGAGTGGTCAAGATCGCCCTGCACCAGGGCCAGCGCCTCGTCCGAGAGGTCGACGATCCGGGACGGGTCCCAGGGCAGCTCCAGCCCGCCGTGGTGCAGCACCCGGTCGATCACCCCGGCCGTGAACCCCCAGACCAGCCGCCCGGCCACCGCGAAGGCCGGCCCCACGTGCCCGGACGGGTGGCGCAGCCGCACCCGGTTCGCCGGGTCGGCCAGATCGGCGACCGGCACCCGGAACACCGCACCGGTCTCGCCCTGGTCCACCGGCCGCACCGGCGACTCCTCGCGCCACCAGCCCAGCACCGGCGTCACCACGAACCGGCTGACCGGGATGTACAGCGCCGGCAGCACCGCGAACACCTGCACCCCGGCCGGGTCCAGCCCGGTCTCCTCCCAGGCCTCGCGCAGCGCCGCCGCGACCGGGCCAGGGCCGTCCGGGTCACCGTCCTCCGGATCCAGCGCGCCGCCCGGGAAGGACGGCTGCCCGGCGTGCGAGCGCAGCGAACGGGCCCGCTCGATCAGCAGCAGGTCCGGCCCGTCCGGGCCCTCGCCGAACAGCATCAGCACCGCCGCCGCCCGGCCGCCCTCCACCGGCGGCAGGAAGCGGCTCAGCTGCTCCGGCAGCACCCGCTCGGCCGCCTCCCGCACCGGCTCCAGCCAGGCCGGCAGGCCGTCCGCCTCGACCACCCGCACCGCCGACGGCTCCGGAGTCCGCCGTGCCTCGCGGGTCACTCGCCCACCGCCAGGTCCGCGATCCGCCCCTGGTGCTCGGCGGAGTCGGCCCGGGCGGCGGCCTCCCCCGGGAAGTCCCCCGGCGGCCTCAGCCGCTGCCCGGGCTGCCCGCCCAGCTCGTACTTGAGCAGCTTGCGCGCCTTCTCCGGGTCGGTCTCGCCCTCCCCGTACGACGGGCAGAGCGGCGCGACCGGGCAGGCGCCGCAGGCGGGCTTGCGGGAGTGGCAGATCCGGCGGCCGTGGAAGACCACCCGGTGCGACAGCATCGTCCACTCCGACTTCGGGAAGATCTCGGCGACGGCCGCCTCGACCTTCACCGGGTCCTCCTCCGCCGTCCAGCCGAACCGCCGGGCCAGCCGCCCGAAATGCGTGTCCACGGTGATCCCGGGCACCCCGAAGGCGTTGCCGAGGACCACGTTGGCGGTCTTGCGGCCCACGCCCGGCAGCGTCACCAGGTCGTCCAGGCGGCCCGGGACCTCGCCGCCGAAGTCGTCGCGCAGGGCGATCGAGAGGCCGATCAGCGACTTCGCCTTGTTCCGGAAGAACCCGGTCGGGCGGATGACCTCCTCCAGCTCCTCCGGGTTCGCGGCCGCCATGTCCTCCGGCGTCGGGTACTTCGCGAACAGCGCCGGCGTCGTCTGGTTCACCCGCAGGTCCGTCGTCTGCGCCGACAGCACGGTCGCCACCAGCAGCTGGAACGGGTTCTCGAAGTCCAGTTCCGGATGCGCGTACGGGTACAGCTCCGTCAACTCGCGGTTGATCCGCCGCGCCCGCCGCACCATCGCCAGGTGCGACTCCGGCTTCCCCGGCTTCACCCCCGGCACGGTCTTCGCCTTCGGTGCCGCCGCCGCCCGGACCTTGCTCTCTGCCATGCACGAAGGCTACGCCGAACGGCCGACGGCGGGCAGCGGATCACCGGAGCCCGCGGGAGCCGCGGACCGACCTTCGGATGGGCGCGGTCTGGTGGCTCGCGACGGCGGGCTGCCCCAGGCTGAGGGCTACGACGACGCGAGGTGCCCATGTTCGACGAGAGCTTCGCCTTTCCCAGCGGCCTGCTGCGCCCGGTGACCGGCGCCACCGGACGCGTCGCGGTGATCGGGGCCGGGGTGGCGGGCCTCGTCGCCGCCTACGAGCTCCAGCGCCGGGGCTTCGGCATCGTCCTGTACGAGCGGTCGAACCAACCCGGCGGACGGGTGCGCACGCACCGCTTCTGGGACGGCACGCACGCCGACCTGGGCGCCATGCGCATCCCCGGGAACCACCACTGCGTCCTCCACTACGTGTCCCAGTTCGGCCTGCGGACCAGGCCGTTCGTCAACTTCAACCCGGACGCCTACTACCACCTGCGCGGCCGTCGTGCCCGCGTCCAGGAGGTGCACGCGCTGCACCCGGCGTACGCGCTGCGCGCCGCCGAGAAGCAGGACCCGGTGCGGATCCTGGACCGGCTGCTGACGGCCGCCTGGGAGACGCTCACCCCCGACCAGCGCCGGCGGGTGCTGGACGGCCACTGGGACGACCCGGCGCTCGACCGGCTCGTCTCGGTGTCGCTGTGGCAGTACGTCCACGAGCACCTGTCACAGGACGCCTGGGACCTCCTCGGCCACGCCAGCGGCCTGGTCCACTACGAGCAGTCCTCCCTGCTGGAGGTCCTCGTCGACTACTTCGGCCTGTTCCACGCGGGCCAGGTGGAACTGGTCGACGGCACCGACCGCCTGGTGCACGCGTTCGTACGCCGGCTGCGGCCGAGGACCCTCCAGTTGTCCACCCAGATCGACGAACTCTCGCTGACCCGCCGGGGCGTCCGGGTGCACGGGCGGCGCCTCGGCGGCACGATCACCGAGGACGTCGACTTCGTCGTCTGCTGCGTCCCCGTCCCCGCCCTCGACCAGATCAGCTTCCGGCCCGGCCTGCCCCACCACCAGCGCCACGCGATCCGCGGCATCAGCTACGCCAGCAGCACGAAGACGCTCGTCCACACCAAGCGGCGCGGCTGGGAACTGGACGACCGGATCTTCGGCGGCGGCAGCTTCACCGACATGCCGATCCAGCAGTGCTGGTACCCGTCGGACAACGCCCGGCCCGTCGACGGCCGGACCAACGGGAGCACCGTCGGCAGGCGCTGGGCCGCCCGGGACCCGCAGCGCTCCCACGAGCCCGCGGTGCTCGTCGGCGCCTACCTGTGGGGGGCCAACGCCCGCCGCTTCACCACCCTGCCGCCGGCCGACCGCGACCTGCTGGTCCTGAAGTGCCTGGAACGGCTGCACCCCGGCATCCTCCGCGACGCGGACGACATCGTGCACTGGAACTGGGACGACCAGGTCGGCATGGGCGGCGGCGCCTTCGCCCACCTCGCGCCCGGCGAGCACACCCGGTACCTGACCGGGCTCGGCGCCCCGCACCCGACCGACGACCCGAGGATCTTCTTCGCCGGAGAGCACCTGTCCGGAGCGCACGCCTGGATGCAGGGCGCCGCCCAGTCGGCCCTGGCCGTGGTCGGCCAGGTGATCGACCGGGGGCAGCACGCCGACGACACCGCCCGGCTGCGGGCCGGGTGAGCGCGGCACCGGCGCCCCGGCGCCGACCCGGCGAACAGAGCGGCGGCCCGGCGACGGGAGCGGCGCTGCGCCGCGACGACCTCGGACCGCTGCTCGCCCCGGCGGCGTCCGCGACCGAGCGGATCGGGCTGGAGATCGAGAACGGCATCGTCGACCCGGAGACCGGGCTGGCCGCCCCCTACGAGGGGAGGAACGGCGTCCGGGCCGTCCTGGAGGCCGTCCTCGCCGAATGGGGCGGCACGGACCGGCGCGACAACGGTCGACTGACCGGCGTGGACCTGGCGGACACCGCCCAGATCACGCTCGAACACGGCGGCCAGGTCGAGTACTCCTCCGCCCCGGCCGCCGACCTGGCCACGGCCGTGGACGACATGCGGGCCACGATGGAGCGCCTCGCGGAACTCGTCGGGCGCTTCGGCCTGGCCCTCCTGCCCGGCGGCAACCTCCCCTTCGACCGGCTCGACACCGTCTCCTGGGTGCCGATGCTCCGCGGTGCCGTCATGCGCGACTTCTTCGACCGGATCGGCGAGGCCGGCAGCGGGGCCCCGAAGATCATGTCGATGTCGCTGTCCACCCAGGTGCACCTGGACTACCTGTCCGACGAGGACTTCACCCAGAAGCTGCGGATGCTGACCGCCGCGTCCCCGGTGGTCGCCGCACTCCTCGTCAACTCGCCGCTCCAGGGCGGCCGATCGAACGGGCTGCTCTCGCACAGGTCGCAGAACTGGCTGCGGATGGACCCGCGCCGCTGCGGCGTCCTGCCGCCCGCGCTGCGGCCCGACGTGACCGCCGACGACGTCATCGACTGGGCGCTGGGGATCCCGATGATCTACTACCGCGACCCGGACGGACGGTACCGGCTCGCCCCCGACCGGCCGTTCGCCGAGATCCTGCGGCAGGGCTTCGACGACGGCACCATGCCGACCTTCGACCACTGGGTCTCCCACATGTCGCAGATCTGGACGGACGTCAGAGTCCGCCGGACCCTGGAACTGCGGGCCGGGGACGGCCCGCCATACCCGCACATCCCGGCCGTACCGGCGCTGTGGGCGGGGCTCGCCTACCACCCCCCGTCGCGGACGGCGGCCTGGGAACTGCTGCGCCACCACGGCGTGGCGGAGCACCGCGCGGCGAAGGCCCGGCTCCCCGCCGACGGCCTGGACACCCTGCTCGGCGGCGACCGGGTCCGCGAACTCGCGGCGGAACTCGTCCGGCTCGCCCGGGCAGGCCTGCGGGCCCGGGTCCGCGCCGGCCTGGAACAGCCGAAGGTGCTGGACTACCTCGACCCGCTCGACGAGGTGCTGCGCACCGGGCAGACCTTCGCGGAGCAGTGCACGGCCCGCTGGGACACCGACCTCCGCCGCGACCCCCGCCGCTACGTCGCGGCCTTCCGCGTCTGAGCCCCCGTCCGACACGGCCGCCCGGCACGGCCGCCCGGCACGGCCGCCCGGGTGCGCGGGTGCGCGGGTGCACGGCGACGCCGCCCACCGCGCCCGAGCCGGTGCAGTTCTCCGGCCGAAGGGCCTTCCTCGCCCGAACCGTCGCGGGTTAGCGTGACCGGCGGCGGCCGGCCGCCGCCTGCCCACCGAAGAACGAGGAAGCATGGACCAGGACTTCAAGGACATCCCCACCACCACCCTGGCCGACGTGCTCGGGCGCGCCCAGGTCATGGACATCGGCATCCGTCCGCTGTGGGCGGGGGCGCCGCGGGTGGCCGGCCCGGCGTTCACCGTGCAGTGCCCGCCCGGCGACAACCTGATGCTGCACGCGGCGATCCACCGGGCCGAGCCGGGCACCGTGATCGTCGTCGAGTCGGGAGACCTGGACTACGCGCTGGCCGGCGGCAACGTGTGCGCCGTCGCGCAGCGCCGGGGCGTCGTGGCGTTCGTCGCCGACGGCCTGATCCGGGATCTGGGCGAGGTGCGGGAGCTGGGCTTCCCGGTCTTCGCCCGCGGCGTGATCCCGATCCCGGGGGCCAAGCGGGAGCTCGGCACGCACGGCGCCCGGGTGCGCTGCGGCGGCGTGCTGGTGTCGGCCGGTGACATCGTGGTGGCCGACGAGGAGGGGGTCGTGGTGGTGCCCGCCGACCGACGTGCCGAGGCCCTGGAGGCGGCCCGCGCCAAGCTGGCCAAGGAGGCCGCCGAGACGCTGGACGACTGGGAGGCGGCGCACCGCACCCGGATCGAGAAGACCCTCGGCGAGCTGGGCTTCACCGGCTGACCCCCTGCCCGGCGAGCCCGGCCCGGGTGAACGGCCCGGGTGAACAGGGCGGGTGAACAGGGCGGGTGAACAGGGCGGGTGAACAGGGCGGGTGAACAGGGCGGGTGAACGGGGCGGGTGAACGGGCCGGGTGAACGGGGCCGAGCGGCCGTGCTCCCGGCGGGCCCGTGGTCAGCCCCGGTACAGCCCGTTCAGCTCGCCGAAGCCGAGCGCGCCGTCCAGCTCCGCCAGCGTCCCGGCGCCGAGCAGTTCGGCGGCCGCGCGGCGCGCCGCGGTGTACGCGAGCTGGGCGAGCCCGGTGCCGACGCTGACACGCCGCACCCCCGTGGCGGCGAGTTCGGCGACGGTCGGCCCGCCCGCGACGGCCATGGCGTTCACCGGCAGCGGGGAGCGCTCGCACAGCCCGGCGAGGGCGTCGAGGTCCAGCAGCCCGGGGACGAACAGGCCGTCGGCGCCCGCCTCGGCGTAGGCCTCGGCCCGGGCCAACACGTCGTCGAGGCCGCCCAGCCCGAACAGGAGGACGTCGGTGCGGGCGTTGACCACCAGCTCGGGCAGCCCGGCCGCGGCCGCCGCCGTCCGGGCCGCCCGCAGCCGGTCGGCCTGCTCGGCCACCGGGAACAGCGGGCCGCCGACGGCCGTCGAGTCCTCCAGGTTGACGCCGACGGCACCGCCCCGACCAGTGCCGCCACGGTCGCGGCCACGTCGGCGGGCGTCGGCCCGTAGCCGCCCTCGGCGTCGACGGTGACCGGCACGTCCACGGCCGCGACGATCCGGCGGGCCGCCTCGACGGCCTGCGCCCGGTCCAGCCGGTGGCCGTCGCCGTGGCCGAGCGACCAGGAGACGCCGCCGCTGGTGGTGGCGATCGCCGGGGCGCCGGCCGAGGCGATGACGGCGGCGCTGCCCGCGTCCCAGGCGTTGGGCAGGACGAGCGGGCCGTCCACGACGAGCTCCCGCAGCCGCAGCGCCCGCTCGCGCGGCGTGGGGGTGGGGGTGGGGGCCTGAGGGGGAATGGACATGCGGGGTCACCGTTCTTCCGTGCCGTCGGGTGCTGCCTCGGTTCCCCCGCATCGTGCGGCCCGGCCCGGGCGGGTCACCACTGATTAAGCTGGGCCCGAATCTTCTGGGAGGGGCCCGGCATGCGGACGGCACTGCACTTCTCCGCGAACGACCTGGCGCTGACCCGTTTCGCCCTCTCCCCCCTGCAGGAGGTGGTGACCAGCCTCCGCGCCCTCGCCCACTCCCCCGTCCCCGCGCTGCACCGCCGCTGGGCCGACCAGGTCCGCGACCGGCTGGCCGCCACCGGACTCGACCGCGGCCGGCTGGCCGTCATGGTCCCGGCCGTCGGCCACCTGCCCGACTTCCTCAACCCCGCACCGGCGGGCTTCTCCCCCGCCCTCGCCGACGAACTGGCCGCGATCGCCGCCACCGGCGCCGGGCAGGTCCGCGCCGACCTGGACATCCTCGCCGCCGAGGCCGGCGGCCGCCTGCCGCCCGTCCTGGAGCCGCTGTACCGCGACCCGGCGGCGCAGCTGCCCCGGCTCACCGCCGAGATCGAGGCGTACTGGCAGCTCGCGCTCGCCCCGTACTGGGCCCGGATCCGCGCCCTGCTGGAGGCGGACGTGTTCCACCGCTCCCGGCAGGCCGCCGAGCACGGCACCGCGCGGATGCTGGACGACCTGCACGAGACGGTCCGCTGGGACGGCCCGGCGCTGCGTCTGGAGCGGCGGCACTGCGCGGTCGCCCGGCTGAGCGCCGGGGCCGGGCTGCTGCTCCTGCCGTCCGCCTTCGCCTGGCCGCGGGTGCTGACCCGGGTGCTGCCGCCGGACCCGCCGCAGCTGAGCTACCCGGCGCGCGGCGCGGCCACCCTGTGGGAGCCGCGCCCGAACGGGCGCCCGGACGCGCTGGCCGCCGTCCTGGGCCGGTCCCGGGCCCGGCTGCTGGCCGAGTTGGACTCCCCGGCCTCGACCACCGAGCTGGCCCGCCGCACCGGTCTGTCCGCCGCCGGCGTATCGCAGCACCTGACCGCCCTGCGCGCGGCGGGTCTGACCAGCGCCCACCGGACCGGTCACAGCGTCCTCTACGCCCGTACGGCGGTGGGCGATTCACTGTTCGAACCGTCCGATGACGCGTTCGACCCGGTGCCGCCCCCGCGACGCCCCACCCGGTGACCCGCCGGTACGAATGGCCCCGCACCGCACACCTCGGCACACCCCCTCCTCATATGATCGGAGCGACATGCGCCATGCTTGGTGATGCAGAGCACGGTACGGAACTTGCGCCGGACGGCCCACCCGCCGAACGGCCGAGAAGGAGGAAGCACGTGGACGACGTTCTGCGGCGCGCCGCACTCTTCGCGGCACTCGACGACGAACAGGCCGGCGAGCTGCGCGCTTCCATGACCGAGGTGACCCTCGCCCGTGGTGAGTCGCTGTTCCACGAGGGCGACCCGGGCGACCGGCTGTACGTCGTCGCCGAGGGCAAGGTCAAGCTGCACCGCGCCTCGCCGGACGGCCGCGAGAACATGCTCGCCGTCCTCGGCCCCAGCGAGATGATCGGCGAGCTGTCGCTGTTCGACCCGGGCCCGCGCACCGCGACCGCCAGCGCGCTGACCGAGGTCAAGCTGCTCGGCCTGGGCCACGGCGACCTGCAGCCCTGGCTGCACGCCCGCCCCGAGGTCTCCATCGCGCTGCTGCGGGCCATCGCCCGCCGCCTGCGCCGGACCAACGACGTGATGTCCGACCTGGTCTTCTCCGACGTGCCCGGCCGCGTCGCCAAGGCCCTGCTGGACCTCTCCCGCCGGTTCGGCGTGCAGTCCGAGGAGGGCATCCACGTCGCCCACGACCTCACCCAGGAGGAGCTGGCCCAGCTGGTCGGCGCCTCCCGCGAGACGGTCAACAAGGCGCTCGCCGACTTCGCCGGCCGCGGCTGGCTGAAGCTGGAGGCGCGCGCGGTGGTGCTGATGGACGTCGAGCGGCTGTCGCGCCGCTCGCGCTGACCTCGGCGCGCACGTCTTCACGCCTTCACGCCGTAAACGCCGAAGGGCCCGTCCGCTCGGACGGGCCCTTCGGCGTTCCCCTTCGGCGTTCCGTTGCCCGCCCCGCGCGCGACGGGATCAGTCGAGGCCCGGGATCAGCCCGTGCTCCTCCAGGTACTCCAGCTGCGCCCGGACCGAGAGCTCGGCGGCCGGCCAGAGCGCCCGGTCGACGTCGGCGTAGACCCGGGCCACCACCTCGTCCGCGGTCCGGCAGCCGGCCTCGACCGCGGTCTCCACCTGGGCGAGCCGGTTGGCCCGGTGGGCGAGGTAGTAGTCGACGGCGCCGAGCGCGTCCGCGAGCGCCGGACCGTGGCCGGGCAGCACCGTCCGCACACCGTGCGCGGAGGCCATCGTGTGCAGGTGGCGCAGCGAGTCCAGGTAGTCGCCGAGCCGACCGTCGGGGTGGGCGACCATCGTGGTGCCACGGCCGAGGACGGTGTCGCCGGTGAGGATCGCGGCGTCGGCGGGCAGGTGGAAGGTCAGCGAGTCCGAGGTGTGGCCGGGGGTGGCGACCACCCGCAGGTCGAGGCCGCCGACGTCCAGCCGCTGGCCGTTGACCAGGCCCTCGGAGCCCAGCCGGTGCGCCGGGTCCAGCGCGCGCACCTCGGTGCCGGTGAGTTCGGCGAAGCGGGCCGCGCCCTCGGAGTGGTCGGCGTGGCCGTGGGTGAGCAGGGTCAGCGCGACGCGTTTGCCCTGCTGTTCCGCGAGGTCGACCACCCGGCGCAGGTGGCCCTCGTGCAGCGGGCCGGGGTCGACCACCACGGCGAGGTCCGAGCCGGGCTCGGAGAGCAGCCAGGTGTTGGTGCCGTCCAGCGTCATCGGCGACGGGTTGGGCGCCAGCACGCACAGCGCCCGGGCCGTGGCCTCGCCGTCGATGGTGGCGGCCGGGTCGCCCGGCAGGAGCCCGCTCACCGGTTGTCCCCGCCGGGCCGGTGCAGGGCCCTGAGCGGCAGGACCCGGACGAGCGGCCGCTGGGCCTCGACGAACGGGACCGGACTCTCGCAGGCCGGGGTACGGGGGATCAGGCGGCGGGCGGGCAGCTCGGGTGCCGTCCGGCGAGCCACGGCGTTGTGGGTCATCGGGCGTCGGTCCTCTCTGTTTCGAGTCTGTTCGGCGGCGTCGTCGGCGTCGTCGGCGTCGTCGGGCGACAGTGCCGACGAGGGCGGCGCCGGTCGGTCAGGCGTCCTCGGGGAAGTCCCCGTCGATGGTCAGTTCGTCGTACCCGGGCCAGCGGACCGTCATCCGGTCGCCCCGGACCTCGGCCCGGCCCAGCACCGGCTCCAGCGACCGCCCGGAGGCCGCGGTCAGCGCCTCCGCGGCGGTGCGCACCGGCGCCAGCTCGCGCAGCACCGTCACGGTCGGCGGCAGCATCCCGAACCGGCCCTCCCGGTAGCCGAGAACGGCCTCGGCGGGCGTCAGCCAGGCCACCCGGTCGGCCTCGCCGACCTCCAGGGCCGCGCTCTGCCCGGCCGGCAGCACCGCGACGAAGAACCACGTGTCGTAGCGGCGCTCCTCGAACTCCGGGGTGACCCAGCGGGCCCAGCCGCCCAGCAGGTCGCTGCGCAGCACCAGAGCGTGGTCGCGGAGGAACTCGGCGAAGGACAGCTCGTGCGCCTCCAGCGCCGCCCGCTCGGCGCTCCAGTCGCGCGGCGCGGCGACGCTGTCCGCGTCCGGGCCGGCCAGCAGGACGCCGGCTTCCTCGAAGGTCTCGCGGACGGCCGCGCAGACCACCGCCCGTGCCGTCCGGGCGTCCACCCCGAGCCGTCGCGCCCACTCCTCGGGCGCCGGTCCGGCCCAGCCCGTCTCCACCTCGGCGTCGCGCGGATCCACCCCGCCGCCCGGGTAGGCGTACATGCCGGCCGCGAAGGCCATCGAGGTGCGCCGGCGCAGCAGGTACGCCTGCGGCCCGGCGGCCGCGTCGCGCAGCAGCACGACCGTCGCGGCCAGCCTGGGCACCGGCGGGGTCAGCACGCCGGAGTCGACCGCCCGGATCCGGGCGGGCCAACCGGGCGGCATCGGGAGCGTCGTCGCTCGATGGTCCATGCCCGGATGCTAAGCGTACGAAGGCGGGGTTGGACAGGCCCAACCCCGCCTTTCGCGATCACGCTCAGCTGTTCTTGACGCGCACCTGGAGCTCGACCTCGACCGGGGCGTCCAGCGGCAGCACCGCGACGCCGACCGCACTGCGGGCGTGCACCCCGGCCTCGCCCAGCACCTTGCCCAGCAGCTCGCTGGCACCGTTGATCACGCCCGGCTGACCGGTGAAGTCGGGGGCGGAGGCGACGAAGCCGACCACCTTCACGACCCGCTCGATCTGGTCCAGATCACCGATCACCGACTTGATCGCGGCCAGCGCGTTCAGCGCGCAGGTCTGCGCGAGCTCCTTGGCCTCCTCCGGGGAGACCTCCGCGCCGACCTTGCCGGTGCTCGGCAGCTTGCCGCCGACGACCGGCAGCTGGCCGGAGGTGAACACGAACTCGCCCGAGCGCAGGGCCGGCACGTACGCGGCGACCGGAGCGGCCACCGGCGGCAGGGTCAGACCCAGGTCGGCGAGCTTGGCCTCGACCTTGCTCATGCGTTCTTCTCCCGCTTGAAGTAGGCCACCAGCTGCTCCGGGTTCGGGCCCGGCACGACCTGGACGAGCTCCCAGCCGTCCTCGCCGAAGTTGTCCAGGATCTGCTTGGTGGCGTGTACGAGCAGAGGCGCCGTCATGTATTCCCACTTGGTCATGGCCAGACTCTAGACGAGCGGCCACGGCGATCGGCGCCGCCCACGGACCGGCGTGTGAGGTGGCCCACAAAGGGGGCATGATTCAGGCCCGGCCCCCCTGGTGCTCCGGGCATCCGGCGCGCTCCCTGGTTACCCTCGCGAGAGGGCACCGGTAGTTCGGGCCGGCCGACGGAGCGGCCCCGGCCCACGAGACGGACGGAGACGGAGCGTGGCACGCACCCCCGGCCAGGCGGCCCGGCGCGACCCCGACTGGGAGGGCGTCCGGCTGCACGTGGTCAGCGGCAAGGGCGGCACCGGGAAGACCACGCTGGCCGCCGCGCTGGCGCTGGCGCTCGCCGCCGACGGCGGCCGGGTGCTGCTGATCGAGGTCGAGGGGCGCCAGGGCATCGCCGAGCTGTTCGGCATCGCCGCCCTCCCGTACGAGGAGCGCCGGATCGCCGCGGTCTCCCGCGCCCAGCTGGGCCTGCCCCCCGACGACGGGGGCGGCGGAGGCGGCGGCGAGGTGCTCGCGCTGGCCATCGACCCCGAGCAGGCGCTGCTCGAGTACCTGGAGATGTTCTACAAGCTCGGCCGGGCCGGCAAGGCGCTGCAGAAGGTCGGCTTCGTCGACTTCGCGACCACCATCGCGCCCGGCGTCCGGGACGTCCTGCTCACCGGCAAGGCCTGCGAGGCGGCCCGGCGCAAGGGCCCGGACGGCCGCCGCCGCTACGACGCGGTCGTGATGGACGCGCCGCCGACCGGGCGGCTCACCCGGTTCCTGAACGTGAACGCCGAGGTCGCCGGGCTGGCCCGGATCGGGCCGATACACACCCAGGCACAGGCCGTGATGCGGGTGCTGAAGTCGCCGGAGACCGCGGTGCACCTGGTCACCCTGCTGGAGGAGATGCCGGTGCAGGAGACGGTCGACGGCTTCGCCGAGCTGCGCGAGGCCAGGCTCCCGGTGGGCGGGGTGATGGTCAACATGGTCCGGCCGCCGGTGCTGGACGCCGCGGCGGTGGCCGCGGTGGACGGGAACCACCGCGAGGAGGTCGCCCTGGCCCTCGGCGAGGCCGGGCTCGGCGGGCGCTCGCGCAAGCCGGAGACGGTCCGGGCGGCGGTGGAGCCGCTGCTCGACCCGCTGCTGGAGCAGGCCAGGGAGCACGCCGAGCGGGTCGAGCTGGAGCGCGAGCAGCGCGCCGACCTCCAGCAGCTGCGGCTCCCCACGTACGAACTGCCGCTGCTGGGCGAGGGCGTGGACCTCGGCGGGCTGTACCGGCTGGCGGGCGAACTGAAGCGGCAGGGGGCGGCGTGACCACCAACGGAACCAGCGGGAACGGCGGGGCCGGCCGGGCCCACGGCGGCGGTAGCAGCGGTGGGGTCGGCGACGGCGGCAGCGGTGTCCGGGCCGCCGGCAGCCGGCTCGCCGTCGACGGGCTGATCGACGACCCGAGGACCAGGATCATCGTCTGCTGCGGCTCCGGCGGCGTCGGCAAGACCACCACCGCCGCGGCGATCGGCCTGCGGGCCGCCGAACGCGGCCGCAAGGTCGTCGTTCTGACCATCGACCCGGCCCGCCGGCTCGCCCAGTCGATGGGCCTGACCGAGCTGGACAACACCCCCCGGGTCGTCAAGGGGGTCACCGGCAACGGCGAGCTGCAGGCCATGATGCTCGACATGAAGCGGACCTTCGACGAGGTCGTGCTCGCCCACGCCGAGCCCGAACGGGCCAAGGCGATCATGGAGAACCCGTTCTACCAGTCCCTGTCGGCCGGCTTCGCGGGCACGCAGGAGTACATGGCGATGGAGAAGCTCGGGCAGCTGCGCGATGCCGAGGAATGGGACCTGATCGTCGTCGACACCCCGCCGTCCCGCTCCGCACTGGACTTCCTGGACGCGCCCAACCGGCTCGGCTCCTTCCTCGACGGCCGGGTGATCCGGATCCTGACCGCCCCGGCCAAGGTCGGCGGCCGCAGTGCGATGAGGTTCCTCAACGCCGGCATGGGCCTGATCACCGGCACCCTGGGCAAGATCTTCGGCGCCCAGCTGCTCACCGACGTGCAGACCTTCGTCAGCGCGATGGACTCGATGTTCGGCGGCTTCCGCGAGCGCGCCGACCGCACGTACCAGCTGCTCAAGGCGCCGGGCACGGCGTTCCTGGTGGTGGCCGCGCCGGAGCGGGACGCGCTGCGCGAGGCGGCGTACTTCGTCGACCGGCTCGCCGCGGACCGGATGCCGCTGGCCGGTCTGGTGCTCAACCGGGTGCACGGCTCGGGCGCGCCGCAGCTCACCGCGGAACGGGCGCTGGCGGCCGCCGAGGCGCTGGAGGAGAACGGCTCGGAGCACGCCTCGCCCGAGGCCGAACTGCTCGCGGCCGGGCTGCTGAGGCTGCACGCCGAACGGATGCAGATCATGGGGCGGGAGCGCCGAACCCGCGACCGCTTCGTCTCCGTGTACCCGGACGTGCCGATCGTGGAGGTCGCCGCGCTGCCGGGCGACGTGCACGACCTGGACGGGCTGCGCGCCATCGGGGACCGGCTCAGCGGCACCGCGTAGGCACCGGCCCGACCCGGGCGCCCAACACCGGTGCGCCCGGCGCGAACGTCGTCGGCACGGATGTCCTCAGCCCGAACGTCCTCGGCGCGAACGTCCTCGGCGCGGGTGCGCCGGACACGGGTGCGCTGGGCACCGATGTCCTCAGCCCGATGGCCCCCCGGCACCGGTCTGCCACGGCGCGGGTCCGCACCGCGCCGGTGTGCTCAGCCCGCCTGGGCGTAGTCCGTCAGTATCACGCCGGTCGCGAGCGACTCCTCGTACTCGGTGCGGGCCGTCTCCAGCAGTCTCCGCCACGAGATGACCGTCGGGCGGCGGCGCAGCAGCGCCCGGCGCTCGCGCTCCGTCATCCCGCCCCAGACCCCGAACTCGACCCGGTTGTCCAGTGCGTCCGCCAGGCACTCCGTGCGGACGGGGCAACCGCTGCACACCGCCTTGGCGCGATTCTGCGCCGCCCCCTGGACGAACAACTCGTCCGGATCACTCGTGCGGCAGGCGGCCTGCGCACTCCAGTCGTCAACCCAGCCCATCCCGGCGCCGTCCTCTCCCGTATCGAGGCTCCCCCACGGCGGCAACGGCATATTCACCGTTGCCAGTTGAGGACGTTACGGAAGAACGACAGCGAGCAACAGCCCCTCCGGGCTCAATCTCGAATGACCCGATTGGACTATGGGTACCGGTCAGCTCACTCGTTGGAGTGATCGCAGGTCGCAAGCCTTGTCAATCGCGACGCGGCAACTCTCGCCACGCGTGTCATCACGGAGCGCTACCGTTCACACGGGTACAGCAGGCCACAGCTGCCTCAAAAACCCTCTAATATCGGGCAATTCGGGCAAGTCTCTGCACTCACAAGAGTGAATGGTGTTGACGCACCGAAGCTGTCGCAAGCTTGTGACAAGCGTAGGGGAACACCTGCCCCTGTGGGCGGGATTCCGCGACGTAGGGTTCTCCTCATGGCACCGAAGCGCCCCCAGGCATCCCAGCCCCCAGGCAACACCGGAGCTCCGCGCGATAAGCGCCGCGAGTCGCCGCTCGACATCGCGGGACACGGAGTGAAGTTCCTGGGCGTCAGCGTGCTCTCCGGAGTCCTGCTGGCAGGCCTCGCCCTGCCCGCCGTCGGCGCCATCGGGCTGACCGCCAAGGACACGGCGGAGAGCTTCTCCAACATCTCCGACGACTTCAAGACCCCGCCGCTCACCCAGGCGACGCAGATCTTCGACGCCAAGGGCGGCCTGATCGCCAAGGTGTACGAGCGCGACCGCACCGTCCTCACCGCCGACCAGATGTCACCGTTCATGCGGCACGCCCAGGTCGACATCGAGGACGCCCGCTTCTACGAGCACGGCGCCGTCGACCTCAAGGGCGTGCTCCGCGCCATCGGCAAGAACGCCGAGAGCGGCACCACCTCGCAGGGCGCCTCGACGCTGACCCAGCAGTACGTGAAGAACGTCAACGTCGAGAAGGCCGGCGACGACCAGGCCGCGGTGCTGGAGGCGCAGCGCAAGACCCTGGGTCGCAAGATCCAGGAGCTCAAGGTCGCGATCAAGCTGGAAGAGGACCTGTCGAAGGACCAGATCCTCACCAACTACCTCAACATCACCTTCTACGGCCACCAGGCCTACGGCATCGAAGCCGCCTCCCAGCGCTACTTCAGCAAGAGCAACAAGGACCTGACCGTCGCCGAGGCCGCCACCCTGGCCGGCATGGTGCAGAACCCGTCGTCCTACGACCCGGTGCGCTACCCCGACAACACGGTCAAGCGCCGCAACGTCGTGATCGACAAGATGCTCGAGAACAAGCACATCACCCCGGACCAGGCCAAGGAGGCCAAGGCCGCCCCGCTGGGCCTGAAGTTCAAGGACCCGCAGAACGGCTGCATCACCGCCCAGGCCGGCATGGGCTTCTTCTGCGACTACGTGCGCCACGTGGTCAAGCAGGACCCGGCGTTCGGCAAGAGCGCCGCCGACCGCAAGAAGCTGTGGGACACCGGCGGCCTCAACATCTACACCACGCTGGACCCGGACAAGCAGGCCGCCGCCCAGAACGCCGTCACCAAGAAGGTCAACGTGACGGACACGGTCTCGGCCGCCGCGACCATGATGGAGCCCGGCACCGGCAAGATCCTGGCCATGGCCCAGACCCGCCCGTACGGCCTGGACCCGAACAAGAACCAGACCGTCGTCAACCTCAACGTCGACTCCGCGATGGGCGGCGGCAACGGCTTCCAGACCGGCTCGACGTTCAAGCCGATCCTCGCTGCGGCGGCCCTGGAGTCGGGCCTGTCGCCCACCCAGCCGTTCCCCTCCGAGAACAAGATCGACTACCCGCAGATGACCACCTGCACGGGCACCTGGAGGAACACCGACAAGCCCAAGGCCACGGTGAAGAACGAGTCGGCCGGCGAGATCGGCCCGTACGAGCTCAAGCAGGCCATGGCCCTCTCGGTCAACACCTACTTCGTGCAGATGGAACAGCAGGTCGGCCTCTGCGCGATGAAGCAGATGGCCAACAAGCTGGGCATCACCCAGTCCGCCAAGGGCGACGCCTTCCAGGAGGTCCCCTCGATGGTCCTCGGCACCCTGGAGCTCAGCCCGCTGACCATGTCGAACGTCTACGCGACCTTCGCGGCCCGCGGCAAGTACTGCACCCCGATCGCGATCAACAAGATCAGCACGGTCGACGGCAAGGACGTCAAGGTCCCGCAGACCACCTGCAGCCAGGCCTTCTCCGAGCAGACCGCGGACGCCCTCAACACCGTCCTGCTCAACGTGACCGAGAAGGGCACCGCGGCCGCGCTCAAGCTCGACGACGGCCGGCAGATCGCCGGCAAGACCGGTACCACCGACGAGAAGAAGGCCGCCTGGTTCAGCGGCTACACCCCGTCGCTGGCCACCTCCGTCTGGCTCGGCGGCCCGGCCGGCGGCGTCAAGATGAAGAACATCAACATCGGCGGCAAGCACTTCGACGAGGTGTTCGGCGCCGACGGCCCCGGTCCGATCTGGCAGCTCGCGATGAACCAGGCCCTCAAGGGCTCGTCCCCGGAGCAGATCCAGACCATCAACATCCCGGACCCGGCGCCCAAGACCGACCCCAACGCCAACCAGACCGGCGGGGCCACGCCGCCGGCCGACCCCGCCCAGCAGCAGCCCGGCGGCAACCCGCCGCCCCAGGGCGGGAACCCGGGCGGCAACCCCGGTGGCAACCCGGGCGGGAACCCCGGCGGCGGCAGCAACAACGCCGGCGGGATGATCGGCGGCGGGTTCACCTTCCCGCCGGGCGTCATCGGCGGGAACAACGGCGGCAACGGTGGAAACGGCAACGGCGGCAAGCACGGCGGCAACAACGGCTGACCGGCCCCCGACCCGGGCACGACACGACGAAGGGGCGCCCTCCGAGATCACTCTCGGAGGGCGCCCCTTCGGGCTCGGCGGACGGTGCCATCCGGGCCCTGGCCAGCTGGCGCCCTTCGGGCCTGGCGGCGGGGCTCAGCCCGTCAGCGCCGCCCTCACCGCGGCGGCCACCCGGCCGCCCTCCGCCAGGCCGTCCACCTTCGGCTTCACCAGCTTCATCACGGCGCCCATCGCCTGCGGACCGGCCGCCCCGCTCTCGGCGACGGCGTCCGCCACGATCGCGGTCAGCTCCTCGTCGGAGAGCTGCTTGGGCAGGTACCCCGCCAGCACCTCGCCCTCCTCGCGCTCCCGGGCCGCCTGCTCCACCCGGCCGGCGGTGTCGAACGCCTCCGCCGCCTCCCGGCGCTTCTTCGCCTCGCGGCCGATCACCTTCAGCACCTCGTCATCGGACAGCTCGCGCTTCGCCTTACCCGCCACCTCCTCGCTGGTGACGGCGGCCAGCGTGAGCCGGATGGTGGACGAGCGCAGCTCGTCCCGGTCCCTGATCGCGGCCGTGAGGTCCTCGTGCAGCTTCGCCTTGAGCGTCGTCATGGCCCCGAGTCTCCCACCTGCGACGTTCGGTCGCTTGCCATTAACCGGCCCGGCGGCAGGCAACGGGCCCGCTGGCACGTAGCGGACCCGCCTGCGGCCCCGTATCCGCGCACGGCCACCGGACGTTCACCGGCTGATCCACCGTCTGAGAGCATGGAGCGATGCGACCGCTGTACTCCGTTCCCCTCGGCTTCGCCGCCGCCGGCGCCGCCTGCCTCGCCTACTCCGTCGGGTACGAGGTCCGTTCCTTCCGGCTCCGCCGGGTCGAGGTCCCCGTCCTGCCCCACGGCGCCCGGCCCATCCGGGTACTGCAGGTCTCCGACATCCACATGGTGAGCGGGCAGGGCAAGAAGCAGCGCTGGCTGCAGAGCCTCGCCGGCCTGCGCCCCGACCTCGTCGTCAACACCGGCGACAACCTCTCCGACCCCCTCGGGGTCCCCGCCGCCCTGGACGCGCTCGGGCCCCTCATGGACTTCCCCGGCGTCTACGTCTTCGGCTCCAACGACTACTACGGCCCGGCCCGCAAGAACCCGGCCCGCTACCTCCAGGCGATGCGCAGCGGCGCCCACGGCCTCAACAACGCCGACGGCACCGGCCGCCGCGGCATCACCGGCGCCGTCCACAACCCGTGGGAGAAGCTCCGCGACGGCTTCGACGCGGCCGGCTGGCTCGACCTCACCAACACCCGCGGCCGGCTCACCATCGGCGGCCTCGACCTCGAATTCACCGGCCTCGACGACCCGCACATCCGCCGCGACCGCTACAGCGAGGTCGCCGGCGGCCCCTCCCCCGACGCCGACCTCTCCCTCGCCGTCGTCCACGCCCCCTACCTGCGCGTCCTCGACGCCTTCACCGCCGACCGCTACCCGCTGATCCTGGCCGGCCACACCCACGGCGGCCAGCTCTGCATCCCCTTCTACGGCGCCCTGGTCACCAACTGCGACCTCGACGCCCGACGGGTCAAGGGCCTCTCCACCCACCAGGCCGGCGGCCGCCGCTCCTACCTCCACGTCTCCGCCGGCTGCGGCACCAACCGCTACACCCCCGTCCGCTTCGCCTGCCCCCCCGAGGCAACCCTCCTCACCCTCACCCCGGCCCCCCGCTGACCTGCACCGGACGCCCGCCAAGAACCGGATTTCGTGTCTCGGCGAGCGTCCGGTAGAGTTCTACTCGTTGCGAAGGAGACGGAGCAACAAACCGCAGGACCGGGGTGTGGCGCAGCTTGGTAGCGCGCTTCGTTCGGGACGAAGAGGCCGTGGGTTCAAATCCCGCCACCCCGACCCAGTACAGAGGGCCCATCGGAGAAATCCGGTGGGCCCTCTGGCGTTGTGCGTGACCAACGTTGTGCGTGACCGACTGAGTGACCGAGCCTCAGTGTGGAGCACCCTCCTGTGCCGCAGCCCTCGCGGAGTTCCCTGGGATCGGGGGGCGGTGACGGAGGTGGGTGCGGCGTCGGCGAGTGGAGAGCAGGGCCCTGCCGGAGGTGTTCGGGAGGGCCCTTTGGTGTGGGTGGGGTGTCAGAGGGTGGTGGGGAGGTCGGTGCGGGAGGTGATGTGGAGTTTGGGGTAGGCCTTGTAGAGGTGGTGGGCGACGGTGCGGGGGCTGAGGAAGAGTTGGGCGGCGATCTCGCGGTTGGTGAGGCCTTGGGCGGCCAGGCGGGCGATCTGGAGTTCCTGGGGGGTGAGGGGGGAGTCGGGGGTGCCGGTGGGGCTGGTGGTGGGGGCCGGGGTGCCGGTGGCGGTGAGTTCGGTGCGGGCGCGGGCGGCCCAGGGGTGGGCGGCGAGGCGTTCGAAGGTTTCGAGGGCGGCGCGCAGGTGGGGGCGGGCGTCGGTGCGGCGGCGGGAGCGGCGCAGCCATTCGCCGTAGAGGAGGGCGGTGCGGGCCTGCTCGAAGGGGCGGTGGGTGCCTTCGTGGAGGTCGAGGGCGGCGCGGTAGGCGGATTCGGCGAGTTCGTCGGGGCCGAGCAGGGCCTGGCAGCGGAGTCGGAGCGCTTCGGTCCAGGGGCGGTCGGCGGCGGCGCTCCAGCGGGCGAAGCGTTCGTAGGGTTCGGCGGAGCGCTCGGGGGTGCCGAACCGGACGGCGGCTTCGACCAGGTCGGGGACGGCCCGGGTGGCGCTGACGTGGTGCCGGTGGGGGCCGGTGGTGAGGGTGTGCAGGCGGTCGGCGGCGTCGCCGGCGCGGCCGTGGCCGAGGTCGAGCAGGGCGAGTGCCCAGTGGGCCCAGGGGCGGCCGGCCGCGGGGGCGGCGGTCTGCGGGCCGGTGGTGGCGAGGGATTCGGCGGTGAGCCGGGTGCAGCGGTCGGTGTCACCGTCGAGGGCCGCCAGGTAGGCGAGGAGCGCGGTGAGTTGGCTGGTCCACTGGTGCTGGCCGGTGTCACGGGCGAGGGCGAGGGCTTCGGTGGCGGTGACTTCGGCGTCGCGGTGGCGGCCGTGGAAGAGTTCGGCCTCGGCGAGGAAGAACTGGAGGGTGGGCATCACACCGATGGTGCCCTTGGCGCGGGCTTCGGTGACGAGTTCGCCGCCGAGTTCGGCGGTCTCGTCGTCGCGGCCGAGGATGAGGGTGGCGCCGCAGAGTTGGACGAGGTCGACGGGGGTTTCGGCGCCGGCCTTGCGGGCTGCCGCGGCGGTGTCGCGGGCGGCGGGCGGCTGTGGTGCGGGCCGGCCGAGGGCGGGGAGTACGGCGGCGGGCAGGTGGCGGGCGAGCGGGGCGAGCGGGTCGTCGTCGGCGAGCGGTAGCGCGGCCAGCCGGTCGAGGACGGCGATCACCGGCTCCTCGCCCGCGTACCAGGCGGTGTGGAAGGCCTGGAACAGCATCCGGGCGGCGTGCGGCGCCTCGATGGCGGTGCCGGCGGCGTCGAGCAGCAGCCGGTAGGCGGTCGGGTAGGAGCCGCGCCAGAAGTGCGCGGTGGCCCGGACCTGGTCGAGCAGTGCGTGTGCCAGGGGGTTGTCGGTGCGGGCCCCGGCCTCGTCGGCGAGCGTCTCGGCCCGCACCAACTTCCCTTCTTCGGTGGCGGCTTCGGCGGCCAGGACGAGGCGGCGGGTGGCGGCGTCGCGGTCCGGGGTGAGCCGGGCGGCCCGCTCGTACGCGGCGGCGGCGCCGCCGTGGGCGCCGCGGGCCTCGGCGCGGACGGCGGTGCGTTCCAGCGCGTCGGCGAGGGCGGCGTCGGGGGCGGTGGCGGCGTGGGCCTGGTGCCAGGTGCGGCGGTCGCCGTCCGGCAGTGCTCCGGCGATGGCCTGGTGAATCGCCAGCCGCTGGTGGTGCGGGGCGCGTTGCAGGATGGCAGCCCGCAGGAGCGGGTGGCGGAAGGCGATCCGGCGGTCGGGGGTGACGCTCGCCAGGCCGGATTCCTCGGCGGGGCCGAGGTGTTCGGCGGGGACGCCGAGGGCGGCCGCGGCGGGCAGGACGACGTCGAGCTCGCCGGTCTCCTCGGCGGCGGCGACCAGCAGGAGGGTCTGGGTGGCCGGGGGCAGGCCGGTGACCTGGCCGTGGAAGGCGATCAGCAGCCGGCTGGTGAGCGGCAGGCCACCGGGCGCGGGCGGCGGCGAGCCGTGGGTGTTCGCCTGCGTCCCGGCGGCGATGGGGAGTTCGGTGAGGGCGAGCGGATTGCCGGCCGCCTCGACGAGCAGCCGATCGCGGACGGCGGCGGGCAGGCCGGGGCCGGCCCGGTGGTCCAGGAGCCGGGCGGCGTCGGGCTCGGGCAGGCCGGTCAGCCGGAGCTCGGGGAAGCCCGTGGTCGGGAGTTCCGGTGCGCCGCCGCCGGTGCGGGCGGCGAGCAGCAGGGCGACTCCTTCGGCCTGGAGCCGGCGGGCGGCCAGCAGCAGGGCGTCGAGGGAGGCGTCGTCCAGCCACTGTGCGTCGTCGAGGACGCACAACAGGGGCTGTTCGGTGGCGAGTTCGGCGAGCAGTCCGAGGGTGGCGAGCCCGACCAGCAGCCGGTCGACCGGGGCGCTTTCCTCGGAGAGTCCGAACGCCGCTTCCAGGGCGCGCCGTTGCGGCCCGGGCAGGGCGTGCAGCCGGTCGAGGCCGGGCGCGAGCAGCAGGCTCAGCCCGGCGAAGGGCAGTTCCGCCTCGTACTCGACGCCCGCCGCCCGGATCACCCGGAACGCCTCGCCCGCCCGCCCGACGGCGTGGTCCAGCAGCGCGGTCTTGCCGATCCCGGGCTCGCCCCGGAGCAGCAGCACCCCGCTGCGGCCTTCGCGTGCCGCGTCCAACAGTCCCGCCACGACGGACTGTTCGTGTTCCCTCCCGTACAGCATGCCCCCGACCCTACCGAGGCCCTCCCGGCCGCAGGTGCGGGCGGGCCCGCCGAGCACACCTACGTACCCCCCGCCGGACGCTACGTACCCCCATGCCGATACGTGACTGATTCGCCCGCGCCGGCCCGTCCCTACCTTGGTGAGCAGCGGGAACGAGCCGCTCAACCACCCACCGGGACACGGGAGAAGACCATGACCGAGATCACCACCACCGCCCTCCAGCAGCTCGCCGAGCGCTACCTCGCGGTCTGGAACGAGACCGACCCGGGCGCCCGCCGCAAGCTGATCGACGAGGTGTGGGCCGTGGACGGCCGGTACACCGACCCGCTGGCCGCCGTCGCCGGCCGGGACGCGATCGACGCGTTGATCGGCGCGGCCCAGGCCCAGTTCCCCGGGCTGGAGTTCACCCTCGGCCCGGTGGACGCGCACCACGACATCGCCCGGTTCACCTGGAACCTCGGGCCGGCCGGCGCCGAGCCGGTGGTGATCGGCTTCGACGTCCTGGTGGCCTCGCCGGACGGGCGGATCGGCTCGGTGTACGGCTTCCTGGACCGCGTCCCGGGCGCCTGACGGCAGGCCGGACGGGTCGGGGGCGACCCCCACCGCCCCCGACCCACTCCCCCCAACCCCACTGAGGAGAAGCCGAGATGAGCTCCGCCCTGACCGCCCGCCCATCGACCGCGACCGGCAATGCGCCCGACAATGCGCCCGGCACCGCGGGCACCGCCGCGAGCACCACCGCGCCCGGGGCCGAGGCGGCGGCCGGCGCCCCGCGCGGCCTGCTGGCGGTCGTCCTGACCGCCACCTTCATGACCGCCCTCGACTTCTTCGTCGTCAACGTCGCCGTCCCGTCCGTCCAGGCCGACCTGGGCGCCGGACCGGCCGCCGTCCAGTGGGTGATCGCCGGATTCAGCCTGGCCCTCGCGGCCGGCCTGGTCACCGCCGGCCGACTCGGCGACCGGTACGGCCGGCGCCGGGTGTTCGGGCTCGGCCTGGCCCTGTTCACCCTCGCCTCCGCGGGCTGCGGCCTCGCCCCCACCGCCGCCGCGCTGGTCGGCGCCCGGGTGGTGCAGGGTCTGGCGGCGGCGCTGATGGGCCCGCAGGTGCTGGCGATCCTGCGGACGGCGTTCAGCGGCGCGGCGCAGGCGCGGGCCTTCGCCCGGTACGGGCTGACCATGGGCGTCGGCGCGGTGTTCGGCCAGTTGATCGGCGGGCTGCTGATCCGGGCGGACCTCTTCGGCCTCGGCTGGCGCAGCTGCTTCCTGATCAACCTGCCGATCGGCCTGGCCGCTCTGGCCCTGGTCCGCCGCTGCCTGCCGGAGTCGCGCGCCCCGCAACGGCCGGGCCTGGACCCGGTGGGCGTGCTGCTGGTCACCACCGCGCTGACCGCCCTGGTGCTGCCGCTGATCCAGGGCCCCGCGCAGGGCTGGCCGCTGTGGACCTGGCTCTGCCTGGGCGGCGCGGTCGCCCTGCTGGCCGGCTTCGTGGTGCATCAGCACCGCACCCGGACCCGCGCCACCGCCCCCGGCTCCGGCTCCGCCACCGCCCCCGACTCCGGCAGCGGCTCCGGCCCCGCCGCCCCGCTGGTCGACACCCGGCTGTTCCGGACCAGGGCCTTCGGCGCCGGTCTGCTCGCCCAGCTCGCCTTCTGGCTCGGCCAGGCGTCCTTCTTCCTGGTGCTCGCCCTGTACCTCCAGCTGGGCCGCGGCCTGGACGCGCTCGGCGCCGGGCTGGTGTTCACGGCGATCGGCCTCGGCTACCTGCTCACCTCCAACGCCACCCACCGCGTCGCCGCCCGGCTCGGCGGGGCCCGGACGATCGCCGTCGGCGGGCTGCTGATGGCCGTCGGGCTGGGCCTGCTCGCCCTCGCGGTGTACGGCGCGCCGGGCGGAAGCGTGTGGTGGCTGACGCCGGGGCTGTTCGTGGACGGCCTGGGGATGGGCCTGGTGATCGCCCCGGTGACCTCCGTGGTGCTGGCCGGGGTCGAGCCCCAGCTGGTCGGGTCGGCCGCCGGGGTGCTGGCCACCGTGCAGCAGGTCGGCGGGGCGCTGGGCATCGCACTGATCGGCCTGCTCTACTACGGCGGAGGCGACCCGGCGGCCGCGTTCGGCCGCAGCGTGACGGCGCTGGCGGCGCTGGAGCTGGTGCTGGTGGGCCTGGTCCGGCTGCTGCCGCGGAAGGGCTAGCGGGACCGAGCGGGCGCGCACGAGCGGACGGGTTCACAGGAGCGGACGGGCTCCCGGGAACGGGGGTGGGAGGGACGGGGCGGGCGGGGGGGGGGGGGGGGGCGCGGGGCCGCCCCCCCCGCCCGGGGAGCGCCCGCCCCGCGGCGGGGGTGCCCCGCGC